>NZ_JBFPFS010000025.1:0-102879 GCF_047978125.1 Burkholderia sp. LFS061 | reverse complement strand
TGCATCTCGTCCATTCCACGCATCGGCTCATCTGCTCAAGATCATGAACACGATATCTCTAACGCACCGCCCTTCGAGCCCGTTTACACCGTTCCCAATTTCAACAGCCTGCTAGGCGATCAGATATATCGCCAAGCCCGAATTGTATGTCTGCTGAATACAACCCCGTGCGAGTGACGCCAAGGCGCGACAAAACACTCTTCTTTCTTTCGCCGCGGCGCACGTCCGGACCGGGCAGAGATAATTCAATCCGCCGATAAGTCGGCAAATAAACGATCTCGAAGTCTTTTAGAGCCGACGCCAGCTGATCGCGGAGCTGATTAATTCTGAAGTTCTGCTCGGACAATTCTTTGGCCAAACGTTCGCATTGACTCTTTGCAACTGCGTAGTCGTAACCCATCTTTGCGTAAATGGCGGAGAACGTCGGGTCATCGAGAAGTTCCGGGTAACCCAGGGTCCTAATCGAGCCCTCTACTAGCGTTAGGAGCGCCATCGGTTGCACATCCCACGCTTTGGCACGCGCTGCGATCTCGCCTCTGAGAGCAAAGTCAGAAAGCTGTTCTATGTCACTCCGGTAGACTTCGAATTCGAACAACTGGCCTCTTAGTCGGCATGTGATTTTTTCGAAAGTAAGACCGATGAACCGACTGAATTGCCCGCGAAGAAACGCGTCTAAAGCAGCGATCAATGTCGTCTTTCCCGAGCCGTTCCGTGCAATCAAGACAGTCGCAGCGTACTTTGACGACAAGCCAACCGAACGATATCCGTAGAGTCCATCGATAGAAAAATGCTCAACGATTGAAGGTTGCATGGCCGACTGCACCGATCCACCCTGACTGTGGTTTTCCATTTCTATAATTCCTTGTAGGGAATCCCGAGCATACATCACCCCAGAGTTTCGGGAGGCTTCTTCAACGAGTGTCGCTCTCTCCGGCGGTTGCTCTTTGGAGAGTCTTTCGAGGCAATTGCGGTCCGGAGAAGCAACGACGAGTAGCTCTCCCTTCTGCCGATATCGGCAGGGTCGTTGAAAACATGAGAGGGCGATGGGTGAGCACGGATCGACTCGAACGACTCCTTCCCACTAACCTGGTCGTCCCTTGTGGGTCGACTACCGACGTTTGCACTTAAAGCAGCAGCACCCGACCGGCACTCGTGCGTCGTATTTCCGGGTTCGACCGCTATCGCTCGATCTACGTCAGCGCGTAGAACGTTAGCGGTCGTGTGCCGTAGGGCTTGAGAAGGGCGGCGGTCGAGGCTGTTTCCGACGATTGAAATGGCGCCAAGCCGGCCAGCCTTAGCGATTCGAAGGGCACAAAGGATGCCTCCATCCCGCCCATCCCTCTACCTAACGGCCAATCCCCCCCAACTCCCCATTTCTGAGATGCCAGCGCGACTACACTGGTCATGAAGCCTTGCTTCTCGCCCATCGGAGGTTGAACGCAGCACCCTTCGCACCGATGGTCGAAAAATCCGTCTTGCCCAACAAGACGCAGCGAAGGGGGAGAGAGAAGGGAAATTCACGGCAACAAAAAGCGCGGGCCGCATGGGCGGCAACCCATACGACCCGCTGACCACCACCAACTCAACACAGGAGTCGGAAATGGCTGACGCCAATAGTAAGACACGTCGCAGGAAGAACAAACCGGTCGATATGAAAAAGACGTTTGAGCTGGTCCTCCGCAACTACCCGGACCTTCCCAAGCGCGGCTGGCCTTACCTGCCGTGGATGAAGGCAATCGATCTGGATTTCAAGATCTTTGGATTCAAACCGGGCGACCGCGTCTACCTCGACGTCAACTACGTCACCCGGAAAATCACGATCTCGCCGGACTACAGCCAGCTAGCGCTGCGAGAGCAGCCTTACCACGACCCAGAACCGGAAGACACGCCGGCATAACAAGCAGGGGCCGCTTTATGCGGCTCTTGCGGGTGGACTGCTGGTTTTGAACGAACGGGACTGACCGCCGGGGCGATATCGCCCTGGCCATCGCCGCGCATGTCGCGATGTGCGCCCACAGCCAACTTCAACAACTGTCACGACCGAAACGGCCGTGAGTCGTCACTGCGCGTGCCGAAACAATCGGATGGATTCGATTAACTTGTGAGTCCAGTCGCTGAAGGCGCGCTGTTGAATTTCCGCATTCATGCGAAGATTGTCCATCTCAAAAATCCGAGACTGACGTGACCCGATCGACCCCCGAGGGCAATCGAGAATCGACCGCCCACCCGCTTTGGATGCCCCTCGCGCTGGCCGAACTCGGCATCCGCCGCCACCCGCCCGGCAGCATCAACCCGCGCATCGTCGAGTACAACAACCACACGAACCTTGTCGGCTACGACGACAAGATTTCCTGGTGTTCGTCGTTCGTCAACTGGTGCATGACGCACGCCGGCATTCGCGGCACGGGCTCCGCGCTCGCGCGCTCGTGGCTCGAATGGGGCCGCCCGCTGGAGCGACCGGTCTACGGCTGCATCGCAATCCTGACGCGCGACGATCCCGCGAGCTGGAAAGGGCACGTCGGTTTCTACTTGCGTCACGATGACGAATACGTGCATCTGTTCGGCGGCAACCAACTGGAAGAAGTGCGCGAACTCGCGTATCCGCTGAACGAAGTGATCGGATACCGCTGGCCCGACGTCGGATGACCGCACCGCCGCGCAGGCCCCGGGCTCAATTCCTCGCCACAGCCTCCGCCTCACCCGCCGCCTCATTCCTGCTCCACCCACCCCCAAGCGACCGATAAAGCGCGACCGCCGCCAGCGCATGCTCGCGCTTGACCTGATTGAGCGAATCCGAGTCCCTTAGATAAACCTCCTGCGCCGACAGCACGTCCAGAAAATCCGTCGCACCGCCCTTATAAAGCTGATTCGCCAACCCAAGCGCCTTGTCCGACGCAGAAAGCGCGCTATCGAGCCGCCGTGTCGCCTCATCAGAACTGACGAGATTCGCACGCGCATCCTCGACTTCCCTCAACGCCTGCAGCATCGTCTGCCTTAACCCGAGTTCGGACTCGCGCATCCGGCTTTCGCTCTGCGTGATATCGGCAGTAATACGCCCCGCATTGAAGATCGGGCTCGTCGCGCTCAACGCCGCGCTGAACAGGTTGTCGGTCAACGTAGGCAACCCGAGATACGACGCCGCCAGAATCCCGTCCGTCAAATTCAGCGAAAACTTCGGATACCGTTCGGCCTTGGCAACACCCACTTGCGCCGCTCTCCGCTCGACCTGCGCATAAGCAGTCAGCACATCGGGCCGCCGCAACAACGCCTGCGAAGGCAACGTCCCCGGCGCGCCGACCGGCGGCGCGGGAATCTCCCCCGCCTGCGCCAACACGAGCCGATCGACCGATTCCGGCGTCCGCCCCGAATACACGGCAATCAGATTGAGTTGATGCGATATCTGCGCCTGCGTCGGCGGAATCCGCGCTTCGAGCGCATCGAGCTGGTTCTGCGCGCGCGTGACGTCGAGTTCCGTCGACAGCCCGAACGCCTGCCGCTTGCGCGTGAGTTCGAGCGCGTGCTGCCGGATCTTCGCGTTGTCCTGCAGGATCTTCAGTTCCTGCTGCGCCCAGCGCAGGTCGACATACGCGGATGCCGCATCGGCCGCGAGCGCGAGCCGCATCGCATCTTCCGCGTGCTTCTGCCCGACAAGTTCGGCCTGCGCGGCGAGCAGATCGAGCCGTTCGCCGCCGAATACATCGGGCGACCAACTCAGCGCGAGCCCCGCGCCGGCCTGCCGCACATAGCCGAGCGGCGGCGGCGTGTTCTGCCGCGCGTCGGCCGCATGCGCGGTCGCGTCGAGTTCGGGCAGCAGCACCGCGCGCTTCTGTACGGTCAGCGCCTGCGCCTGCTTCACGCGTTCGGCGGCGGCCTGCAGATCGAGGTTGCCGTCGAGCACGGTCGCGATGAGCCGGTCGAGCACGGGATCGTGGAATTGCGCCCACCATGCGGCGGCGTCGATGTCCGCGCGCGGCACGTCGGTATCCCATGCGGTGGGCGCGAGCGTCTGCACGGATTCGGGCAGCGCCGGATGCTGCGCGGGCTGCACCGCGCAGCCTGCGGCGAATGCGCTGACAGCCAGCGCGACGAGTAGCTTTTTCATGATGATGGCCTCAGCCTCAGTGCGCGTCCGGCGGCGGCGCGTTCAACGTAATGGGTTTGGAAAACACGACGGCAAGCAGCGCGACGACGAAACACAGCGACAGCGCGTAGTACGCATCCGCATAGGTGAGCGTCAGCGCTTCGCGATAAATCAGCCGATGCAGGTTCGCGAGCCCTGCCTGCGCGGTATTCAGCGTATTGCCCGCAACAGCCGTCCAGTACGCGGCCTGATGATCGAGCAGCGACGCGATCTGCGGCTCGCCTGCGCTCACGTGCTCGTTCAGGCGCAGGTAGTGGAAGTTCAGCCGGTCGTTGAGCATCGTCGCGCTCACCGCGATGCCGATCGCACCGCCGAGATTGCGCATCAGGTTGAACAGCCCGCTCGCGGATTTCAGCCGCGACTGCGGCAGCGAACCGAGCGCCATCGTCACGATCGGCGGCACGCTGAACTGCTGGCCGATGCCGCGCAGCGCCTGCGGTAGCAGCAGTTCCCGCCAGCCCCAGTCGTGCGTGATCGGCGTGTACAGGTAGCAGCCGAGGCCGAAGCAGATCAGCCCGAACACGAGCAGCGCGCGCATGCTGAAGTAGCGCGCCGCGAACGCATACACGCAAAGCGCGACCAACTGGAACGCGCCGACCGACAGCAGCGCCAGGCCGATCTGCAGCGAGCTGAACGCGCGCACCTGCGCAAGAAACAGCGGCGTCAGGAACACGGTCACGAAGATCCCGATGCCGGTCACGAACGACAGCAGGCTGCCGATCCCGAAGTTGCGCACGGCGAGCGCGCGCAGGTCGACGATCGGATCGTCGGCGGTCAGCGCATGCACGATGAACAGGAAGCCGCAGATGCCGGAGATCCACGCGCAGATGACGATCGCATCGTCGCCGAACCAGTTCTTGCGCGGGCCTTCTTCCAGCACGTATTCGAGGCAACCGAGGAAGCCCGACATCAACACGATGCCGAGATAGTCGCCGCGCTTGACGAGGCTCAGGTCGGGTTCGTCGATATGCACGTAGCGCGGCACGAGTGCGGCCACGGCGATACCCGGCACGAGGTTCAGATAGAACAGCCAGTGCCACGACCATTGGTCGGTGATCCAGCCGCCGATCACGGGGCCGATCGCCGGCGCGAGCGACGCGAGCGCGCCGATGGTCGTCGATGCGATCAGCCGCTGCTTGCCCGGGAACAGCACGAACGCGGTGGTGAACACGGTCGGGATCATCGCGGCGCCGAGCGCGCCCTGCAGCCCGCGAAACAGGATCATCGAGTTGATGTCCCACGCGAGCCCGCACAGCATGCTGGTGATCGTGAAGCCGACCGCCGACGCGACGAACAGCCAGCGCGTCGACATCACCTTCGACAGCCAGCCCGACATCGGGATCACGATGATCTCGGCGATCAGGTAGGCCGTCTGCACCCACGACAGCTCGTCCTGGCTCGCGGACAAGCCGCCGCCGATGTCGCGCAGCGACGACGCGACGATCTGGATGTCGAGCGTCGCCATGAAGAAGCCGACGCACATCAGCGCGAACGCGAATACGCGCTGCTTCGTCGGTTGCGACGCGGGGTCGCCGGAAAACGCGGTGGTCATGGTCGGCTCCCGCTCAGTTCGCGTGGTCGGTATGCACGGTCACGACCGCGGACAGGCCGGGGCGCAGCACGTGCTCGAGGCCCGGCTGCGGATCGAGATGCACGCGTACGGGCACGCGCTGGACGATCTTCGTGAAGTTGCCGGTCGCGTTCTCGGGCGGCAGCACGCTGAAGGTCGCGCCGGTCGCGGGCGCGACGCTGTCGACACGGCCGTGCAGGCGCGTGCTCGACGCATCGAGCGACACGTCGACGCGATCGCCCGCGCGCATCTTGCGAAGCTGGTCTTCCTTGAAGTTCGCGTCGATCCACAGCCCGGAAGCCGGCACGACCGTCAGCAGCGGCACGCCGACGTTCGCGAGCATGCCGACGCGGCCTGTGCGGTTGCCGACGTAACCGTCGACCGGCGAGCGGATCGTCGTGTATTCGACGTTGAGCGCCGCGACGCGCTGCGCGGCGAGCGCGGTGTTCACGCGGGCGCGCGCATCGGCGAGTTGCGCGCCGAGCACGTCGAGCTGCCGCTTCGAGGCGAGCAGCGCGGCGTCGCTGCGGTCGACGGCCGCGCCTGCCTTCGAATAGTCGGCGTCCGCGCGCTCGACGATCTGGTTCGACACGGCGTCGGATTTCACGAGCTCGCGGTAGCGCACGCGGTCGGATGCGGCGCGCGTCAGCTCGGCCGACGACGCGTTCTTGTCTGCCGCGTGCTGGCCGATCACCGCGAATTGCAGTTGCTGCTTTGCTTCGAGTTCGGTCACGGCGGAGCGCGCGCTGTCGACTTCGGCGCTGGCCTGCGCGAGCTTCGCATCGTAGTCGCGCGCATCGAGCTGCACGAGCACGTCGCCGGCCTTCACGCGCTGGTTGTCGGTCACGAGAATCCGGTCGACGAAGCCGTTGACCTTCGGCGCGAGCACCGTTACGTCGCCGCCGACATACGCATCGTCGGTGCTCTCCTGGAAGCGCAGCACGAACAGCCAGTCGAGCACGGCCGCGGCCACGACGACGACGA
This sequence comes from Burkholderia sp. LFS061, assembly GCF_047978125.1. Lineage (NCBI taxonomy): Bacteria > Pseudomonadati > Pseudomonadota > Betaproteobacteria > Burkholderiales > Burkholderiaceae > Burkholderia > Burkholderia sp. LFS061. The sequence continues at coordinate 96,184 of NZ_JBFPFS010000025.1, read as the reverse complement.
CGGCGCCCACCGCGATGCGCATCCACGGCACGCGGCGTCGCTGCTTCGCGGGCGGGTCGATTGTGGCTGCCTCGCGGGAAGCAGCGGCTTCTTGGGTCGTTTCCATCGATTCACCTATGTATATGCACTTATTGAAACGATCGACGACAAACGCGTCGATCGGGGAAGGGGGGTTAGCGCTCCGGCAGGTTGTGCGTGATCCGGAACAATTCGTCTCTCAGCCGGGCTGCCTGCGCCGGCCCGAATCGCCGTTCGAACGCTTCCTGTGCGGCGAGCCAGTGCACGTGTGCATCGGCGATCTTCGTTTCGCCGTGCGCGGTCAGCGCGAACGTCTGGCGGCGGTGCGGCGGCTCGATCCGGCCCGTCACCAGCGCCGCGCCGACGAGCGGCTTGAGCGCGCGCAGCAGCGCGGTGCGCTCGATCACCAGCACGGCCGACAGCGTTGCCATCGTCAGGCCCGGCCGGTCGCGCAGCAACGCGAGAATGCTGTACTGCGACGGCGTGACGCCCGCCCGCGACAGGTAACGCTCGTAGAACTGCGAGATCCGGCGGGCGGCTTGCCGGACCGCGAAGCAATCGTCATCGATAAGCGTGGTCTTGTGCATGTGCACATGTTAGGGCGCGGGGCGCCACGAAGCGATGGGTGGAGCAGGATCAGATTGGTGTCGTGGCTGTACCAATCGGCGTCACGCCGGCGCGTTCGCGCGCCGGATCAGGCCGCCGCAGGAACAATCCCGCCTACGCGGTCGCAATAGGCGGCCGTGTAGTCGATGAATGCCTTCACCTTCGCGGGCAGCAGCGCGCGGTTCGCGTACGCGAGCTTGATCTCGACGAACGCGTCGACGAGATCGGCGCCCTCCAGCAACTGCACGAGCGCACCCGACGCGAGTTCGGCTTCGACGAGCGTTCTCGGCACGACGCCGATGCCGAAGTCGTGCATCACCATTTCGCGGTTGAAGACGGGGCTGTTCGACGAGATGTCGAAGCGGTACGGCACGGTCAGCGTGTCGCCGTCGACGCGGAACGACAGCGCGGGCCGGCGCAGCGACGGCGATATCGGCACGAACGGATGATCGGCCAGGTCCGCCGGCGTTTCGGGGCGCGAATGCGCGCCCAGATACGCGGGCGTCGCGACGATCACGACCGGAATGCGCTCGACCAGCCGCACGACGGTCGTCTCGCTCGTCAGCATGTAAGGCACGACGATGCCGATGTCGTAGCCTTCGCCGACGAGATCGACGGGGCGCTCGGTCAGCGTGACATCGAGGCGCACCTTCGGATGCGCGCGCTTGAAGCCGGCGATCAGCGGCACGAGCCGGTTCAGCGCGGCCGTCGTGTGCGCGACGAGACGCAGCAGGCCCTCGGGCTCGCGCGTCTGCGTCTGCGCTTCCGCTTCGAGCGCGTCGAGTTCGTCGAGCACGGCCGCGCAGCGCTCGTAGATGCGTTCGGCGGTTTCGGTCAGCGACACCTGGCGCGTGGTCCGGTGCAGCAGCCGGCTGCCGAAGCGCGCTTCCAGATCCGCGACCGCACGCGACACGACCGGCCGCGCGAGACCGTGGATGTCGGCGGCGCGCGTGAAGCTGCGCATCTCGACCACCGACCGGAAGATCCGCAGCTTGTCGATGTAGTCCATGTCCGTCTCCTTGACGCGATGGCGGGGCGCCGGACGCGCCCGGCCGGCCTCGTTACGGCGGAGTGTACATTGACTTTATGCATATGCACATATAAATTGCGGAGCATGAACGACAACCGGATTGCCCAAGCGTGCAACTGCCTCGCGCTGCGTCAGGCGGCGCGCTTCGTCACGCAACTGTACGAACGCCATCTGGCCCCGGTGGGCGTCACGCCCGCGCAGTTTTCGATCATGGCGAATTTGACGCGTCGCCCCGGCCTGCTGATGAGCGAACTGGCCGATGCGCTCGTAATGGATCGCACGACGCTGCTGCGCGCGCTGAAACCGTTGCAGCGCGACGGTTTGGTCGCGACGGCCGCGTCCGAGCACGATGCGCGCGCGCATGCGCTGAGCCTCACGAAGCTCGGCGAGCGCACGTTCGCGCGGGCGTTGGTCGCATGGCAGGCCGCGCAGGACGAATTCGAGACGCAGTTCGGCCAGGGACGCGCGAAGGCACTGCGCGATGAGCTGTTCAGCCTGACCGCGGAACGCTAGGCGGGCGGCAGGTGGCTCGCGCGTTGCGACGAACTGGAGCGGAATTCGAGCCATCGGTCGCTTCAGCGGAGTTCGAAGCGCGGAGTTATGTCATCCATGACCGAAAATTGGTTTTTAAATTGTCCGGATTGGCGATGATCTGGACAGTTTTTATTTCCAGTTGTAGAGTCCTCTGACGGATTTCACGGGCCGGCACCGTCGGCACGAGTCACGAGGAGCAACCGATGCTGCAGTTGAGCGACCGCGACGACGCGATGTTGCGCGGGGATTTCGGCGACGGCGTCGCGCGCGCGATGCGGATCGTCGCACGCACGGCGGAAGTGATGTCCGCGCCGCACCTGATCGACATCACGTCCGCGCATATCGACGGCTGTCTTTATCACGGCCAGACCAGTCTCGATTTCGTCGAGTATTTCGTCGATACGGGCGCGAAGGTCGCGGTGCCGACCACCTTGAACGTCGGGTCGCTCGACCTGATTCATCCCGAGCTGTATCACGGCGACCGCACGATCCAGCGCGATGCGCAGCGCCTGATGGACGCGCATCTGCAGCTCGGCTGCGAATCGAGTTTCACGTGCGCGCCGTATCAGTTGAAGAACCGTCCCGCGAAAGGCGAGCAGATCGCGTGGGCCGAATCGAATGCGATCGTGTTCGCGAACTCGGTGCTCGGCGCGCGCACGAGCCGGTACGGCGATTTTCTCGATCTGGCCGCCGCGATTACCGGGCGCGCGCCGTATGCGGGTTTGCATGTCGAAGCGAACCGCGCCGCGCGGATCGTGTTCAACGCGCCGGACTTCAGCCGCCTGCCATCGCGCGATATCTTTTTCGCCGCGCTCGGCTTGGCTGTCGGCAAAATCGCGGGCGCAATCGTGCCGGCGATCGTCGGGCTGCCGGCGGACACTACCGAAGACGAACTCAAGGCGCTCGGCGCGGCTGCCGCATCGAGCGGGGCCGTCGCGCTGTTCCATGCGGTGGGCGTGACGCCCGAGGCGCCGACGCTCGATGCCGCCTTGCACGGCCGCGCGGCGCAACGCACGGTCGACGTCGCGATGGCCGATCTCGACGAGATTCGCCGCACGCTGAACCACGGCGCGGCCGGCGACGCGCTCGTCGCGGTGGCGCTCGGCACGCCGCATTTCTCGCTGGCCGAATTCCGCACGCTCGATGCGTTGCTCGAAGCGTTCGACGGCAAGCCGGCATGCGATTTCTACGTGAACACGAGCCGCTTCATTTTGTGGGAACTGGGCGAAGCCGGCCTCGCGGACAAGTTCGCCGCGCGCGGCATCCAGATCGTCGTCGATACCTGCACGTACATCACACCGGTGATGAAGCAACTGTCGGGGTTGGTAATGACCAACTCGGGGAAATGGGCGTCGTATGCGCCCGCGAATATCGGCGTGACGGTCGCATACGGCAGCATGCGCGAATGCGTGCGTTCGGCGTACGAAGGAAAGGTGCGATTCGATGATTGAAGCGACGGGCAAAGGTCTGACGGGCGACACGCTCGTGCCGGGCAGCGCATGCGCGAGCGCGTTCGTGCTCGACAAGCCGCTCAGCTTCTGGGGCGGCTACGATTCGGGCGCGGGCAAGATCGTCGATCGCGGGCATCCACAGGCTGGCGCGAGTCTCGCCGGCAAGGTGATGGTGATGCCGCACGCGAAGGGTTCGAGCTCGAGCAGCAGCGTGCTCGCCGAAGCCGTGCGCAACGGCACGGGGCCCGTCGCGATCGTGCTGAAGGAGCGCGACCTGATCATCTCGATCGGCGCGATCGTGGCCGCCGAGCTGTATGCGATCGCGGTGCCGGTGGTGTGCGTGACCGATGACGTGTATGACGCGATCGTCGCCGCAACGGGCGAGGTGCGGATCGACGCGGGCGACGGGGACGGCGGCGCGCGGATTTATCTGGGCGACGATGCGCGTTCGGGCGGATCCGGTTTGACCTGAACGAGCGGCGCTTGCCGCCGGCAAGTCAGGCGGTGACCACGGCGATGCGATCCGTGGCGTGTGCAGCCTCGTTCGCCCGCGCAGTGGCCGCGCGCGGCCCGGTCAGATGAAGCGTACGTGCCGGGTTTCTTCCCGCGTGAGCGAGAGCGCTTGCGTTGCCGCATTCATTTCGCGTTTGCCGCCCGGTTGCGCCAGCCTTCTGATTTCGGGCCACACGATCACGCCGAACAGGATGCGCAGGATCGCACTCAGCACGCACAAACCGATCGTACTCGCGCTGATCAGCGCAAACACGTCGAACATCGATTCCGTGCTGAGCGTCACCGCGGATACGATCCCGCTGACCACGGCGGCGGCGACCACGCAAACGAGCATGACGACGAGGTCGGTCCGGGCGCCGGCGACTTTGGCGGGGCGCAGCAGATAAGCCGAGCCGTCGGTCATGTTGCGGATGCCGTAGACGATCTGGCGATCCTGGCCGTCGGCATAGGCAACATTCAATCGATCGCCGTCGGCGAGGAACAGGCGCGTCGTCCGGTTGGTCCTGAACACGAGAGGGGAAGCGAGCGAATCGAGCTGGAGCGTGATTTCCTCGATGCTTTGCGTGGTCGCGCCCAGATTGTTGCTCCAGACCTTCGTCTCGATCGATTGCTGGCCGATCGCCGTCACGCGGCCGGATGCTGTCTGCATCGCGTGGTTCGTCATGGGCTGCTCCGCTCCACGTCGAAACCGGACGGTTCGCATCGCCAGCTATCCTGGGCTTCGCGTCGCTGCGGCTGGAAGATCAGGTCGGACAAGCCGCCGATGGCGAGCAGGCTGCCCACCAGACTGACGATGGCCACGACGGTGGCCAGTGCCGAGACGAACGCCCAACCCGAATGAAGTGCCGCGGCAGCGATACCCAGGCTCAGCACGAGCAGGCACGACGCCCACGCAAGCAGCGACAGGTTCCGCTGCTTTTGCGCAAGCACGTCGTACGGCGCGATGGCAAGGTTGCCGCTCCTGATCCAGGCGATCCGGCGACGGCCGCGATGCTCGAACGTGCAGGCGCGCACCGACATGCCGGGCTTCAGTTTCCCGATCTGCTTGAACGCTTCCGCGTCGACGTCGCTGGCCGTGACGAAGTAGCAGACGCTCTGCATCGTCAAACGGTATGGCGGGGCCTTCCTGACATCGGACTTGAATCGGATGAGGTTGGTATCGACGCGGTCGATCGTGGCCTCGATCAGGGTGGTGCGATTGGGCATGGGTCGGAGAGGGCGCCGGTTCGCTCGGCATCGTTTTGATGTGGCGCCCATCATACGCCAACGCTTTCGGCCGACCGTCCGGTATTGCCGGGCGACGGGTTGCCCTTTGCGTGACGCTGAAATGCTCGGGCACGCACGAACCGTGCCGCCGATATCCCGGCGTCATTCGCGTACCGGTGCGCCGGTCGCCGCCGGTGGCATCGAACCGGTCGCCGCTTCCCGATACGCGCTCGGCGTTTGCCCGGCCCAGCGCCGGAACGCGCGCGTGAAATTCGCCGGATCGGTGAATTGCAGCCGCTCGGCGATCGTCTTCAGGTCGAGATCCGATGCGGCGAGCAACTGCTTCGCGTCGCGAAACCGCGCTTCGTCGAGCAATTGCCGATAGCTCGAACCGGCTTCCTCCAGGCGGCGCCGCAGCGTGCGCGTCGACACGAGCAGCGCGTCGGCGAGCGATTCCGGGCCGGGATAGACGCCGGTTGCTCTCGCCAACTCCGCGCGCACGCGCTCGACGAGATCGCCTTCCTCCTGCCGCACCTGCGCATACTCGCGCTCGACTTGCACGAGCGCTTGCCGGTGCGCGACTTCGTCGGCGAGCGGCAGCGGCCAGTCGAGCACGTCGTGAGCAATCCACAGCGCGTTTGCCGCACAGCCGAATTCGACCGGCGGCAACTGGTCGCGATAGCGCGCGAAATACGCGGGCTCCGGCCACGCGAATTGCAGCTTGATCGGCGGCGACGCGCGTCCGGCCCATTGCGAGATGTTCTGCGCGAGCCCGGTCAGCACGAATTCGAACATCACGTGATGCTGCAGCACCGGGCTGGCCTGCACGCCGTGCAGTTCGAGCGTCGCGCCGCGTTCGTCTTCCGCATAGGTCAGCCGGTATTGGCGGTTGCGCATCCGGAAGTAGCGTTGCGTGACGGACAGCGCTTCGCGGATGTCCCGCGCGGTCAGCGTCGCATAGCCGAGAAAGCCGTGCACGGTCGGCTTCAGCAGCAGCCCGAACGCGAGCCCGATGCCCGGATCGCCGCCGATCTCGATCGCATTGAGCACGAGCCGCCCCCATTGCGACGGCGCGACGCGCGCGTCCGGTTCGGCCAGCACCGCGTCACGCAGGCCCGTGCCGGCACGCACGGCGGCCAGGTCGACGCCGCGCGCGGCCAGCGCCTGCAGTAGCAGGCGCGTATAGGCGACCGGAATCGTCGGCCGGCGCAGCCCGAGGCGGTCCTTGGCGAGTGGGGAGGTCATGTCATTTTGGCCGGAAATGACAAGCATTATGGCTGTTTGCCCCCTCACGTTCAAGGCGGCGCGCGCCTACGATGGCAGGCATCGCTTACCGGCAGGATCACCATGACGACCACCTTTCCCCATCTGCTCGCGCCGCTCGATCTCGGCTTCACGACGCTGAAGAACCGCGTGCTGATGGGCTCGATGCACACGGGCCTCGAGGACAGCCGCAAGACGCTGCCGCGGCTCGCCGAATATTTCGCCGAACGCGCGCGCGGCGGCGTCGGCCTGATCGTGACGGGCGGCTTCGCGCCGAACGTGGCCGGCTGGACCAAGCCGTTCGGCGGCACGCTGATGACGTCGGCCGCCGCGCGGCGGCATCGCGAGATCACCGGCGCCGTGCATGCGGAGGACGGCAAGATCGCACTGCAGATCCTGCATACGGGCCGCTACGGTTACCACCCGTTCGCGGTCGCGCCGTCGAAGATCAAGTCGCCGATTTCACCGTTCGCGCCGCACGAACTGAGCGCGGGCGGCGTCGAGCGGCAGATTCGCGCATTCGTCCGCTGTGCGAAGCTCGCGCGCGAAGCCGGCTACGACGGCGTCGAGATCATGGGCTCCGAGGGCTACCTGATCAACCAGTTCATCTCGATGCATACGAACAAGCGCACCGACCAGTGGGGCGGGTCGTACGAGAACCGCATCCGCTTGCCGATCGAGATCATCGAGCGCACGCGCGAAGCGGTCGGCCGCGATTTCATCCTGATCTACCGGCTGTCGATGCTCGACCTGATTCCGGACGGCAGCGACTGGAGCGAAACCGTGCAGCTCGCGAAGGCCGTCGAGCGCGCGGGTGCGACGATCATCAACACGGGGATCGGCTGGCACGAGGCGCGTGTGCCGACCATCGCGACGTCGGTGCCGCGCGGCGCGTTCGCGTGGGTGACGAAGAAAATGAAGGGCGAGGTCGGCATTCCGCTCGTGACGACCAACCGGATCAACCGGCCGGAAGTGGCCGAGCAGATCCTGGCAGATGGCTGCGCGGACATGGTGTCGATGGCGCGCCCGCTGCTCGCGGATGCCGAGTTCGTCGTCAAGGCCGCGCAGGGCCGCGCCGACGAGATCAACACCTGCATCGGCTGCAACCAGGCGTGCCTCGACCACGCGTTCAAGAACAAGATCGCGTCGTGCCTGCTGAATCCGCGTGCGTGCCACGAGACGGAGCTGAAATACACGCCCGCGCAGCAGCCGAAGCGCATCGCGGTGGTCGGCGCGGGGCCGGCCGGGCTCGCGTGCTCGACCGTGCTCGCGCAGCGCGGCCATCAGGTCGACCTGTTCGACGGCGCAGCCGAGATCGGCGGCCAGTTCAACATGGCGAAGCAGGTTCCGGGCAAGGAAGAGTTTCATGAAGCGTTGCGCTACTTCGGCCGGCAGGTCGAGCTGACCGGCGTGAACCTGCACCTGAATCGCCGCGTCGACGCGAGCGACCTGATCGCGGGCGGTTACGACGAGATCGTGCTTGCAACGGGCGTCGCGCCGCGCGACCCGAAGATTCCTGGGCAGGATGGGCCGAACGTGCTCAGCTATATCGATGTGCTTGCCGGCAGGCAGCCGGTCGGCCGGCGCGTCGCGGTGGTCGGCGCGGGCGGGATCGGCTTCGATGTCGCCGAGTATCTGGTGCAGGCGGGCGAGTCGCCGGCGCTCGATCTGGAAGAGTGGAAGGCCGAGTGGGGCGTGACCGACCCGGCCGTGACGCGCGGCGGCGTGACGCGTGCGCAGGTTGCGGCGCCCGCGCGTGAAGTGACGCTGCTGCAGCGCAAGGCCGCGCCGCTCGGCAAGGGGCTCGGCAAGACGACCGGCTGGATTCACCGCGCGACGCTGAAGATGAAGCAGGTGAAGATGATCGGCGGCGTGAACTACGAGCTGATCGATGCGCGCGGGCTGCACGTGTCGTACGGCGAGCAGCGCACCGATCACGAAGTAATCGAAGCCGACACGATCGTGCTCTGCACGGGGCAGGAGCCGCAGCGCGCGTTGCTCGCGCCGCTGCAGGCGGCCGGGCGCTCGGTGCACCTGATCGGCGGCGCGGAACTGGCCGCCGAACTCGATGCGAAGCGCGCGATCGATCAGGGCGCGCGGCTCGCGGCGCGGCTCTGATTGCTCGGCGGCGCGTGGCCGCGATGGCGTGCGCTGCCCCGGGATTCGTCGCTTGCGCCGGCGTCAGTCCATCTCGACGCGCTGCGTCTCTGCCTCTTCCGCTTCGAGCATCGCCTTGACGATCAGATAGACGGCGGGTAGATCGTCGTCGTCGCGCTTCCAGTCGACGGCTTCCTCGATGTCCGCCGCGATCATTCGGCTGTCGCGCAGCCGGATGAACGCATCGATGACGGTCGGATCGTTGCGGTTCAGGAAGCCTGCGTTCGAGAACGCAAGCTCCTCGACATTCAACAGCGCCTGCCAGCTCATCGTGCGAACCGCTGCCGGATGGCTGCGCCGCCGCAGGCCGAGCGCCCGCTGCGCGGGGGCGCCGACGACGCGTTGAAGATCGACGACCGCCTGCCGCGCGGCGCGCTCGAAGTGGATCGGGTTGAAACCGGGTTGCTCGGGATCGAATGCGGATGACTGGAACATGGTCGCCTCACAAAAGTCCGTCCGTCTGTGGATGACGGAATTCGGGTCAAATGGTGCAAAAGCACTGTAAATACATACAGTGTTCGAGGCGGTTTCAAGTCCCGGATGAAGAATCTTGCCGGCGCGGGCAGGGGGCGGATGACGGGAAGCCGATAGAGGCCGGTGTGCGAGCGCTGCCCGCTCGTTGTCGCGCCGATTCCGTGGGCCGCATTCGGCTTACACCGATTCCGCGATGGTTTCCCGCAGCCACCGATGCGCGGGATCGCGATGCACGCGCTCGTGCCACAGCATCGACATTTCATAGCCGGGCACCTCGACCGGCGCTTGCACGACGCGCAGCGCGGGCACGTCGCGCACCAGCCGCTCGGGCAGCATCGCGACGAGATCGGTGCTGGCGACGGCCGACATCACGAACAGGAAATGCGGCACGGACAGCACGACGCGCCGCGTGGCACCGAGCTTCGCGAGCGCTTCGTCCGTCACGCCGAAGAAGCCGCCGCCGTCGGGCGACACGATCACGTGTTCGAGCGTGCCGAACTGCGCGAGCGTGGGGCGCCGCTTCAGCTTCGGATGCCCGGCTCGGCCGATGAGCACGTAACGCTCGACGAACAGCGGCAGGCGCCGCATGCCTGGCGGCGACCCCTCGGTCGTATGAAAGGCCAGGTCGATGCCGTTTCGCTCGGCATCCTGCTCGATGCGCGGCGGCACGAGCTCGACGACGGCGAGCCGTGTACCGGGCGCGGCCGCCCGCAGCGTGTTCAGCGCGGGCAGCACGATCGTCGATTCGCCGTAGTCGGTCGCGGCCACGCGCCACGTGCTCGTCGCGGTCGCGGGATCGAATGGCGCGGCCGGAACCACCGCGCGTTCGACGGCTTCGAGCGCATCCCGCAGCGGCTCGCGCAGCGCTTCCGCGCGCGCGGTCGGCCGCATCCCGCGCGGCCCCGGCAGCAGCAGCGGATCGCCGAACAGGTCGCGCAGTTTCTGCAACTGCACGCTCACTGACGGTTGCGACATGTTCAGCCTTTCGGCCGCGCGCGTGACGTTGTGCTCGGCGAGCAGCACGTCCAGCGTGACCAGCAGGTTCAGATCGAGTCGCCTGAGATTATTCATGGCTATACCTGGAATATCAGGAATTCATTTCAAATATACCTTCGGCGGGGGCATCCTGCAGTCATTCAATCAACGGAGTGACGAACATGAATGTGCTGATCGTTTATGCCCATCCCGAACCGCGTTCGCTGAACGGCGCGCTGCGCGACTTTGCCGTCGAGCATCTCGAAGCGGCCGGCCACACCGTGCAGGTGACCGACCTGTATGCGATGAACTGGAAGGCGGCGTTCGATGCGAGCGACGTGACCGATCGCGCGCCCGATGCGCGCTTCGATCCTGCGCTCGACTCGAAGCATGCATTCGAGACGGGCACGCAACGCGACGATATCGCGCGCGAACAGGACAAGCTGAAGTGGGCCGATGCCGTGATCCTGCAGTTTCCGCTGTGGTGGTTCTCGATGCCGGCGATCATGAAGGGCTGGGTCGAGCGCGTGTATGCGTACGGTTTCGCATACGGCGTCGGCGAGCATTCCGACAAGCACTGGGGCGACCGTTACGGCGAGGGCTCACTGGCGGGCAAGCGTGCGATGGTGATCGTGACGACCGGCGGCTGGGAATCGCACTACAGCCCGCGCGGCATCAACGGGCCGATCGACGACGTGCTGTTCCCGATTCATCACGGGATTCTGTATTACCCGGGTTTCGATGTGCTGCCGCCGTTCGTGATCTACCGGACGGGAAAGATGAACGACGCGCGTTTCGAGGAAACGCGCGCGGCGCTCGGCAGGCGTTTCGACGATCTGTGGACTGCGCAGCCGATTCCGTTCCGGCGGCAGAATGCAGGCGATTATGAGATTCCGGCGTTGACGCTGAAGGAGGAGATCGCGCAGGGGAAGGCGGGGTTTGCGGCGCATCTCGCGCACGGGCATTGATTGGGCGTGGTCATGACCGATCGATGCGTCGTTCGACGCGCAGGCGGCCCGGCGGCTCGAAGTAGGTGCCGAAGCGCACGAGCCCGGCGTTCTTCAGGTGGCACGTCATCTCGAAGCTGACCAGGATGCCGGGATCGCGGTTGTCGACGATCCCGACGTCGATCGAGCGAATGCGCGGCTCGTACTTCAGCAGCGTCGCTTCCATCTGCTGCTTGAGCAAGTGCGCGGATGCGGGCAGTGCCTTGTAGATGTTCGTGAGATCGGGCAGCCCGTACCAACTGAAGGACCGCAAGATGTTCGATACAGCATCGTATGACGATCTGTTGAAGCACGACCGGCCGGTGCTCGCCTAGGATTTGCAGGCAGATATGTCGACGGTCGTGAGCTCCGGGGCATCGGCAAGCCTGTCTCAGCCGATGAAGGCCGATACGCGATACGTTGCAGTCGTCGCGTTCTATCGCGCTCCGGGAAACAGGGATGGTTGGAAACGCGTTGTCGAAAAGAAGAAGCTCGACGCCGACAAGCCGCTCAAGCTCGAATTGTCGATGACCGAATTGGCGGGCGGTCGAGATTCCGGGGAGTACGGGACCAGCCGATAGCCGCCGGCGCTCTTCACGACGAGCTGAATCTGCGCGGCAAGCAAGGAGCGGAACGAATTAGTGAAGGATGCCGCCGCCGACATCCTTCACGCTCGTTTACCGATCGTCTTCCCGAACCGAAGACGGATGCCGGCACAGCGCCCGCACTTCCATCTCCATATACGGAAACAGCGGCAACTGGCTGAGAAGATCATGCAGCTGCTGAACGCTCTCGACATCGAAAATGCTGACGTTCGCATAGCGCCCCGCGATCCGCCACAGATGCCGCCAGATCCCTTCGTTCATCAGCCGCTGGCACATCGCCTTTTCTTCCGCCTTCAGCGTCGCCGCCTTGACCGGATCTATGTCCGCCGGCAGACGGACCGTCATTTCCACATGAAACAGCATCCTGCACTCCTTGCGTTATCGATTCGTCGAACGGAACGGCCGCTCAGGCCTGCGCGCGTGCCCGCTCGACTTCGCTCGCCGGCACGTCCTGCTTTTCCTTGAGCAGCGAGAAATCGAAGTCGATCAGCGCGAACTGCCCGTCGACACCGTACGGCTTGCCTTCCGCGCCTTCGGCCTGCTTGATCTTCGGGATCAGCCCTTCGCGGGTCGCGAATGCGAAGTCGTCCCAGATGTGCGGATCGCCTTCGATGTTGATCTGCGTCGTCAGCTTACGATAACCGTCCGCCGAAACGAAGAAGTGAATGTGCGCCGGGCGATGGCCGTGGCGACCGAGCTGGTCAAGCAGCTGCTCGGTCTTGCTGCCCGGCGGCACGCTGTAGCCGACCGGCAGCACGCTGCGGAAGCTGTAGCGGCCTTCGGCATCGGTGCGGATCGAGCGGCGCAGGTTGAATGCGGGCTGCGATTGATCGAAGTACGAATAGTTGCCGAGATGGTTTGCGTGCCATACCTCGACCAGCGCATTCGCGATCGGCGCGCCATCGTTGCCGAGCACCTGGCCGCGCATGATGAGCGTCTGGCCCGGGTCGGTGCCGTCGTCGAGGCGTGCATGGCCGACCGATTCCGGCGCACCGGCGACATACAGCGGCCCTTCGATCGTGCGTGGCGTGCCGCCCTGGATGCCGGCCTTTTCCTCGGCCTCGTCCATCCGCACGTCGAGGAAGCGCTCGAGGCCGAGGCCCGCGGCGATCAGCCCGAATTCGCGGCCCGCTTCGTTCAGGTAGTCGAGGGCCGTCCAGAACTCGCTCGGCTGCACGTCGAAGTCCTCGATCGTGTAGCAGATGTCCTTCACGATCCGGTTGACGATCGCGCGCACGCGCGGGTTGCCGGGCTTCTCGGCGGCGTCGTCGAAGGTCTTCAGCAGGGCGTCGATGGCTTGCTTGTTCATCTGTGTCTCCGGTTGCGGTTGTCGTGTGGGGATCAGCGGGCGTCGCGTCGCATCCGTTCGATGCGGGCCCAGTCGAAGGTGATGCCGAGGCCGGGCGTCGCCGGCAGGTGCAGCTTGAAATCCTGGTAGCGCAGCGGCTCGACGAGGATTTCCTCGGTGAGCAGCAGCGGGCCGAACAGCTCGGTGCCCCATTTCAGCGAGTCGAACGTGCTGAACAATTGCGCGGACGCCATCGTGCCGGCCGCGCCCTCGAGCATCGTGCCGCCGTACAGTTCGATGCCGGCGGCCGCCGCGATCGACGCGACGCTCGCCGCGCCCTGCAGGCCGCCCGATTGCGCGATCTTCACCGCGAACACGTCGGCCGCGCGATCCTGCGCGAGCGCGAACGCATCGACGGGGCCGTGCAGCGCCTCGTCGGCCATGATCGGAACCTGCGCGAGCTGCGTGAGACGTTTCAGCCCTGCGCGGTTGGTCGCGGCGATCGGCTGCTCGACCAGGCTCACGCCGGCTTCCGCGAGCCGCGCGCCGGCCCGGATCGCGTCGGTTTCGCTCCACGCCTGGTTCACGTCGACCCGCACGTCGCCGCGCTCGCCGAGCGCGCGTTTGATCGCGACCACGTGCGCGACGTCGTCATCGACCGCGTTCGAACCGATCTTCAGCTTGAATGCACGATGGCGGCGCGCTTCGAGCATTGCTTCGGCTTCCGCGATGTCGCGCTGTGTGTCGCCGCTCGCGAGCGTCCATGCGACGTCCACCGCATCGGTCCTGCGGCCGCCGAACAGTTCGGACAGCGGCACGCCGAGACGCCGCGCCTGCGCGTCGAACAGCGCGGTTTCGATCGCGCACTTCGCGAAGCGGTTGCCCTGGAACAGCTTGCGCGCCCGTGCCATCGCGGCGCCCGGGCGCGTCGCGTCCATGCCCTGCAGCAGCGGCGCGAAGTAGGTGTCGATGTTGACCTTGATGCTTTCGGGGCTCTCCTCGCCGTACGCGAGGCCGCCGATGGTCGTCGCCTCGCCGACGCCTTCGATACCGTCCGTGCATCGAACTCGGACCAGTACGAGGGTTTGGCAATTCATCGTGGCGACCGATAGTTTGTGGGGCCTGATCGTTGGCACGTCGACGAGCAGCGTCTCGATGCGTTCGATGGTGGCGGCAGTTGCTATCATGCGATTCCTCCTGTTGGTGCACATGGTAGGAATTCCCGCCCCGCGTCGTCCAACACTCTTTCCGACTACTTCCATACCTTTGAGGCATGAAATGGAATTGCGCCAGCTCCGCTACTTCATCGCCGTCGCGGAGGAAATGAACATCACGCGGGCTGCCGAGCGGCTGCACATGACGCAGCCGCCGCTGAGCCGCCAGCTCCAGGCGATCGAGGACGAGATCGGGTTGCCGTTGTTCGAGCGCGGCGCGCGGCCGCTGAAGCTGACGGACGCCGGGCGCGTGTTCTATACGCAGGCGAAGCGCCTCGTCGACCAGGCCGACGAGCTCGGCCCGCTGACGCGGCGGCTCGCGCAGCTGTCGGAGCGGATCGTGATCGGCTTCGTGCCGTCGACGCTGTACGGCGCACTGCCGGACGTGATCCGTGCGTTTCGCGAGGCGCAGCCGGACGTCGAGCTGTCGCTGATCGAAATGTTCACGCTGGAGCAGCTTGGTGCGCTGAAGGGCGGGCGGATCGACGTGGGGTTCGGCCGACTGCGTTTCGACGACGACCAGCTCGTGCGCGAGGCGCTGATCGAGGAAAAGCTGATCGCGGCGCTGCCGGCCGGGCATCCGCTTGCCGACCCCGACCGGCCGCTCGCGCTCGCTGATATCGCGAACGAGACGCTGATCGTCTATCCGAGCACGCCGCGCCCGAGCTTCGCCGATCAGCAGTTGTCCGCATTGCGCGACGGCGGGCTGGTGCCGGCGGCCGTCCATGAGGTGCGCGAATTGCAGACGGCGCTCGGGCTCGTCGCCGCGCAGGTCGGCGTGTCGCTGGTGCCGGAGAGCGTGGAAGGTGTGCGCGTGAGAGGTGTCGTCTACCGGCGGCTGCCGGAGCCGGCGGCGACGTCGCCGATCATCATGAGCCGCCGGCTGCACGGCGAAAGCGCGGCGACGGCCGCGTTCTGCGCGATCGCGCGGGAGATGTTCGCGCCGGCGGGGTAACGGTCGTCGCTGGTTTTATAAACCGCAACTAACGGTCTGTTTCGGCGTACGCAGGCAAATGCGGAGAGGGCATCGCGGTGTCGCGCCGTCCCGTGTGAAGCCGTTGCCGGTTGCAAGCTGCCGGGTGCGGCGGCGGATACGTCGTCACCGTTTCCCGTCGAGCGTCTCCGACGGCGATTCTCCGAACTTCTCCCGGTACGCGATCGCGAACCGCCCGAGGTGGGTAAACCCGCAATCGAGCGCGACATCGGCAATCCGCCGGCCGGACGCCGCACCGCGCAGCAGCTCGCGCGCATGGCCGAGCCGCGTCGCGCGCAGGTATTGCATCGGGCTCATCCCGCGGAACTGCAGGAACGCGTCGCGCAGCGTCCGTTCCGGCACGTTGGCGGCGCGGACGATATCGGCGAGCTGCAGCGGCTGCGCGTAATGCGCGTTCACGAAGTCCTGCGCGCGCCGCACGAAGCCCGGCGCCGGATCGCGGTGCGACGCGTGCAACACGGACGGCGGGTGGCCTTCGATCAGCAGGTCGATCAGCAGGTGCTCGAGCTGCGACGCGACGCGCGGGCTCGCGTTCGCGCGTTCGAGCAGTTCGGGCGAACGCGCGACGAGCATCAGTTGCTGGCGCCACGCGGCGAGCGCGGCGTCGCTGATGTGCAGCACGGGGTCGAGCGTTGCGCGCGGGTCGCCGGTCAGCGAGCCGACGGTCGCCGCGTCGATGCGCAGCACGAACTGCTCGCAATCGGCGGACAGCACCGCGTCGAAGCGCTCGCCGGGCGCGCACAGTACGCCGGTCTGGCCGTCGACGCCAAGCTGCCGCCCCATCGCGCGCACCTCGGCCTGGCCGGACAGGCAGAACATCAGCAGGTAATAGCCGTCGACCGCGTCCACCTGCACGCGCATCGCGTCGCCGAACGCGATCGTGCCGATCCCGAGCCCGCCGAGCTTGACGAAATCCATGTGCGACGCACCGTGCACGCGGCCGTTCGGCAGCAGCGCGTGCGGCTGCATCACGCGCGAGATCCGCTCGCGCGTCTCGTCGAGATCGCGGGATTCGAACAGCCGGTGCGCGCGCAGCGCGAGCGGCTCGAACGACGTTGGGGACATGGGCATCAGCCTGATTGTGGACGGCGCGCTTCGATCCGACGAATGGGTCTCGATCAAGTGCCGCATCGTGTGTGCCGCCATGCTAGCTCAGAAATCCGCCGAAAGTGGATATTGCATCGCCGCAATCGCACTTTCCGGATAGACGGCGAATATTAGCTTTTCAAAAATGGGCTCCATCTTATTAATGAAACGGAACGACCAGGAGTCCGACATGGAGCAGACAGAATCGCCCGTCGTGTTCGCCGCGCGCGACGACGCATCCGACGTGAGCTTTCCGCACGACGACGGCTCGCGCGTGCCGTACAAGGTGTTCAGTTCGCGTGCCGTCTACGACCGCGAGCAGGAACGCATCTTCCGCGGGCCGACGTGGAACTTCGTCGCGCTGGAAGCGGAAATCCCGAACGCCGGCGACTTCAAGAGCACGTTCGTCGGCGACACGCCGGTGGTCGTCACGCGCGCCGAGGACGGCACGCTCGCCGCATGGGTGAACCGTTGCGCGCACCGCGGCGCGCAGGTGTGCCGCAAGTCGCGCGGCAATGCGACCTCGCACACGTGCGTGTATCACCAGTGGAGCTTCGACAACACGGGCAACCTGCTCGGCGTGCCGTTCCGGCGCGGCCAGAAGGGGATGACCGGGATGCCCGCGGATTTCGATCCGAAGCAGCACGGGCTGCGCAAGCTGCGCGTCGACAGCTATCGCGGGCTGGTGTTCGCGACCTTCAGCGATGACGTGATGCCGCTGCCCGACTACCTCGGCGAGCAGATGCGCCCGTGGATCGACCGGATCTTCCACAAGCCGATCGAGTATCTCGGCTGCACGCGCCAGTATTCGAAGTCGAACTGGAAGCTGTACATGGAGAACGTGAAGGACCCGTATCACGCGAGCATGCTGCACCTGTTCCATACGACCTTCAACATCTTCCGCGTCGGGATGAAGGCGCGTTCGATTCCGGACGCGAACCACGGGCTGCACAGCATCATCACGGTGACGAAGACGAACGACGATACGTCGGCCGCGTACAAGCAGCAGAACATCCGTTCGTTCGACGAGGGCTTCCACCTCGAAGACGAATCGATTCTCGATCTCGTATCGGAATTCGACGAGGACTGCACGAACCATATCCAGCCGATCTTCCCGCAGCTCGTGATCCAGCAGATCCACAACACGCTGGTCGCGCGACAGATCCTGCCGAAGGGCCCCGACAACTTCGAGCTGATCTTCCATTTCTTCGGCTATGCGGACGATACGCCCGAGCTGCGCGCGCTGCGCATCAAGCAGGCGAACCTCGTCGGGCCGGCCGGCTATATCTCGATGGAAGACACCGAAGCGACCGAGCTCGTGCAGCGCGGCACGGTGCGCGATGGCGATGCGACGTCGGTGATCGAGATGTCGCGCGGCAATCCGGACCAGCAGGACACGGTGATCACCGAAAGCCTGATCCGCAAGTTCTGGGTCGGCTACCAGAAGCTGATGGGCTATTGAAGCGGGAGCGAGAAATGACGGAAGACATGAAGACGTGGTTCGAGATTTACATGCTCCAGAACCGCTACATCGGGCACCTCGACAACGACCGGCTCGAACACTGGCCGGACATGTTCACCGAGGACTGCACATACGAAATCGTGCCGAAGGAGAACGCGGATCTCGGGCTGCCGGTCGGGATCGTCCACTGCACGAACCAGCGGATGCTGCGCGACCGCGTGGTGTCGCTGCGGCACGCGAACATCTTTGAAGAGCACACGTACCGGCACATGACGTCGGGCCTGACGATCGTCGCCGAACGCGACGGCGAGATCGACACCGAGAGCAACTACGTCGTCGTGCAGACGCGCAGCAATGGCGAGTCGAACGTGTATCAGGCCGGCAAGTACTACGACACGGTCGTGCGCACGCCCGACGGGCTGCGCTACAAGACCAAGCGCGTGATCTACGACACGTCGCGCGTGCAGACGCTGCTCGCAACCCCGATCTGACGAAGCAAGGAACCGACATGACCGAAGCAACGCTCGCCGAGTGGCATCCGCTCGGCGCTTTCGACGAATTCTCCGAAGACGAGCCGGCTGCGCGTGTCGCCGGCCAGAAGCCGATCGCCGTGTTCCGGATCGGCGACGAACTGTTCGCGATGCACGACCTCTGCACGCACGGCCATGCGCGGCTGTCCGAAGGTTATGTGGAGGACGGTTGCGTCGAATGCCCGCTGCACCAGGGGCTGATCGACATCCGCACCGGCGCGCCGAAATGCGCGCCGATCACGGAGCCGGTGCGGACCTATCCGATCCGGATCGTCGACGGGCAGGTGGAAGTCAATGTCGGCTGATCCGTTCGTGATCGTCGGCGCGGGCCACGCGGCCCGGCGCACGGCCGAAGCGCTGCGCGAACGCGATGCCGCCGCGCGCATCGTGATGATCGGCGCGGAGCGTGAGCTGCCGTACGACCGGCCCGCGCTGTCGAAGGATGCGCTGATGAGCGACGGCGGCGAGCAGCGCGCGTTCGTGCGCGATGCTGCGTGGTACGACACGCAGCGTATCGAGCTGCGGCTCGGCACGCGCGTCGATGCGATCGAGCGCGACGCGCAGCGCGTGCGGCTCGACGACGGCACGACGTTGCCGTACGCGCGGCTCGTGCTCGCGACGGGCTCGCGGGTACGCACGTTCGGCGGCGCGATCGACGCAGGCGTCGCGCCGCATTACGTCCGCACCGTTGACGATGCGCGTGCGTTGCGCGCGAAGCTTGCGCCGGGCCGCCGCGTCGCGGTGCTCGGCGGCGGGTTCATCGGCCTCGAGGTCGCGGCCGCGGCGCGCCAGCTCGGGTGCGACGTGACGGTGATCGATCCGGCTCCCCGATTGCTGCAGCGTGCGTTGCCGGAAGTCGTCGGTGCGTATGCGCGTCAGTTGCACGACGCGCGCGGCGTGGTGTTTCAGATGGCGACGCTGCCGCGTGCGATTCGTCGTGCGCCGTCCGGCGGTGCGATCGTCGAGACCGATCGCGGCGACGTGCAGGCCGATATCGTCGTGGTCGGCATCGGTGTCGTACCCAATGTCGAACTTGCACAGGCGGCCGGGCTCGATGTCGACAACGGGATACGCGTCGACGCGGGCTGCCGCACCGCCGATCCCGCGATTTTCGCGACGGGCGAGGTGACGATGCACTTCAATCCGCTGCTCGGGCGTCACGTGCGGATCGAATCGTGGCAGGTCGCCGAAAACCAGCCGGCCGTCGCGGCCGCGAACCTGCTCGGTGCCGACGAGACCTATGCCGAGCTGCCGTGGTTATGGTCCGATCAGTACGACTGCAATCTGCAGATGCTCGGGCTGTTCGGCAGCGAACGCACGACCGTCGTGCGCGGCGATCCGGCGAGCGGGCCGTTCACGGTGTTCGGGCTGGGCGACGACGGCAGAATCGTCGCGGTGGCCGCGGCGAACCTGGGGCGCGACATCGGCGCATCGCGCCGGCTGATCGCGGCGGGGGCGGTGCCCGATCCGGTGAAACTCGCCGATCCGGCGGTGAACCTGAAGACGTTCCTGTAACGGCTGGGCGCGCGGGCCGGCTCGGCCCGCGCGTTTGTCGGTTGACGCGAAATCGGGGATATTAGCGGCATCGCCGATCCGCCCGTCCTCCATGCCGCCAGACAAAGCCCTCGAACTGAAACGAAGCAAGCGCCGCGCGCTGTGGCTGCTGCTGGCCGCGGTTGCGGTGTTCGTCACGACGATCCTGCTGCCGCGCGGCCCGTGGGTGGACGGCGTCAAGGCCGTGGCCGAGGCTGCGATGGTCGGCGCGCTCGCCGACTGGTTTGCGGTCGTCGCGCTGTTCCGCCGCGTGCCGATCCCGTTCGTGTCGCGCCACACCGAGATCATCCCGAAGAACAAGGACAAGATCGCCGACAACCTCGCGGTGTTCGTGCGCGAGAAGTTCCTCGGCCCCGATGCGCTTGCCGCGCAGATCCGCCAGCACGATCCCGCGCAGAAACTCGGCGCGTGGCTCGGCGAGCCCGCGAACACCGACGCGCTCGGCGGTTATGTGACGAAACTGATGAGCTTCGCACTCGACATGACCGACGACGCGCGGATCCAGTCGTTCGTCCACGACGCGTTTCGCGCGGTGATCGACCGGGTCGACCTGTCGCAATCGGCCGGCGTGATCCTCGATACGCTGACGAAGGACGGCCGCCACCAGGCGCTGCTCGACGATGCGATCGAACAGGTGGTCGACGTGCTCGACAAGGAGGAGAACCGCGAGGTGATCGCGGGCTTCATCGTCGAATGGCTGAAGACGCAGTACCCGAAGGTCGAGAAGATCATGCCGACGCAGTGGTTCGGCGAAAACGGCGCGCGGATGCTCGCGAGCGCGGTGAGCCGCGTGCTCGAAGGCGTGGCGGCGGACCCCGAGCACGAGTTGCGGCAGCGCTTCGACCGGACGGTCGCGCGGCTGACCGAGCGGCTGAAGCACGATCCCGCGTTCATCGAAAAGGGCGAGGAGATCAAGCGCTATATCCGCGACGGCGATGCGTTCAACGAGTATGCGCGCGACTTGTGGGACCAGTTGCGCGCATGGCTGAAGGCCGATCTCGCACGCCCCGATTCGACGCTGCACCGGCAGGCCGCGACGCTCGGCGGCTGGCTCGGCGCACGGCTCGCCGAGAGCCCGGCACTGCGCGCGTCGCTGAACGAGCATATCGAGAAGGCCGTGCACGAGATGGCGCCGGATTTCGCCGATTTCCTGATGCGTCACATTCGCGACACGGTGCGCAACTGGGATGCGCGCGAGATGTCTCGGCAGATCGAGCTGAACATCGGCAAGGATCTGCAGTACATTCGCATCAACGGCACGCTGGTCGGCGGGCTGATCGGGCTCGGGTTGTATCTGGTGTCGCTGGTGCCGCGCTGGGCGGCCGGGTGGCTGCACTGACGCGGCGACGGGCATCGCGGAAAGGGCGCGATGGCGCGCGCCCGCGCATCACGCGTGCGCTTTCGAGCCGTGCAGTTGCAGGCCGAGTGCCTTGATGACCTTCAGGATCGTGCCGAAGCTCGGATTGCCGTCGTGCGACAGCGCCTTGTACAGCCCTTCGCGCGACAGGCCCGCATCGCGCGCGACCTGCGACATGCCGCGTGCGCGTGCGATCACGCCGAGCGCGTGCGCGATGAAGGCCGGATCGTCGCCGGCCTCTTGCAGGCAGGCTTCGAAGTAGTCGGCCATGTCGTCTTCGGTTTGCAGATGGTCGGCCGAATCCCACGGGCGGGTGCTGATCTTGTCCATCGATCACTCCATGTCGAGATGCGCGAGCATCGCGTGCGCGGCGCGTATGTCGGCCTGTTGCGTCGATTTATCGCCGCCGCAGAGCAGGATGACCCAGATCGTTCCGCGCCGGACGTAGTAGACGCGATAGCCGGGGCCATGGTCGATACGCATTTCGACGACCGGCGAGCCGGCGGATTTCCAGTCGCCCGGATTGCCCATCGACAGGCGGTCGATGCGTGCCTGGATGCGGCGCTTCGCGACGCGATCCTGCAGGCCGGCAAACCATGCGTCGAAGACGTCGGTGGTCCGGATGCTGAACGTAGGCGCACTGTAGGGCATTGATTGCAGTATGTCAACCATGGTTCACAGGTATATCGGGCTATTCCGTAGTCGCTACATTAGGGCCGCCCGCTCCGTTTGCGCGCCGAATGGCCATTCGGCCGAAGTCGAAATCCGCCGAATCCGTCTACAATCAAAAACGTCTTTTCCGCCCGTGCGCGCCCGCCGCGCGCGGGCGGGTCCGTTCGTCCTCCGGTATCCGGAGGCGCCGCCGCGCATCGCTCGTTGCGCGGCGGGCAGTGCCGTGGCTTGTGTCCAGTAGGTAAAGCGTCCGCGTGCCGTAGGCCGGCGCGCGTCATGTACGCCGCGTGTCCGTAGGCCGGGCAGGCGGCATCAACCGAGAGTCCCCATGAAAGCATCGGATCTGTTCGTGAAGGCGCTGGAAGCCGAAGGCGTCGAGTACGTATTCGGCATTCCCGGCGAGGAAAACCTCGATCTGCTCGAATCGCTGCGGCGGTCGAAAATCAAGCTCGTGCTGACCCGGCACGAACAGGCGGCCGGGTTCATGGCCGCCACCTACGGCCGCCTGACGGGCCGCACCGGCGTGTGTCTCGCGACGCTCGGGCCCGGCGCCACGAACTTCGTGACGGCCGCCGCGTATGCGCAGCTCGGCGGGATGCCGATGCTGATGATCACCGGGCAGAAGCCGATCAAATCCAGCAAGCAGGGCCACTTCCAGATCGTCGACGTGGTCGACATGATGCAGCCGCTCACGAAGCTCACGCGGCAGATCGTGTCGATCGGCCACATCCCGTCGGCCGTGCGCGAGGCGTTCCGGCGCGCGGAGGAAGAGCGGCCCGGCGCGACCCACCTCGAACTGCCGGAGGACATCGCGCACGAGGAAGGGGACGGCAAGCCGATTCCCGCGAGCTACAGCCGGCGGCCCGTGGCCGAGGAGAAAGCGGTCGCGCACGCGGTCGACGCGATCCAGTCCGCGCGCCATCCGCTGCTGATGATCGGCGCGGGCGGCAACCGCAAGACCAGCTGCAAGATGCTGCTCGAATTCGTCGACAAGACGGGCATCCCGTTCTTCACGACGCAGATGGGCAAGGGCGTGATCGACGAGACGCATCCGCTGTGGCTCGGCAACGCGACGCTGTCCGACGGCGACTTCGTGCACCGCGCGATCGAGCATGCGGACTGCATCATCAACGTCGGCCACGACGTGATCGAGAAGCCGCCGTTCTTCATGCACGCGGACGACAAAACAGTCATCCACGTGAACTTCCTCGGCGCGCAGGTCGACCCGGTCTATTTTCCGCAGATCGAGGTGGTGGGCGACATCGCGAACGCGGTATGGCAGATGAAGGAGGCGCTCACGCCGCAGCCGCACTGGGATTTCGTGCGCTTCGCGATGATCAAGGAGCATTTCGACGCGCACCTGCAGAAGGGCCAGCACGACCCGCGCTTCCCGATGTACCCGGTGCGCATCGTCAACGACCTGTACAGCGCGCTGCCGGCCGACGGGATCGTCTGTCTCGACAACGGGATGTACAAGATCTGGTTCGCGCGCTACTGGCGTGCGCACGAACCGAACTCGCTGTTGCTCGACAACGCGCTCGCATCGATGGGCGCGGGCCTGCCGTCGGCGATTGCGACGAAGATCGTGCATCCGCAGCGCAAGGTGATCGCCGTGTGCGGCGACGGCGGCTTCATGATGAATTCGCAGGAGCTCGAAACGGCCGTGCGGCTGAAGCTCGACATCGTCGTGATGATCCTGCGCGATGACGCATTCGGGATGATCCGCTGGAAGCAGGAGAACATGAATTTCCCCGATTTCGCGATGACACTGCAGAACCCCGATTTCGTATCGTATGCGCAAAGCTACGGCGCGCACGGGCATCGCGTCGAATCGGCCGACGATCTCGAACCGCTGCTGCGCGAGTGCTTTTCGTCGCCGGGCGTGCACGTGATCGACGTGCCGATCGACTACTCGGACAACGAGCGCGTGCTGAACCGCGAGATCAAGCGGCTGTCGGCGCAACTCTGAATTCCCCGTTCACAGGAAGGAGTCGTTCCATGTTGAAGGAAACCTATCCGTACTACCTCGCCAACGAGGCTGTCTACGCGAACACCGATCTGGAAGTGACGGACAAGTTCAGCGGCGAGGTCGCGACGCGCGTCGCGCTGGCCGACGCGAAGGCGATCGATGCGGCGATCGGCGCGGCGGTCGACGCCGCGAAGCCGATGCGCGAGCTGCCGGCCTTCAAGCGGCAGGCCGTGCTCGACCATTGCGTCGCGCGCTTTCGCGAGCGCTTCGACGAGCTGGCCGAAGCGCTGTGCATCGAGGCCGGCAAGCCGATCAACGATTCGAAGGGCGAGGTGACGCGGCTGATCGACACGTTCCGCGTCGCGTCCGAGGAATCGGTGCGTATCGACGGCGAGATCATCAACCTCGAGATCTCCGCGCGTGCGCAGGGCTATACGGGCTACACGAAGCGCGTGCCGGTCGGCCCGTGCTCGTTCATCTCGCCGTTCAACTTCCCGCTGAACCTCGCCGCGCACAAGGTCGCGCCCGCGCTCGCAGCCGGTTGTCCGTTCGTGCTGAAGCCCGCGAGCCGCACGCCGATCGGCGCGCTGATCATCGGCGAGGTGCTCGCGGAAACCGACCTGCCGAAGGGCGCGTTCTCGGTGCTGCCCGCGCATCGCGACGGCGCCGATCTGTTCACGACCGACGAGCGCTTCAAGCTGCTGTCGTTCACGGGCTCGCCGGCCGTCGGCTGGGCGCTGAAGGAGAAAGCCGGCAAGAAGAAAGTCGTGCTGGAACTCGGCGGCAACGCGGCCGCGATCGTCGATGCGGACCAGCGCGACCGGCTCGACTACGTGGTCGAGCGTCTCGCGTTCGGCGCGTACTACCAGTCGGGCCAGAGCTGCATCGGCGTGCAGCGGATCCTCGTGCATGCCGATCTTTACGATGCGCTGCGCGAGAAGCTGATCGCGAAGACGCGTTCGCTGAAGATGGGCGATCCGAAGGATCCGTCGACGTTCGTCGGCCCGATGATTTCCGAATCCGAATCGCGCCGGCTGTCGGGCTGGATGGACGCGGCCGTCGCGGCGGGCGCGAATATCGTCGCGGGCGGCAGGGTCGACGGCGCGATGTTCGAGGCGACGCTGCTGGAAAACGTCGGGCACGAGCAGGACCTGTACCGGAAGGAGGCGTTCGGCCCCGTCGCGATCCTCGAGAAATTCGACCGGTTCGACGACGCGCTCGCGCGCGTGAACGACAGCGATTTCGGGCTGCAGGCCGGCGTGTTCACCGATTCGCTCACGCATGCGCAGCGCGCGTGGGACGAGCTGGAGGTCGGCGGTGTCGTGATCAACGACGTGCCGTCGTTCCGTGTCGACAACATGCCGTACGGCGGCGTGAAGGATTCGGGCCTTGGCCGCGAAGGGATCCGCTACGCGATCGAAGACATGACCGAGCCGCGGCTGATGGTCGTGCGGCGCCGGTAACGCGGGGCGGGCAGCGCGGTGCCGCGACGGCACGCGGGCGGGCGATCGTGCCGGCCCGCGTGCCGTTTTTCATCGCGGCACGCGTACCGGGCCGCGTCGGGCCCGTGCCGCGTGGCGGGCCTCCCGAACACGCTCGACTGCGGGCATCGCATCGTGATGTAATCGCGCCAAACTGCCGACCGGGGTACGACGCCGGAAAGCGCGAATTCATTCTTCACGAGGTCGATTCATGTCTCCCGTCTCGGCATTCAAGCTGGTTCTGTTGTCATTCCTGGCGATCGTCGCGCTCGAATGCATCGCCAAGCGGCTGCGGCTGCCGCCCGCGGCCGCGCTGCTGATCGGCGGCATCGGCATCGCGTTCATCCCCGGCCTGCCGCCGATCAACCTCGATCCCGAACTGGTGCTGCTGGTGTTCCTGCCGCCGCTGCTGATGGACGGCGCGTACTTCTCCGTGTGGGAGGAGTTCAAGCGCAACGTCGGCGGTATCCTGCTGCTCGCGATCGGCGCGGTCGTGTTCACGACGTTCTCGGTCGGCTTTGCCGTGCACTGGGTCGCGCCGGCGCTGCCGTGGGCCGCCTGCTTCGCACTCGGCGCGATCGTGTCGCCGCCCGACGCGGTCGCCGCGAAGGCCGTGCTCGAACGTGTCGCGCTGCCGCGCCGGCTGATGGTGCTGCTCGAAGGCGAGAGCCTGCTGAACGACGCGGCCGGCCTCGTGCTGTTCCGCTTTGCGGTCGCTGCCGCGCTGACCGGCGCGTTCAGCCTCGAGCACGCGGTCGTGCGCTTCGCGGAGCTCGGGCTCGGCGGCGTGGTGGTCGGCTTCGTGGTCGGCAGGCTCGTCGTGTGGTTCCTGAAGCTGCTTGACGACGACTATCTCGTGATCACCGTCGCGGTGATCGCCGGCTGGATCGCGTACATCGCGGGCGAAATGGTCGAGGTATCGGGCGTGATCGCGACCGTCACGGCCGGCATGATCATCGGCTGGCATCAGCACGAGGTGTTCTCGGCAGCCGTGCGCACGCGCGGCACTGCGTTCTGGCAGGTCATCGTGTTCCTGCTCGAGGCGATGGTGTTCGTGCTGATCGGGCTGTCGCTGCGCGGCGCGATGCACCGGCTCGGCGGCTTCGAGCAGGTGCTCGCCACGATGGTGCCGCCCGTGCTCGCGGTACTGGCGGTGGTGATCGTGTCGCGCTTCGTGTGGATCTACGCGGTCGAGGCGCTGAAGTGGCCGGTGCGCGGCATCGCGCGGCGCGGCGACGCGCCCGACTGGAAGGCCGCGACGATCATGAGCTGGGCCGGGATGCGCGGTGTCGTCACGCTGGCGATCGCGCTGTCGCTGCCTGAGGCGATGCCCGGCCGCGACGTGATCCTTGTCGCGTCGTTCGCGGTGATCCTCGTCACCGTGCTGCTGCAGGGTACGACGATCGGGCCGCTGATCCGGCTGCTGCGCCTGCCGCAACGCGAAGAGCGCGCCGCGCATCACCTGACCGAGCCGCAGACGTGGGCGTACGTCGAGGCCGCGCAACTCGCGGCGATCCAGCCGCTCGTACGCGACGAGAACGGCGCGGTGATCCATCCGCGCCTGCTCGAGCAATACACGTATCGCGCGGAACTGACCGAGCGGACGAAGAACGAACCCGCGTATCCGGCGGAAGTGCGCACCGCGCACTACGACGTGGTGCTGGCCGCGATCAAGGCCGGGCGCGCGGAACTGTTGCGCCTGCATCGTTCGGGCCGCATCCACGACGAGATGCTGCACATGCTCGAACGCGATCTCGACCTGCAGGAAGTGTCCGCGCAGCACGCGCGCGGGTAGGCGGGCCGCACCGCCATCACGCGGGCCGGCTCCCTGCCGGCCCGATGCGCGTACGGGACGATCCCCGCCCGGCGCGCCGCTTTTTTTCTCCCTTCCTCAAGCCGATGCGATGCATTTGCATCAGGCCCCAATACGTGCCGCGATCGAGCCTTGCAGCGCATGCAAACCTCGCTTCTTCGGGCTCGCAAACGTTATCGTCTTTCGAATCCGGAAATGATCAGATTTATCTGATTGCGGCTCTTTCCGCATATTTGGCAAAACTAAACCGGAAGGAGATAGATGCTGTGTTCTAATTTCATTTAGAATCAGCCGGTTATGTTTATTGAGAGAAAGAATGCGGAGGTAATGCGGTCGTCGACGGGGAAAAATCGATGCCCGAAGCCCCGCAAGGCAGTGCCGACAGGCCAAATCGGCAGAATCAGGCGGATTTATCAACCGCCAATATAAGATAGTGTCCAAGTCGGATAAACAACTCCTATGAATGAATCGATTGGAGATTCGGCGTTTGAAACTGTATTTATGAAAGAATCGAGCAGCGATAATGCCCCGGATTGTCTTGAATCGGGGCTTTCGGTCCTTCTGGTCGACGATCAACCGTTCGTCGGCGAGGTGATCCGCCGCGCGCTGCGCAGCGAACACGACATCGACCTGCACGTGTGCACCGACGCGCACCGGGCGCTGTCGGTCGCGCGAGACGTGAAGCCGACCGTCATCCTGCAGGATCTCGTGATGCCGGAGATCGACGGCCTCGATCTCGTTCGCGCGTGGCGCGCGGACGCCGGCACCGCACGGGTGCCGATCATCGTGCTGTCCGCGAAGGAGGAGCCGATCGTCAAGCGCGAGGCGTTCATCGCCGGCGCGAACGACTATCTGGTGAAGCTCCCCGACGCGATGGAGCTGACCGCGCGCATCCGCTATCACTCGAATTCGTATCTGATGTCGCGGCAGCGCGACGAGGCGCTCGATTTCCTGTCGCACGACATGCGTTCGCCGCAGACGTCGATCCTCGCGCTGCTCGACGTCTACCGGACCGAACACGGCGACATGCCGGCGATCATGGAGCGCATCGCCGGCCATGCGCGGCGCGCGCTCGCGCTCGCCGACGGTTTCATCCACCTGACCCGCGCACAGTCCGAGCGCCGCGCGCACGAGGTCGTGAGTCTCAACGAGATCGTGCTCGATGCCGTCGACCAGCTTTGGGAGAAGGCGGCCGGGTGCGGCAGCCGGGTCGTCGCGCACGTGCCAGATACCGAGTGCGTGACGATGGGCGACCGCATGATGCTCACGCGCGCGGTCGCGAACCTGATCGACAACGGGCTGAAGTACGGCCCGGCCGGCACGGACGTGCACTGCACGCTGAGCGGCGAGGACGGCGCCTGGCTGATCGGCGTCGAGGATACCGGCGCCGGCATCGCACCGGAGCAGCGCACGGCTGCGACCGAGTCGTTCGTGCAGCTCGAATCCGCGCATGGCGCGGCGCGCGGCGGCTTCGGCCTCGGGCTCGCGTTCGTCCGCGCGACGGCGGCGCGGCATCGCGGCCAGATTTTGATGCGCAATACGGTGCGCGGCTTCATGGTCGCGCTTCGACTGCCGGCGCAAGCGGAGCGGTGATTTCGCGGCGCGGCCCGCCGGCGCCGCGTCGTCCGCCTCCGACCACGAGGCGCTCGTGGCGCGCCGTCCGGCGCGCAGGCGGGCGTGGATTTTTTCAACGCTGATTTTAGAAAGCCCATAACGAACATGGCCACCGTGACGCCCCGCGCGACCAATGAAAGCCTGCATCCGACGATCGGCGCTGCCCGGCTGACGCTCGGCAATCGCATCCTGCTCAGCTTCGGCGTGCTGTTCGTGCTGATGCTGGTGACAGCCGGCGTGTCGTACGAGCGCCTGCGCGCGATCAACAGCGAAGCCGTCAGCATCGAGCGCGACTCGCTGCCCGGCGTCTACCTCGCGTCGTCGCTGCGCGGCTCGGTGAACGAATCGTTCATGCTGCTGCAGCAGGCAACGTTCGTCGACACCGATCCCGAAGCCGTGCAGCGCGATCTCGCGAAAATTTCCGACGCGCAGAAGGAAGTCGAGTCGCTGTCGGTCGAATACCAGAACACGACGTTCCGCGACGACGACCGTCAGCGCTTCGCGACGTTTCGCGGCTCCTACGACCGCTACCTGCCGCTGCTGAACGAAGCCGTGCAGAAACACCGCATGTCGCGCGACGAGGCCGTTGCCGCGTACGCGAAGGTGCAGCCCGTGTGGGGCGAGGTCGTGCGCAATGCGAACGTCCTGGTACAGGAGAACCGCAAGTTCGCCGACCAGTCTGCGAAGCTGATCCGCGAATCCGTGCAGGATACCGAGGTCGTGCTCGCGACCGCGCTGGCGATCATGCTGCTGTCCGCGCTCGGGCTCGGCTACGTGCTGTACCGTTCGGTCACCGTGCCGATGGCGCGGCTCGTCGAGGTGCACGACGTGATGCGCACCGGCAACCTGACGCGCCGCCTCGACCTGCGCCGCCGCGACGAATTCGGCACGCTCGAGACGGGCTTCAACCGGATGGCCGACGAGCTGACCGAGCTCGTCTCGCGCGCGCAGCAGTCGTCGCTGCAGGTGACGACGTCGGTCGCCGAGATCGCGGCGACGTCGCGCGAGCAGCAGGCGACCGCGAACGAAACCGCGGCGACGACGACCGAGATCGGCGCGACCTCGCGCGAAATCTTCGCGACGTCGCGCGACCTGCTGCGCACGATGAACGAGGTGGCCGGCGTGGCCGAGCAGTCGGCGACGCTTGCGGGCGTGAGCCAGAGCGGGCTCACGCGGATGGGCGAGACGATGCGCAGCGTGATGGACGCGGCCGGTTCGGTGAACGCGAAGCTCGCGATCCTCAACGAGAAGGCGCTGAACATCAACCAGGTGGTCGCGACGATCACCAAGGTGGCCGACCAGACCAACCTGCTGTCGCTGAACGCGGCGATCGAGGCCGAGAAGGCCGGCGAATACGGCCGCGGCTTCGCGGTCGTCGCGACCGAGATCCGCCGCCTCGCCGACCAGACGGCCGTCGCGACCTACGACATCGAGCAGACGGTGAAGGAAATCCAGTCGGCCGTGTCGGCGGGCGTGATGGGGATGGACAAGTTCTCCGAGGAAGTGCGCCGCGGGATGCTCGACGTGCAGCAGGTCGGCGGGCAGCTGTCGCAGATCATCGCCGAGGTGCAGACGCTCGCGCCGCGCTTCCAGATGGTCAACGAAGGGATGCAGACGCAGGCGAACGGCGCCGAGCAGATCACGCAGGCGCTGTCGCAGCTGTCGGAAGCCGCGCAGCAGACCGCCGAGTCGCTGCGCCAGTCGTCGCAGGCGATCGACGACCTGACGCTCGTCGCGAACCAGTTGCGCACCAGCGTGTCGCGCTTCAAGGTCGACGCGTGACGCGCGCCGACCTGCAGAACGGCGCACACGCGCTGTTCCTGATGTTCGAGCTCGACGGCGAGCGCTATGCGCTCGACGCGGCCGGCATCGAAGAGGTGCTGCCGCTCGCGATCACGAATGCCGTGCCCGGCGCACCCGAATGGATCGCCGGGCTGCTGATGCGCGGCGGCCAGCCGGTGCCGGTGATCGACGTGCCGATGCTCGCGCTCGGGCGGCGTGCGCATGCGCTGCGCTCGACGCGGCTCGTGATGGTGCGCTATCGCGCGGGCCACGCGGACGGCGAGCGCGTGATCGGCCTGATCGTCGAGCGCGCGACGCAGACGATGCGGATCGATCGCGCGGCGTTCCGCGCGAGCGGCATCTCGACCGCGCGCACGCGCTGGCTCGGGCTCGTCGCGAACACGCCCGACGGCGTCGTGCAGCAGGTGTCGGTATCCGACCTGATCGACGACGTAGCACGCCTGTATCTGTTCGACGGCCTGCCGGGCCACGGGAAGGAGTCCGCATGAAAGAGTCCGAATCGCGATTTCGCGGCTGGCTGCTGCGCGAGACCGGCATCGACCCCGATTCGCTCGGCAACGATTTTCTGATCCGTGCGCTGACGGAGCGCGTGCACGCGTTGCAGGCGGACGGCGAGCGCCTGCCGTCGGCGGCGCGGCCGCCCGTGACGCAGGACGCGCTCGATGCGTACTGGCAGCAGCTCAACGCATCGGCCGACGAGCGTCGTGCGCTGATCGAGTTGTTCGTCGTGCCCGAGACGTGGTTCTTCCGCGACCGCGAGGCCTTCGCGACGCTTGCGCGGCTCGCGGCCGAACGGCGCGCCGCGACGCCCGGGCGCGTGATCCGCGTGCTCAGCGCGCCGTGCTCGACGGGCGAGGAGCCGTATTCGGCGGCGATGGCGCTGCTCGACGCGGGGCTCGAACCGGCCAGCTTCACGATCGATGCGATCGACCTCAGCGCGCGCGCGATCGAGCAGGCGCGGCATGGCTGTTACGGGCGCAACGCGTTTCGCGGTACCGCGACCGAATTTCGCGCGCGCTACTTCACGCCGGCCGCCGACGGCTGGTTGCTCGACGAGCGCGTGCGCGCGTGCGTGCAGTTCCGTCACGCGAACCTCGTCGAACCGATCGCCGATACGGGCTTTCGCTACGATTTCGTGTTCTGCCGCAACGTGCTGATCTACTTCGACCGCGACGCGCAGGATCGCGTGATCCGCTCGCTCGACGCGTGCCTCGCCGACGACGGCATGCTGTTCGTCGGGCCGGCCGAAACGGGCGTCGTGATGCGGCACGGGATGCGCTCGGCGCGCGTGCCGCTCGCGTTCGCATTTCATCGCGAGTCTGCCGGTGCAGCGCCGCTGTCCGCGGTGGCGGCGGTCCGGCGCACGGAGCGCTTTACCGTTGCGCCGCTCGTGGCGACGCGCCCGGTGCTGGCCGTCGCGCCGCCGGCCTGGCTCGGCAGCAGGCTGCAGCCGTTCGCGGCGCCGGCGCCCGCCGTGCGCACGGTCGCGCTCGATGCACGGGCCGACCGGCGGGTAGCGACGGCCGAAGCGGCCGCGCCGGTCGCCGAAGACGTCGCGCCGACGCTCGAGGAGGCGCAGGCGCTCGCGAACGCCGGCGCGTTCGACGAGGCCGAACGCGTGCTCGCGCGGTTCTCGGCGCGCGTCGGGCCGCATGCCGACGCGTTCTACCTGAACGGGCTGATCGCGGATGCGCGCGGGCGCGCGGCGGAAGCCGGCGACTTCTACCGGAAGGCGCTGTACCTGCGGCCCACGCACCACGAGGCGCTGACCCATCTCGCGACGCTGCTCGACGTCGGCGGCGATCGCGCGGGCGCGCAATGGCTGCTCGAGCGCGCACGGCGCTCGGCCGGCTGACACGAATACGGGATCGGGACCGACACCGCGATGACCAGAGGAATCCATGAACCGCGACGCCGCTGCCACTGACGACACGACGATCGACGTCGACGATTGCTGGAACCGGATCGGCACGCACGGCGACCGCTCGTGCGAGCGGCTGGCCGACTGCCAGCGCTGCCTGAACTGCCCGGTCTACGCGTATCACGCGGCGAAGCTGCTCGAGCGTCCGCTCGGCGACGTCGAGATGGCCGACGCGACACGCCGGATGAGCGCGTTCCGCGCGACGAGCGTGCGCGACGACGACGGTGATACGCGCCACGCGGCGCTGGCGTTTCGCGTGGCCGACGAATGGCTCGCGCTGCCGATCGGCGTGCTGCGCGAGATCGCCGGCACGCGCCCGATCCATTCGCTGCCGCATCGCCGCAATTCGGCCGTGCGCGGCGTGGTCAACATCCGCGGCACGCTGCGCATCGCGATCTCGATCGGCGCGCTGCTCGGCCTCGACGCAGGCAAGGGCGGCAACGGCAGTGGCGACGGCCGTTTCACGCGGCTGCTGGTGGCCGCGCACCAGGGCGAACCGGTCGTGTTTCCGGTGGACGAAGTCGAAGGCGTGCTGCGCTTCGGCGCATCCGACTGGGTGCCCGTGCCGGCAACGGTCGGGCGCGCGAGCGCCGGCCTGTCGCGCGGCGTGCTGTCGTGGCGCGGCAAGTCGGTGGGCCTGCTCGACGACGATCGCCTGTTCGACGCCGTGACACGGAGCATGCGATGAGCGGCGACGACGACCTGAGCCACCTGTCGCTCCTCGAGCTGTATCGCGAGGAGACGCGTACGCAGACCCAGGCGCTGTCCGAGCGGCTGCTCGCGCTCGAATCGGGCGAACCCGATTCCGTCGCACTCGAGGCGTGCATGCGTGCCGCGCATTCGCTGAAGGGTGCCGCGCGCATCGTCGGCGTGCCGCTCGGCGTCGACATCGCGGGGCGGATGGAAGAATGCTTCGTCGCCGCGCAGGCCGGCACGATCGCGCTGACGGCCACGCATGTCGACGTGCTGCTCGCCGGCGTCGACCTGCTGGTGCGCGTCGGCGATCCGCAGGGGCCGCCCGTGTCGCCGACCGAGATCGACGTGTTCGCGGCGGCGCTGACGGGCGCCGATGCCGCGCAGACGATACAGGCGGCCGTCGTGCCGCCGTCGGCCGTGCCGTATCGCGAGCACGACGGCGCCGCGAACGAGTCCGTCGGGGCCGGCGCCACGGTGCCGCCGCTCGCGGTGTCGGGCACGGTGCCCGATCCGGTCCAGGCCGGCCGCGTGGCCGGCGCCGGCGCGATGCGCCGCGTGCGCGCCGATACGCTGAACCGGCTGCTGAGCCTGTCCGGTGAATCGCTGGTCGAATCGCGCTGGCTCAAGCCGTTCGCCGAATCGATGCTGCGCGTGAAGCGTGCGCAGCGCGACGCCGCCCGTTCGCTCGATTTGATGTACGAACAGTTCGCCGACGATCTCGACTCGGGCATGCTCGCGTCGATGAACGAAGTGCGGCACATGCTCAATGACCTGCAGCGTTCGCTCGCCGAGCGCATGGACGAATTCGACCGCTTCGAGCGGCGCAGCACGCATATCGCCGAGCAGCTCTACGACGAGGCGCTGCAATGCCGGATGCGGCCGTTCGGCGATGCGACGCGCGCGTATCCGCGCATCGTCCGCGATCTCGCGCGCTCGCTCGGCAAGCAGGTGCGCTTCTCGATCGTCGGCGAGGGCACGCAGGTCGACCGCGATATCCTCGACCTGCTCGACGCGCCGCTCGGCCACCTGCTGCGCAACGCGATCGACCATGGCGTCGAGTCGCCCGACGCGCGGCTCGCGCGCGGCAAGCCGGCCGAGGCGAGCGTGACGCTGGAGGCGCGCCACAGCGCCGGCTCGCTGCTCGTCAGCGTGATCGACGACGGGCCGGGCGTCGACATGGACGCGCTGCGCGCGGCCGTCGTGCGCCAGCGCCTGACCGACGACGAGACGGCCGCGCGGCTGTCCGATCCCGAACTGCTCGAATTCCTGCTGCTGCCGGGCTTCTCGATGCGCGATGCGGTGACCGACGTATCGGGTCGCGGCGTCGGCCTCGACGCGGTGCAGGAGATGGTGCGCGGCGTGCGCGGCGCGGTGCGGATCTTCAACGAGCCGGGCGCGGGCATGCGCTTCGTGCTGCAGTTGCCGCTCACGCTGTCGGTGATCCGCAGCCTGCTCGTCGAAGTCGGCGGCGAACCGTATGCATTCCCGCTTGCGCACGTGCGTCGCACGCTCGAACTCGCGCACGACGACATCGACGTGCTCGAAGGGCAGCCGCATTTCCCGTTCGACGGCCGGCGCGCGGGCCTCGTCGCCGCGCACCAGTTGCTCGATGCGGGCGAACCCGACGGGGCGCGCGGGAGCACGGCGGTCGTGGTCGTCGGTGGCGAGCCCGAGCTGTACGGCGTCGCCGTCGACCGTTTCCTCGGCGAACGGATGCTCGTCGTGCAGCCGCTCGACAGCCGCCTGCACAAGATCCAGAACATCGCGGCCGGCGCGCTGCTCGAGAACGGCGACCCCGTGCTGATCGTCGACGTCGAGGACCTGATCCGCTCGGTCGACAAGCTCGTGCGCGGCGGGCAGCTCGCGCGGCTCAAGCGCGGCCCGCAGTTCGCGCTCGTCGACCGGCGCCGCCGCGTGCTCGTCGTCGACGATTCGCTGACGGTGCGCGAGCTCGAACGCAAGCTGCTGGAAAAGCGCGGCTACGACGTGACCGTTGCGGTCGACGGGATGGACGGCTGGAACGCGGTGCGCAGCGATGCATTCGATCTCGTCGTCACGGATGTCGACATGCCGCGCATGGACGGCATCGAGCTCGTCACGCTGATCAAGGGCGATCCGATGCTCAAGCGCGTGCCGGTGATGATCGTGTCGTACAAGGATCGCGACGAGGATCGCCGCCGCGGGCTCGATGCCGGCGCCGACTACTACCTCGCGAAGAGCAGCTTCCACGACGAGGCGCTGCTCGATGCCGTGCACGACCTGATCGGGGGCGCGCGCGGATGAACATCGGCATCGTCAACGACCTTCCGCTGGCCGTGGAGGCGCTGCGCCGCGTGCTCGCGCTGCGGCCGGACCACCGCGTGCTGTGGGTGGCGACCGACGGCGACGAGGCCGTGGATTTCTGCATCGCCCATCCGCCCGATCTCGTGCTGATGGATCTCGTGATGCCGAAGGTCGACGGCGTGGCGGCGACGCGGCAGATCATGGCGCGCGCGCCGTGCGCGATCCTGATCGTGACGGTCAGCGTCAGCGCGAACACGTCGTCGGTCTACGAGGCGATGGGCGCGGGCGCGCTCGACGCGGTCGACACGCCGACGCTTGCGCTGGGGCTGTCGACCGACGCATCGCCGCAGGCGCTGCTCGGGAAGATCGACCAGATCGGCCGGCTGCTCGAAAGCCGCACCGCGGCGCTCGTGCCGCCGGGGCCGACGCCCGCGCGCGGCCAGCCGACGCTCGTCGCGATCGGCGCGTCGGCGGGCGGG
The DNA here is from genome assembly GCF_047978125.1 of Burkholderia sp. LFS061. NCBI lineage: Bacteria > Pseudomonadati > Pseudomonadota > Betaproteobacteria > Burkholderiales > Burkholderiaceae > Burkholderia > Burkholderia sp. LFS061. The sequence goes on along the minus strand of NZ_JBFPFS010000025.1, from coordinate 60,150 downwards.
CCGACCGCGCTCACCGCGCTGCTGCGCGCGCTGCCGGCCGATTTCCCGGCTGCGATCGTGATCGTCCAGCACGTCGACCAGGCGTTCGCGCTCGGGATGGCCGAATGGCTCGACGGCTATACGCGGCTGCCCGTGCGGGTCGCGCGGCAGGGCAGCGTGCCGCAGGCGGGCGAGGTGCTGCTCGCGGCGACCGACGATCACCTGACCCTGTCGCCGCGCGGGGTGCTCGGCTATACGCGGCATCCGGTGGAGACGCCGTACCGGCCATCGATCGACGTGTTCTTCAACAGCGTTGCCGACGGCTGGCAGGGAGAGGCGCTCGGCGTGCTGCTGACGGGCATGGGGCGCGATGGCGCGCTCGGCCTGAAGGCGATGCGCGCGAAAGGCTGCTACACGATCGCGCAGGACGAGGCGACCAGCGCCGTCTACGGAATGCCGAAGGCGGCCGCGGCGATCGGCGCGGCATCGGCGATCCTGCCGCTCGAGCGGATCGCGCCGCAACTGATCTCGCGCATCGCGCGCGCGCCGCGCGACTGACGGCGCGCCGGGGAGCGCGACGCCGTTCCGGCCCGGTGCGCCGGCGCTGCATTGCGTGCGATGCGCGGCGTCGCGTACAATTGCGGCCTGCGGAGATGGCATGCCTCCCTGCGGTCGTTGCGGCGCGTTGCGCGCGGCGCGGCCCTCAACCGCCGGTTTGCCCGGCTGATGATGCCTGCGTGTTCCTGGGTTGTCAGGAGGTCGCAGGCCGTCCATGCGGTATTCTGCCGCCCAGGTTTTGATGTTCTGTCGAATCTGGAAATCATGTTTTTCACGACTTCTGCCGACCTGCTCGCGACTGTGCGCTACGTGTGCCGCTGGCTCGCGCTTTCGGCCCTGCTCGGCGCGCTGGCCGGCACGGCTTCCGCGCTGTTCCTGATCGCGCTCGATTGGGCGACCGGTACGCGCATGACACATCCGTGGCTGCTGTGGGGGCTGCCGGCCGCCGGTTTCGCGACCGGGTGGATCTATCATCGTTTCGGCCAGTCCGTCGCGCGCGGCAACAACCTGCTGATCGACGAGATTCACGACCCGAAGGCGCTCGTGCCGAAGCGGATGGCGCCGCTGGTGCTCGTCGCGACCGTCGTTACTCACCTGTTCGGCGGCTCGGCCGGCCGCGAGGGCACGGCCGTGCAGATGGGCGGCGCGCTCGCCGATCGCGTCACGCACATGTTCCGCCTCGACCGCGAGCATCGCCGCGTGCTGCTGATGGGCGGCATCGCGGCCGGTTTCGCGTCGGTGTTCGGCACGCCGCTCGCGGGCGCCGTGTTCGGGCTCGAGGTGCTCGCGATCGGGCGCGTGCGGTACGACGCGCTGCTGACCTGCGTTGCGTCGGCGATCGTCGCGGACGTCGTGTGCCGTGCGTGGGGCGTGCATCACACGGCCTATGCGATTCCGTTCGTGCCGGCCGTGTCGGCGACGGGGCTGGCCGTGACGGTCGTCGCGGGCATCGCGTTCGGCGTCGTCGGGCGGCTGTTCGCGTTTGCGACGCATGCGCTGACCGCGTGGTTCCGGCGCGTTGTCCGCTATGCGCCGCTGCAGCCGGTGCTCGGCGGCTTGCTGGTCGCGGCGGCGGCCACCGTGCTGAACGTGCCGCAGTATCTCGGCCTCGGCATTCCGACGATCGAGGCCGCGTTTCACGGGCCGCTGCCGCTCTACGATTTCGCGGGCAAGTTCGCGTTCACCGTCGTCACGCTGGCGTCGGGGTTCAAGGGCGGCGAGGTGACGCCGCTGTTCTACATCGGCGCGACGCTCGGCAACGCGCTCGGCCAGGTGCTGGCGCTGCCGGTGCCCGTGCTCGCGGGGCTCGGCTTCGTCGCGGTGTTCGCGGGTGCGGCCAACACGCCGATCGCGTCGACGATCATGGCGATCGAACTGTTCGGCGCGGATATCGGCGTGTATGCGATCGTCGCGTGCGTCGTCGCGTATCTGTTTTCGGGGCACGCGGGGATTTATCGCGCGCAGCGCGTGGCGGTGGGGAAGGGGGCGCAGGCCGAGGCGGAGTGAGGCGGAACCGTGGATCGAGGCGTTCACCGACGGAAGCCGGTACTCGGTGATCCAGCGGATCACCTGGCACGCTGGATTACGTTACTTCTTCGGCAGCTTCGCGACATTGCGGGCCAGCAACTCCTCGATATCGACGCCTTTTTCCGCCAGCAGCGTCGTGACGATGCCGGTCAATTCGCCGAGCGTTTCCTTGACCGATTCGCGGATCGTATCGACGACGACCTGCGTGCTTCGCTCGATCTCGATGTTGACCTTGTCGTTGACGCTCTTCGCATCGAAGGTCGTTGCGCGTCGCGTTTCCGGAATCAGCCAGATTTCAAACCAGCCTTCGTCTCGATTGACGTCCGAAACCGTGAGGCTGCAGCCGTTGATCGCGATATAGCCCTTCGCGAAAACATATCGTTTGAATTCGGCAGGCACGCCGATGCGAATCATCCGGTTGTGCTCGGACGACGCGATGTGCAGGATGGTCCCCGGGAAGTCGACATGGCCGGACAGCGGATGCCCGCCGATTTCCGCGCCGTCCTTCGCGGCCCGCTCCACGTTGATCCGCGCGCCGGTCGCCAGATCGGCCAGCGTGGTGATCTTCAGGCTCGGCAGCATCACGTCGAAGTCGATCAACTCCGGCGAATGGATGGTTGTCACCGTCAGGCACACGCCGTCGACGGACACGCTGGCGCCGATCTCGATGTCGTCGGTAAACCGCTCGGGGAATTCGATGCTGAAGGTTCTCAGCTCTCCGTGATCCTTGATGGCCTTGATGACGCCAACGCCCTGGACAATTCCTGTAAACATGATCGATCCCTCGTCGCAAATTTCCTGGTCGACATGATAAGTGATCCCGGAAAAAGCGACGCGGCGGCGCGCGGCTCAGGGCCGGCCGGCGATATTCGCGGACGCGATGCAAAAAAGGCCGTGCACGTGGCACGGCCTCGATCCGCTTCCGGTCGGGTCAACACGGCCCGGCGGTGATCATCCCGCCGCCGGGCCGTATCGCGACACGCTTGCGTCAAGCCTCCGCCGGCTCGCCCAGCGGCCCGGCATTATCGTCCGCCATGCGCCGCGGCGAATCGGCAAGCCCCTTCGCGAGCTCCAGCGCCTGCCGCTCGAACAGCCGGCGGTAGATGCCGCCGTCGATGCGGATCAGCGCGTCGTGGCTGCCTTCCTCGATCACCTTGCCGCGATCGAGCACGAGCAGCCGGTCGAGCGCGCGCACGGTCGACAGCCGGTGCGCGACGACGAGCGTCGTGCGGCCGACCATCAGCCGCTCCATCGCCTGCTGGATCAGCAGCTCGCTTTCGCTGTCGAGGCTCGACGTCGCTTCGTCGAGGATCAGGATCGGCGCATCGGCGAGGAACGCGCGCGCGATCGCGACGCGCTGGCGCTCGCCGCCCGACAGCTTGATCCCGCGTTCGCCGACGAGCGTGTCATAGCCGTCCGGCAGCGCGACGATGAAGTCGTGCGCACTGGCGAGACGCGCGGCGCGTTCGATGTCCGCGCGGCTCGCGTCGGGGCGCGCATACGCGATGTTCTCCGCGAGCGTGCGGTGGAACAGTACGGGCTCCTGCTGGACGATCGCGATCTGGCTGCGCAGCGAATCCTGCCGCACGCGCGCGATGTCCTGCCCGTCGATCGTGATGCGGCCGCCCGACACGTCGTACAGGCGCTGGATCAGCTTGATGAACGTCGTCTTGCCCGACCCCGAGTGGCCGACGAGGCCCACGCGCTCGCCGGGCGCGATCCGCATCGAGAAATCGTCGTACAGCGGCACCGGATGGTTGCCGTAGCGGAACGTCACGTGCTCGAAGCGGATCTCGCCCTGCCCGATCCGGATGGCAGGCGCGCCGGGGCGATCGTCGATGCCGAGCGGCTGGCGTTCGAGCGCGACGAGTTCTTCCATGTCGTTCACCGAGCGCTGCAGGTTGCGGATGTGCATGCCGACGTCGCGCAGGTAACCCTGCAGCATGAAGAACATCGTCAGCGCGAACGCGATGTCGCCGACGCTCGCCTCGTCGTTCGCCCACAGCCGCAGCGCGACGCCGATCATCGCGGCCTGCATCGCGACGAGCATCGCGCCCTGCAGCCCGCCGTTGAACGTGCCGCGCACCCACGTGCGGCGCGTGCGCTGCCGCCACTTGCCGATCACGCGCGCGAGCCGCGCTTCCTCGCGCGTTTCCGCGCCGAACGCCTTGACGACCGCGTTGCAGCTCACCGCGTCGGCGAGCGCGCCGCCCATGCGCGTATCCCACAGGTTGCCGAGCCGCGCGGCCGGCGCGACGATGCCGAGCGACACGGCGACCGTCACCGCGATGTACAGCAGCGAGCCCGCGCCGACGACGAGCCCCATCACGGGCCAGTGCGTGCCGAGCAGCACGGTTGCGCCGACCAGCATCGCGACCGACGGCAGCAGCGCGATCAGCACGGTGTCGTTCAGCAGGTCGAGCGCCCAGATGCCGCGCGTGATCTTGCGCACGGTCGAACCCGCGAAGCTGTTCGCGTGCCAGTCGGTCGAGAAGCGCTGCACGCGGTGGAACGATGCGGCGGCGATCTCGCTCATCATCTTCAGCGTGAGCGTGATGATGTTCAGGTAGACGCCTTGCCGCAGCACCGTCGCGCCGATGCCGAGCGCGGCGAGCGTGCCGAACGCGACGATGGCGGAATGCCACGCGGCGGCGCGGTCGGTCAGGCCGGTCGACAGCGCGTCGACGAGACGGCCGGCGAACAGCGGCGTGAGCACGTCGGCGAGCGCGGCGAGCAGTGCGAAGGTCGCGACCGTGGCGATGTGTGCCGGCTGCTTGCGCCAGTAGCGGATGGTGAAGCCGAAGACGGCTTTGAATGCGTGGCCGCCCAGATGGGAGGTTTTTCTGGTCATTTATCATTGCCCGGCGCATCGCGCGACGGGACTTTCCGGTTCGGAGAACGTCGAAAACGCAACAGCCGGGGCCGCGTGGAAAACGCGGGCGGAACGAAACGGGCTGTCGGGAAAAGCGCGGCTGACGGGTTAGCGAAAAACTCGGGAGCCGGCGCGGACGGCGGGCTGGATCAGCTGCGCCGTGGAACCACGTTCGGGAAGGTTGCTGGCATTCGGAACATCTGCACCTCCCCTGAAGTGAACGGTTGAAAGGACGCCGAAAAGACGTTTAAAGATTCTATCAGCAGTGTTCTGCACGCTGCAACGTCTGACGAATGCGGCGTTGCGGCGTCGATACGGTTAGTATTCAGGGTTCCGGCCCTTTCTTTTTAGGGCTTTCCGCGAAGCGGTGGTGCAGGGTGGCCGTCGGGCGCATCGATTACACTTCGGCGTTCGCGGCACGCCACGGTGCGTGCGTCCCGGCGCGGCCCGGCACGACGAGCGGCCGCCCGTTGCGGCCCTCGCAGAATCACCCCCGATACACTCCTGAGGAAACGATGAGCGACGTTCAGCAAGGCATCCTGGCTCCGATCGACACGGCGGCCCGATACCTCACTTTCACGATTTCGAATGACGGCAATGTAGCGGCGGCGCTGGCCGCGCTGCGCGAGATCGTCGATGGACGCGACACGGTCGTCGGTTTCGGACAGGCGCTGGCGGCGCACCTCGGGCGCCCGGTTCCGGGCCTGACCGATTACCCGGCGTTCGCGGTGAAGGACCGCACGCTGCCGGCGACGCCGGCCGACGTGTGGGTCTGGCTGCGCGCCGGCGATCGTGGCGAGATCGTGCTGCGCGCGCGGGCGATCGAACGCGTGCTGGCGCCGGCGTTCGCGCTGCAGGACGCCGTCGACGGCTTCCGCTATTCGAACGATCGCGACCTGTCCGGCTACGAGGACGGCACCGAGAACCCGACCGGCGACGACGCGCTCGACGCGGCGATCGTGGCGGGGCAGGGCGCGGGGCTCGACGGTTCGAGCTTCGTCGCGGTCCAGCAGTGGCTGCACGACTTCGACCAGATGGAGCGCATTCCGTCGGGCGACATGGACAACATCATCGGGCGCCGCCGCTCGGACAACGAGGAACTCGACGACGCGCCCGAGTTCGCGCACGTGAAGCGCACCGCGCAGGAAAGCTTCGAGCCGGAGGCGTTCATGCTGCGCCGTTCGTCGCCGTGGTCGGACGCGCGCCGCGCGGGCCTCTACTTCGTTGCGTTCGGCTGCTCGTTCCGCGCGTTCGACGTGCAGATGCGCCGCATGAGCGGCGCGGACGACGGGATCGTCGACGGCCTGTTCCGCTTCACGCGGCCGCTGACGGGCGCGTATTTCTGGTGCCCGCCGATGAAGGACGGCAAGCTGGACCTGTCCGCGCTCGGGTTGTAAGCGCCTGGTTGTATCGATGGACGGGCGGGCCGCGCATCGTGCGCGGCCCGCCCGTTTTGTTTTTCAGGCGGTGATGGTGTGCCGCGCGCCGCGCACGTCACTTCAACGTCGTCTCGATCCGCGTGCCGCGCTTGATGAACTGCGTCACCGGCGTCTTCTCGCAGATCTCGGCGAGGCGCTGGCGTTGCGCGTCGTCGAGCGGGCCGTCGAGCGTCACGACGCGGCGCACGTATTGCACGCCTTCGCGATCGGCATGCAGCTCGGTGCGCACGTCGATGCGCGCGGCCGGCCACGACTTGCGCTGCATGACCATGCGCAGCGTCGCGGCCGTGCATTGCGCGAGACCGGCAAGCACGAACTCGTACGGTGCCGGCCCGCGATCCTGGCCGCCTTCGCGCGGCGCCTCGTCGCCGGTCAGCGCGTGCGTGCCGGCCTGCAGCTGGACGACGTAGTCGGGCGCGTCGGCATCGAGGACGGCGGCGGCATGGATGAGCGACATGGCAAGTCTCCGGTAAGCGGGAAAAGGAAGCGGGCGCCGCATGTCGGCGCGAATCCGTCAGCATACCGTTTCGATCGTAACGGCGTACGCAGCGTGGTTACGCGCCGGCGCTGCCCGCGCTGCTGCGCACGAGCGCGGCGATGCGCTCGCGCACCCACTGGTGCGCGCGATCGGTGTCGCGCGATTCGTGCCAGTACGCGAGCAGCGGGAACGGCTTGAGCCGCAGCGGCAGCGGCCGCACGACGATCGGCAGCAGTGCGGCCATCCGCAGCGCATAGGTGTGCGGCAGCGTGACCAGCAGGTCGCCGGTCGCGGCGATCTGGCATGCGGCGAAATAGTGCTGGCAGGTGAGCCGGATATCGCGGAAGCGCCCGTCGCTGCCGAGCAATACGTCGAGCGATTGCGGTTCGCCGAACGACGACACCGCGATATGCCGCGCCGCGAAATAGTCGCCGCGCCGCAGCGGATCGCGCGCGAGCGGATGATCGCGGCGCAGCGCGACGACGAGCGAATCGTCGAGCAGGTGTTCGGTGGCGATGCGCGGGCCCGTCTGCACGCGACGCTCGACCGCGAGATCGAGATTGCCCGATGCGAGTTCGCGCTCGATGTCGGGCACTGCGATGCGACGGCTCACGAGCCGCAGGCCCGGCGCTTCGTCGGCGAACGCGGCGACGATCCGCGGCAGCGCGATCGATTCGAGCACGTCGCGAATGCCGACCGCGATGCTCAGGTCGAGCGTTGCGGGATCGAATGCCGATGGATCGCGCACGGTGCCTTGCAGGCCCTTCAAGTGCAACTGCACGTCCGCGATGATCGACCGCGTGCGCTCGGTCGGCACGACGCGGTTGCCCTGGCGCGCGAACAGCGGATCGTCGAAATGCGCGCGCAGCCGGTTGAGCGCATGCGTGACCGCGGGCTGCGTGAGATGCAGCGCGCGGGCGGCCGCGCCGATGCCGCCGTGCACGTAGACGGCGTCGAGCACGCGAAACAGGTTCAGGTCGAGACGGTGATCGGCGGGCACGGGGCGCAGGCGGCGTGGTGAACGGTGGATCGATTCTAAAGGATGCGCAGGCAACGGATGCGCGGGCTTTCGTGTGCGGCGATCGATGACGTTCGATGCATGTCGGGGCCGTTCGGACCGGTACGCGACCGCAGCTTCGTCCGATGCGCAACGCAACACAACGAACGAAATGCGCACATCGTGACGCATGACGACCGCACCGATCGGCTGTATCGACAGGTGCGATTCCGTGCGGGCATACCATCGACTCGCGACAGCCTGTAGTAATCCGCCATCATGCTGTCCACGTCGGCCATTTCGCGCCAAAGGCGCTACCCGTTCGGCTAAGATGCCGTCGCTTCATATTTCGGGATAGCCGTCCTGTCGCACGCATTCAAACCAAATATAAGCCTGACAGTTCGACGGTATTAGAAGAAGTCGAAACAAGTCGGGGGCTTGGCCAGTGAATGCAGCAGATCAGAGGTGGGTCGTTATCTATTTGAGTACGGGGTTTTCGTTGGCCCAGGCCGCGCGTCTCGGCGAGGCTTTCAACCTGGCGAATCGCCTGCATGCGTTCAGTGCGGATTACCAGTTGAAGTACGTATCCGAAAGCGGGGGACTGTTGCAGTCGTCGTCCGGCGTGAGCATCGCGGCCGATCCGCTCGGCGACGAGCACGGCCGCCGTGCGCTCGCGTTCTTTCATCTTCACGGCGACCGCGCGGCCGTTAACTGGAACGATGCGTTGCAGCGGCGTCTGACTGACATTCGCCGGCACGCGCGCTGGATCGTCGATGCGATGGACCTGCCCGCGCTCGCGGCCTCGCAGCGGCCGTCGGCGGCGATCCACGTGTCGCCCTGCAAAGCCGGGCGCCGTGCCGACGCGACGGTCGAACTGCAGGCCGGCGAGACCGACGTGTTCGCGGCAGCGCTCGACATGTTCCGCGCCGATCTCGGCGACAGCGCCGCGCAGGAGATCGCCAGTAACATGCTGCGGCCGGTCGAGCAGCGCTATGCACAGTCGATGTGGGCGTTTCGCGAACTGAGCGCGAGCCCGTCGATCCGGATGTCGGCGCAGCGGCTGCGCGCGCTGAGCGTGAACCGCATCTCGATCGCGAACGCCGCACAGGCCGCTGCGATGAGCGAGCGCAATTTCCTGCGGCGCTTCAAGAAGGAGATCGGCGTGACGCCGACCGCGTTCGTCCAGCAGGTGCGGCTCGAGCGCGCGTGCCACATGCTGATCCATACGACGCTGCCGGCCGACAAGGTCGCGCGCCGGACGGGGTTCGGCAGTGGCGAGCGGCTCGCGAAGCTGTTTCGCCAGCGCCTGCTGATGTCGCCGACCGAATTTCGCGTCGCCGAGCGGGAAAAGATTCTCAGCCGTGGCGCTGGGTCGCCCGATGCGAACGACGGGTCCGCAGCCGCGTTGGGCGACGGCGGCGGCGCGAGTTGCGCCGCGTATGCCGGCGTGCAGGAGAAAACGGGGCGGATACCCGTAGAATCGTCCTGTCGCGATCTCGATTCCCGGTTTACATGCCCTTCCTCCCCACTACCGCCACCGCCCCTTTCTGCCCGTCGGAAGTAAAGGGCAGCATCACGATCGACGCCGGCGCGCCGCGCTGGCAGAAGCTCAAGCGCTTTTTCGGCCCCGGCCTGCTCGTCGCGATCGGCTACATGGATCCCGGCAACTGGGCGACCGACATCCAGGCCGGCTCGCAGTTCGGCTATTCGCTGCTGTGGGTCGTCGCGTTCTCGAGCCTCGCGGCGATCTTCCTGCAGATGCTCGCGGCGCGGCTCGGCCTCGTCGCGGGCAGGGATCTCGCGCAGGCCAGCTACGAACGCTACGGCCGGTTCGGCCGCATCGTGCAGTGGGTCACCGCCGAGGTGTCGATCATCGCGTGCGACATCGCGGAAGTCCTCGGCTGCGCGCTTGCGTTCAAGCTGCTGCTCGGCGTGCCGCTCGCGTGGGGGATCGTGCTGACCGCGCTCGACACGATGATCGTGCTCGGCCTGCAGGGCAAGGGGTTCCGGCAGATCGAGGCGATCGTGCTCGGGCTGATCGCGACGATGGCGTTCTGCTTCGTCGCGCAGGTCGCGATCACGCCGCCCGACTGGCACGCGGTGGTCGGTGGGCTCGTGCCCGGCGATCCGGGCCACGACCGCAAGGACGCGATCGTGCTCGCGCTCGGCATCGTCGGCGCGACGATCATGCCGCACAACCTGTATCTGCATTCGTCGGTCGTGCAGACGCGGCATGTCGTCGGCGGCGCGCGCGGCGTGGTCCGCGACACGCTCGCGCTGGTGCGCATCGATACCTGCGTGTCGCTGTTCGTCGCGATGCTCGTCAATGCGGCGATCCTGATCGTCGCGGGCGCGGCATTCCATGCGACGGGCCAGCACAACGTGACCGACATCGAGCAGGCCTACAAGCTGATTACGCCGATCGCGGGCGGCGCTGCCGCACTGCTGTTCGGCATCGCGCTGCTCGCGTCGGGGCAAAGCTCGACGCTGACCGGCACGATCGCCGGCCAGGTGATCATGGACGGCTTCCTGCATACGAAGATCCCGTGCTACCAGCGCAGGCTGATCACGCGCGGGCTCGCGCTCGTGCCGGCGCTGATCGGCGTGCTGTGGCTCGGCGACGGGTCGGTCGGGCAACTGCTCGTCTGGAGCCAGGTGCTGCTGAGCTTGCAACTGCCGTTCGCGATGTGGCCGCTGATCCGGTCGGTCAGCGATCGCAACGTGATGGGCGAGCACACGATCGGCCGCGGGATGCAGGTCGCCGCGTGGGCGCTGTTCGTCGTCATCACCGGCACGAACCTGCTGCTGATCACCGGTGTCGCGGGCTGATACAGCCTGTCACAGGCTGACACAGACGCGCTGCGCGCATGCGGTAAACTGCGGCCTTTCGATCGTCGTCCGAAGTCCGTTATGTGGAGTGAAATCAGCAACATCGGCGATGCCGCGCTGACCTTGCCGATCGCGCTGGCCTGCGCGGCGTGGCTGGCGCTGACCGACCGGCGCGTCGCCGTGCGCTGGGTCGTGCTGCTGGCCGCCGGCATGGGCCTCGTCGGCGCAACCAAGATCCTGTATGCCGGGTGCGGCATCGAGATTCCCCAATTCGATTTCCGCGTGATCAGCGGCCATACGATGCTGTCGACGTCGGTATGGACGGTCGCGCTGTCGATGCTGTGGCAGGCGTTCCGGCCGGGCAAGGCGCCCGGCATCGCGGCCGGGCTGGCCGTCGGCGCGGTTACGGCCGTCGCGCGCGTGTTCGATCACTCGCACACGATTCCGGAAGTTGTCGTCGGCTGGATGCTCGGCGCGCTGGTCGCGCTGATGTTCCTGCGCGGCTACGACGGCGCGCGGCAGCGCGCGTTCTCGCCGCGCATCGCGGCCGTCTGCCTGCTGCTCGTGTCGGGCATCGCTTACGGGAACCGTGCGCCGTTCCAGCAGATGATCGATACGCATTCGCCGCAACTCTGCGCGTTCGTGCGCGCGCCGTCGGGCGACGGATTCTGACGGCTGCCGGTTGCGGCGGCCCGGTGTTTCGGTGTTCCGGTGCCGCCAGGTTGCCGCCGGCGATCGCCCGGTGATTGCGCGATTCCTCTTCCCGATCGTTCCCTGTCTGTCGCCGTACGCATCGTCCGCCATTCCCGGAATCAACGAACCGGCCGGTCCACGGGATCGGCCGTGCCGCTTTGCGCATTGGCGCAGCCGCACGACGGTCATGAGCGGAATCTATGACCGGGCATAACGATTATTCATTTCATCGATTGGCGTCATTCGCGTACGCTGGCTGTCGTTCGACCGCGGCCGGCTGCCCGGCGCGCGTCACGCTCGTCTCGATATACTCGCGGAAACCGTGCGGCACCTTATGAATCCGACGCGCCGTCGACCGGCATGCGTCGGCCGCGACACGCACGGAAAACCCGTCGCGGCAGCATGCCGCGACGACGATTCACGACAGGAGCAGCTCACATGACAGTCGTTTCTTCGCGCCTCGCCGGCAAGTGCGCATACATTACGGGCGCCGCGGGCGGCCTCGGCCGCGCGATCGCGCGCCGGATGGTCGAGCAGGGCGCGCGCGTGTTCTTGACCGACATCGCCGAAGCGGCGGTGCTCGACGCGTTCGCGCAGGAACTCAACGCGGGCCACGCGACGCCGGTCGCGTTCGCCGCGACGCAGGACGTGCGCGACGAAGCACGCTGGCAGGCGCTGCTCGCGCAGGCGAACGATGCGATGGGCGGGCTGTCGGTGCTCGTCAACAATGCGGGCGTCGGCTCGATCGGCTCGCCCGCGCAAATCGAACTGGACGAATGGCGGCGCGTGATGGCGATCAACGTCGAGAGCATCGTGCTCGGCTGCAAGCATGCGCTGTCGTACCTGGGCGCGAGCCATCCCGCATCGATCATCAACATCTCGTCGGTCGCCGCGTTCAAGGTCGAGCCGGATTTCACCGCGTACAACGCGTCGAAGGCGGCGGTCGCGTCGCTGACGAAATCGGTCGCGATCGATTGCGCACGCCGCGAGCTCGACGTGCGCTGCAACTCGATTCACCCGGCGTTCATCCGCACGGGGATCGTCGAACCGCTGTTCCAGACGCTCGGCGAACGCGATGCGACGCGCAAGCTCGCGCGCGGCATTCCGCTGCGCCGGCTCGGCGAGCCGGACGACGTCGCGCATGCGGCCGTGTATCTCGCATCCGACGAAAGCCGCTTCGTGACGGCCGCCGAACTCGTGATCGACGGCGGCATGTGCGCGGTCTGACGCGCATCCCGCATCCCGTACCGCAATTACCGGAGGAGAACATCGTGTCGACACCCGTGAATCGCCAACTGCTGCTGAAGACGCGCCCGGAAGGGCGGGTCGGCCGCGAACACTTCTCGCTCGTCGAGACGCCGGTGCCGGCGCTCGCGGACGGCGAGGTGCTCGTGCGCGTGCTGTACCTGTCGATGGACCCGACCAACCGCGTGTGGATGAGCGACGTACCGCAGTACCTGCCGCCCGTCGCGATCGGCGAGGTGATGCGCGCGCTCGGCATCGGGCGCGTGGTCGCGTCGCGCCATGCCGGTTTCGCGGAAGGCGATCTCGTGCAGGGGCTCGTCGGCTGGCAGGATTATGCGGTCGTGCCGGCCGACCAGGCCGCGCAGCTCGTGAAGCTGCCCGCGCAGTCGGGCCTGCCGCTGCCGACGCTGCTCGGCGCGTGCGGGATGAGCGGGCTGACCGCGTATTACGGGCTGACCGACATCGCGCCGGTGCAGCCCGGCGAGACGCTCGTCGTGTCGGCGGCGGCCGGGTCGGTCGGCTCGATCGCCGGGCAGATCGGCAAGATCCACGGCGCGCGCGTGGTCGGCATTGCGGGCGGCGCGGACAAGTGCCGCTACCTGACCGAGACGCTCGGCTTCGACGCGGCCGTCGACTACAAGGCCGACGATTTCCGTCAGCAACTGAAGGCGGCGACGCCGGACGGCGTGCACGTGAACTTCGAGAACGTCGGCGGCGAGGTGATGCGCGCGGTGTTGTCGCGGATGGTGATCGGCGGGCGCGTCGCGCTGTGCGGCGTGATCTCGAACTACAACAGCGGACGCGCGGCCGACGACGTCGGCGTGCTGATCTCGAAGCGGCTGACGATGCGCGGCTTCCTGATCCTCGACTACCGCAAGAGCCGCGAAGCCGTGCAGACGCTCGCGGGCTGGTTGCGCGACGGTCGGCTCAAGGCCGAGGAAACTGTCGCCGACGGTCTCGAAAACGCGCCCGACGTGCTGAATCGCCTGTTCGACGGCGACCATCGAGGCAAGCTCGTGCTGCGTGTCGATCCGGACGCGTGACCGGCTTGCGGCGCGACGCGCGATATCGGTCGCGCGTTGCCGTCAGGTGTTGTCGAGCGCGATGAGTTCGATCAAACGGCTCTCAGTTTCGGACTTGTCCCATATATTGTCCCGGCCTCTCTCCCTAAAGTGATCGCCAGTGAACAGGCGGCGTGACCGACGCGTCACGCCGCCTTTTTTCTGGTCACGCGGCAGAGGAGAGGGAACATGCGGAACAACGCGAAGCGGGTGGCATCGGCAGCGATGCGCAATCGAACGGTGCGGTGCGTCGGCGCCGTGCGGATGATGGCGATCGGGCTGGGCGTCGTGCTGGCGATGTCGAATGCGGCGGCGGCGGGGCAGGCCACGTCGGACGGCACCGTGCGGTTTACCGGCGCGCTCGTCGATCTCTACGACGTGACGTTCGACGCGCCGTCGGGCGCGGTTGTCGAAGGACGGGAAGCGGCGGGCGGCGGGGCCGCGGCGGCGCTCCGGTTCGATGCGCATGGCCGGCGTTTGCCGGGTGCTCATGTGGCACTGGTCGGGCCTGACGGTGCGCCGTTCGCGCTGGACGCCGATTCCGGCGTGCGCGCAACGTGGCGCGATGCGCGCGACGATCGAAGCGTGCCGCTGGTGTCGGGCCGCGTTTATCGCGTGGGCCCGTATGGCGGCGTGATGACCGTCGCGGCGGATGAAGCGACGGGCGCCGTGGCGCCCGTCGTGATCAGGATTCGCCATCCGTGACGGAGGGCTTGTGCGTGCGGATGGAGCGGTGGCGGCCGGGCGTATGGCACGCGGCCACGCGCCGCGTCATTCGCCCTGTTCGGCGCGCGCGTAGATGTCCCAGCTCGCCATGAACAGCGCGGCGACGAGCGGCCCGATCACGAAGCCGTTGATGCCGAACAGCGCCATCCCGCCAAGCGTCGAGATCAGCACGACCCAGTCGGGCATCTTCGTGTCCTTGCCGACGAGGATCGGGCGCAGCAGGTTGTCGACGAGACCGATCACGCCGACGCAGAACGCGACGAGGATCACGCATTTCCAGATCTCGCCGATCGCCAGGAAGTAGAGCGCGGCCGGTATCCACACGAGGCTCGCGCCGATCGCGGGCAGCAGCGACAGGAACGCCATCAGCGCGCCCCACAGCACGACGCCCTGGATGTCGAGGATCCAGAAGATCAGCCCGCCGAGCGCGCCCTGCACGAGCGCGACCGCGATGTTGCCTTTCACGGTCGCGCGCACGACCGTCGTGAACTTCGCGAGCAGCAGATTCTTGTGCTCCTCGTCGAGCGGCAGCGCGCGGCGCACGCGGCGGCCGATCTCGCCGCCGTCGCGCAGCAGGAAGAACACCATGTACAGCATTACGCCGAAGCTGACGATGAACTGGAACGTGTTCTGGCCGATGCTGAACGCCTGGGCCGCGGCGAACTGGCTGATCTGCGCGGCGCCGTCGGTCAGCTTCTTCTGGATGCCGGGGATGTTGGTCAGCCCGTATTTCGCGAGCACGCGCTGGATCGAGGTCGGCAGCGCGTGGATGATGTCCTGGAAGTACTGCGAATAGTTCGGCTGCGCGGTCTTGATTTCCTGGTACACGTATGCGATTTCCTGCACGAGCGTCGCGGCGACGAACACGAGCGGCAGGATCACGATCAGGATGATCAGCGTCATCGTCACGAGCGCGGCCAGGTTGCGCCGCTTGCCGAAGCGCGCCGCGAGCCAGCGCTGCACCGGCTGGAACAGGATCGCGAGAATGGCGCCCCAGAACACGGCCCCGGAGAACGGCGCGAGAATCCCGCACATGCCGACGGTGACCGCGAACAGCAGGAAATAGAAGAATTTTTGGTGATCGTGTCCGCTATCCATGGGTGGCATTCGCGCAGATTGATGCTTGGTTTGATTGACTCTCGTTGCCCCGGGCGCGATCGGCTCGCGAACGTCACGGGTTCGCTGCGGAACACGCGGCGGGGCGGCCCATCGGGAGTATGCCCGCAAAGGTGCCGCCATCATAACCGCTGCGCGCGACCCATGCGAAAACGCCGCGGCCGGGGCCGCGGCGCTGCCGGGAAGCGAACGCGGCGCAAGGCCGCGTGCGATACCGTCAGATATTGAGCTTCGTGACCTTGGTGCCGTTCACCGACAGGTCGCCCATCAGGCCCGCGTTGGTCAGGACCAGCACCTCGACCGGTGCGGTGGCCGTGTTGGTGTCGACCGCGCCGTTCGCGCCGACCTTCACGACCGCGACCGATGCGTCGGCGCCGGCGGCCCAGCCGTCCGACTTGCGGAACGAGTCAAGCGCATCCTGCGTCATGAACAGGAACACGATCGCCTTCGACTGCGCGCCGGCCTGCAGGCCGACCGACAGCGACGACGTGTTGTAGTAGCCGACGGTGCTGCCGCCGACGCGCAGCGCTCCGTTGCCGGACTGGCCGCCGATGATGAGACCGGCCTGCAGCACGTTCGGGAACACGAGTACGCCGCGCGATTTCGCGACGAGTTCACGCGAACCCGGCACCGTCGAATAGAGGCGCGACAGCGTCGCGTTCACGCTCGCGTCGATCGACTGGCGCTTCGACGCGCTGGCCGATGCGGTTTCGGGTTTGTCGGGCGTGGTCGTGCAGCCGGCGAGTGCAAGGCTGCCGAGCATCACGGCGGCGGCGGCTTTCATGGCGAGGGACTTCTGCATGGCGGTTCTCCTTCGTTGTCTGATTGAGGACGGACGGTGCGAGCAGCGGTGCGGGCAGCCCCGTTCAACGGCGGGCAAGGAGCAGGCCCGCAACGAACGCGAGGCCAGCGACGACGCCGGCGGTCTGCCACGGGTTGTCGTGCACGACCTGCGACACGCGTTCGGCCGAATCGCGCAGCCGGGCGGCCGCGCTGCCCGACGCGTAGTCGAGCGCGCTGCGCGCTTCGTCGAGCCTCGACTGCACGCGCTTGCGCAGCGCGGCGATATCGCCGTCGCCATCGTTTTTCAACAGGTCTTCCAGTTCGTCGACCAGCCCGCGCAGATCGTCGGTCACGTCGGCATGCAGATCACGGGCGGCGGAGCGCGTCGTGCGTCCCACGCGCCGGCCGGTGCGACGGATGTCGGCCAGGCCGCGGTCCAGTTTGTGTTCGATCGAGTCGGTGAGCGCCATGGTGTTTATCCTCCTTCGATTCCAGGCCAATTTGAAGATAAGACGAATCCCAGCAATTGATGTGATTCACTTGCCCCAATTGAGTTTCGAGACAAATTTTCAATTCGTTGGCAGGATCGCCGCGAAGCCCCGTCGCGCGGGGCGGGGCGACGGTTGAAAAAATTTCGCAATCGGGCGAATCGGCGTGTGGAGCAGCGGTACGAAGCGAATGTCCGGTAAATATGGCATCGCCAGGGTCGTCAGGTAAATAGTGCCGTTGCAGGCCTTGTGTTGATGCAAATGCACTAGTCCACGCTGTGTCGGGGAGCACGGTTCGTGCCCGAGGCCGGCACGGCGCCGCTGTCGCCAAGCGCGACATCGATGATGACGGGATCGTGGTCCGACGAGCGGTATGCGTCGGGTGCGTAATAAGACGATCGGTGCACACGCGTTTTGTAATCGGGCACGGGTTGCAGGGCGACCGGTTCGTCGGCGTTGATGTGCCATATGTGCACGGCCTTCACGCGTGCGGCGAGTGTCGATGTGGCCAGCGCGTGGTCGAGGTAACCGGCTTCGCCGCGAAATACGTAGCTGTACGCAGCATCGCCGACGAAGCGGGCAACCAGGTTCGCATAGCCGCGCGATTCGAGCGCGCGGACCGGATCTTCCTTCGCATAGCTGTTCAGGTCGCCGATCAGCAGCATGCCGTCGGCCGCGGCGCCCGTCGGCGAAGCGGCGAGCCAGTCGGCGATGCGCGTGGCCGCTCGCGTGCGCGCCGCATTCCAGCAGCCCTGGCCGTCGGACTGGTCGAGGTCGGCGCCGGTCGCGTTCGGGCAGTTCTTCGACTTCAGGTGATTGACCGCGACAGTGAACGCGCGCGTGCCGCCGATGCGCCGGAAGGTCTGCGCAAGCGGCGGCCGGTGCCGGCCGCCGAGCGCGACGGTCGCGGCGTGCCCGACCGGCTCGACCGTGCGACTGTCGTACAGCAGCGCGACCGCGATCACGTCGCGGCCGAGCCGCGCGGTGCCGGGGTCGACAGCGCGCCAGCCGTCGCCAAGTTGCGCAGCGAGACGCCGCACCGCGCTCGCGTCGCCGTGGCCGTTGTTCGCGATTTCCATCAGACCGATCACATCGGCGCACAGCGAGCGCAACGCCGCGACGATCTTTGCTTCCTGCCTCGCGAAGACGGCGTGCGTTTTTGCGCCACGGTTGGCCGGCGCGTCGAATCCGCCGCCATGGCCGTCGCCGTTGAAATAGTTGAATACGTTGAACGACGCGATGCGAACGTCTGCAGCGGAGTGCCGGTCCGGCGCATCGGTACGCGGATTCGCGGCGGCGTCGAACACCGGCGCCGCGCCGGCTGTCGGTTGCAGCCGCCACGTGCCGTAGCGCAGTTCGAGCACGCCTTCGACGCCGCGCACCGTGTAGCCTGCGCGCAGCGTATTGGCGGCGCTCAGCGCGGGCGGCGGATAGCGGACGGTCGCGGGATCGCGGCGGCTCGAGCCGTCGTCGAGCACGATGCGGTTGCGCGCGTTGGCCGCCGCGAGCGCGGCGGCTTCGGCCGGCGGCGCGACGTGGGTCGGGATGCGCAGCCGGCCGTTGCTGAGAACGAGGCTGCCGTAGCGGCCGAGTTCGTGCGTATCGCTGACCGTCAGCGTTTGCGGCAGGCGCACCCGCATGCCTTCGTGCGCGGCCAGCACGGCCGGCGTGGCGACCGGCAGCGCGAGCGTCGCCGGCGTGACCGTCTGCCCGCGTGCGCAGACGGCGATGCCGCCCGACAGCACGAACTGTGTGCGGCCGTATTTATCGTCGACCCGGCCCGTGAGATGCACGAGATCGCCGGGGCTCGCGCGTGCGTTCGGTGCGTACACGAACAGGCCTTCCGGGACGCCCGGCCGCTGCCGCCGCTGCGCGTCGGCCTGCTGGACGAAGAAGCCGCCGAAGCCGTCGGCGCCGTCGAACGCCGCGGTGACGACGGCTTCGATCGAGGTCGTTTGCCCTGCCAGCGGCGACGGGCCGCCAGCGCTGCGGAGGTCGGCAATCGCCGAGGTCGCGCCGCCGCAGCCGGCGCTGACCGGTAGCGCGGCGGGGGCCGGCCGGACGGAGAGGGCGAGCGATAGCGCAACGGCAAGCGGCGGAAGCAAGCGTGACATGGGACGGTCCACTGGAAGAAAATCCGACAGTTCGGGAGCGCATCTTGACGACAAAATGCCAGGAAGCGGCCGAATTGGCCGTCCGGCCAGTGCCGGATGGCCAACGATGCAGGCAGACCCTGCCGCGGCTGTTACGCTTTCGCATCGGGTGTCGCACGCCGATCGCGCAGCGAACGCCGCCGCACCCCGTCCCTACAGGAGAAGTCCATGTCTTACATGCTGTTGATCGTCGAACCGACCGACCAGCGCGCGGAACGCACGCTCGACGAAGGCCAGGCGCTTTACGCGCGGATGGTCGATTTCGCCGAGACGCTGAAGGCGCGCGGCGTGCTGCGCGGCGTCGAGTCGCTGGAGCGCTCCGAGCGCGGCACGCGCGTGCAGGTGCGCGACGGCGAAACGCGTCTGCTCGACGGTCCGTTCGCGGAGGCGAAGGAGATGGTCGGCGGCTTCTTCCTCGTCGATGTCGACACGCGCGAGGAAGCGATCGAGATCGCACGCCAGTGCCCGGCTGCGCAATGGTGCACGGTCGAGGTACGCGCAGTCGGCCCGTGCTTCCTGTGAAGGCCGTGACTAGGTATTTACCCTGATTTATCGTGGCGCGTGTCGATCCGGCCGTGTTCCGCCCGTCGTCCGGATAAGGCGCCGATAAACGGGCGTCCCTTTCACCGACGACAAGGAGTGAACGATGCGATTCATGATCATGATCCGGGCGAACGCCGTCAGCGAATCCGACGCGTTGCCGGACAACCGGCTGGTCGAGGCCATGACCGTCTATCACGAGGAACTGGCCAACGCAGGCGTGCTGCTCGACGCGAATGGCCTGCGGCCGAGCGCGCGCGGCTGGCGCGTGCGCTATACGGGCGGCAAGGGCACGGTGGTCGACGGCCCGTTTGCCGAAACGAAGGAACTGATCGCCGGCTATACGCTGATCCAGGTGCGTTCGCGCGACGAGGCGCTCGAATGGACGCGCCGGTTCCCCGCGCCGTTCGGTGCCGAGATGGATTGCGAGATCGAGGTGCGGCCGCTGTTCGAGCTCGACGACCTCACGCCGAGCGACGCGGTCGAGCGGTTTCGCGAACTCCACGTCGGCCGTACCAGCGCCTGATTGACTGCCCACCTGAATCCAACCTCACCGGGAGCACCCGACATGCACAAGATGGTCTTCATCAACCTGCCCGTGGCCGACCTGCCGCGCTCGAAGGCGTTCTACCAGGCGCTCGGCTTCGAAGTCGTGCCGGCCTATACCAACGACCAGGCCGCCTGCATCAAGATCAGCGACACGATCTTCGCGATGCTGCTCGTGCGTCCGTTTTTCCAGACGTTCACCGGCAAAACCATCATCGATCCGGCAACGCAGGTGCAGGTCCTGTCGTGCCTGTCGTGCGAAAGCCGCGCCGAAGTCGACGCGATCGTCGCAAAGGCGCTGGCGGCCGGCGGGTCCGCGCCGCAAGCGCCGCGCGAGTACCCGAACATGTACGGCCACGGGTTCGACGATCCGGACGGCCATGCATGGGAACTGATGGCCATGCCGCTGGACGCGTCCGCCGAGGGGCAGGCGTCGTGACGCATGAGGCGACGCATCGTGCGATCGAAGCGGTCTGGCGGATCGAGGCGCCGAAGATCATCGCACGCGCCGCGCGCGTGG
This sequence comes from Burkholderia sp. LFS061, assembly GCF_047978125.1. Classification (NCBI taxonomy): domain Bacteria; kingdom Pseudomonadati; phylum Pseudomonadota; class Betaproteobacteria; order Burkholderiales; family Burkholderiaceae; genus Burkholderia; species Burkholderia sp. LFS061. The sequence goes on along the minus strand of NZ_JBFPFS010000025.1, from coordinate 39,600 downwards.
TGCGCGACGTCGGCGTGGCCGAGGAACTGGCGCAGGACACGCTCGTCGCGGCGCTCGAGCACTGGCCCGTCGACGGCGTGCCCGACAATCCGGCCGCCTGGCTGATGACGGCCGTGAAGCGTCGCGCGCTCGACCGCGTCCGGCAGGAGTCGCTTCATGCGGCGAAGCGCGACCAGCTCGGCCACGAGATGGACGCGCTCGAAGCGCAGGTCGTCCCCGACATCGCCGATGCGCTCGCCGACGCGAGCGACGACGACATCGGCGACGACCTGCTGCGGCTGATCTTCACGTCGTGCCACCCGGTGCTGTCGACCGACGCGCGCGTCGCGCTGACGCTGCGGCTGCTCGGCGGGCTGACGACGGGCGAGATCGCACGTGCGTTCCTGACGCCCGAGCCGACGATCGCGCAGCGGATCGTACGCGCGAAGCGCACGCTCGCGGCGGCGCACGTGCCGTTCGAGGTGCCGGCCGCCGATGCGCGGCCCGCGCGGCTCGCGTCGGTGCTCGAGGTGATCTACCTGGTGTTCAACGAAGGCCATGCGGCGACCGCGGGCGACGACTGGATGCGCCCCGCGTTGTGCGACGAAGCGCTACGGCTCGGCCGCGTGCTCGCGGGGCTGGCGCCGGACGAGAGCGAAGTGCTCGGCCTCGTCGCGCTGATGGAGTTGCAGGCATCGCGCATGCATGCGCGCACCGATGCGCAGGGCCGGCCGGTGCTGCTGCTGGATCAGGATCGCAGCCGCTGGGATCAACTGCTGATCCGGCGCGGTCTCGCGGCGCTCGAACGGGCGACGAAGCTCGGCGGCGTGCGCGGGCCATATGCGCTGCAGGCCGCGCTGGCCGCCTGCCATGCGCGTGCGCGGCACGCGTCGGAAACGGACTGGGCGCAGATCGTCGCGCTGTACGACGCGCTCGCCGAAGTCGCACCGTCGCCGGTCGTCGAGCTGAACCGCGCGGTGGCGGTGGGGATGGCGTTCGGGCCGGCGGCGGCGCTCGAACTCGTCGACGTGCTGCGCGACGATCCCGCGCTCGCGCGCTATCACTGGCTGCCGAGCGTGCGCGGCGATCTGCTGGCGAAGCTCGGGCGTGCCGACGAGGCGAAGCTCGAGTTCCGCCGCGCGGCGGAACTGACGCGCAACGAGCGCGAGCGCGAATTGCTGCTCAAGCGTGCGATGGATGCGTGACGCATGAAGCGTGCGTCGTAAGCGCGGCATACGCGCCCGATCCCTCCCTCCCGACGATCCCCGGATGTACGCCCGGCACTATCACCCGGATTGAAAAAGCCTATTGGGGGATGCGAACGCCAGCGCCTAGATTAAAAGGCACGATGCGTGCGCCCCAGGCAAACGCATCGTTCCCCACATATCTGATCGGCCCGGCTTCGCATGCGGCCGCGCCGACTCGAACGGAGGCGCACATGGCTCACCTCAAGGGCAGCAAAACCGAAGAGAACCTGAAAGCCGCATTCGCGGGCGAATCGCAGGCGAATCGACGCTATCTGTATTTCGCTTCGAAGGCTGACGTCGAAGGCCAGAACGACCTCGCCGCGCTGTTCCGCTCGACCGCCGAAGGCGAAACCGGCCATGCGCACGGCCACCTCGAATACCTGGAAGCCGTCGGCGATCCGGCAACGGGCTTGCCGTTCGGCTCGTCGCGGCTGAATCTCGAATCGGCGATCGCCGGCGAAACGCACGAATACACCGACATGTATCCGGGCATGGCGAAGACGGCGCGCGACGAAGGCTTCGACGAAATCGCGAACTGGTTCGAGACGCTCGCGAAGGCCGAACGCAGCCACGCGAACCGCTATACGAAGGCGCTGGACAGTCTCGTCGACTGACGGGCCGCGGCCCGGCCGAGCGACCCGCAAGCGGCCGGCCGCCGCTCATTCATCGCTGCCCGCAGCGCGCGGGCGGCGCGCTCGCGCGCATGCGCGCCACGCTGGAGCGCCTCATGCCCCACAAGGAAGGCAGTCTCGAAGCCCCGACCCGGCATCCGCTCGACTGGCAGTCCGATGCGTTCTACGACCAGGCCGCGATCGATGCGGAAATGACGCGCGTGTTCGACATCTGCGCCGGGTGCCGGCGCTGCGTGTCGCTGTGCGGCGCGTTTCCCGCGCTGTTCGATCTGGTCGACGACACGCCGATGGGCGATATCGACGAAGTGCCGAAGGCAGCGTTCGGCAAGGTGGTCGACCAGTGCTATCTGTGCGACCTCTGCTACATGACAAAATGCCCGTACGTGCCGCCGCATGCATGGAACGTCGACTTCCCGCACCTGATGCTGCGCGGCAAGGCGGCGCGCTACAAGCGCGGCGAAGCGACGCTGCGCGACAAGGTGCTGTCGAACACCGATGCGCTCGGCCATTTCGCGGGCATTCCGATCGTCACGCAGACGGTGAACGCGGTGAACCGCACGCCGCCCGCGCGCCATGCGCTCGAAGCGGCGCTCGGCGTCGATCGCAACGCGTGGCTGCCGGAGTTCGCGCCGCGCAAGTTCCGGCGCGCCGCGAAGCGCTCCGGCAACCCGCCCGCGCGCGACGGCGAACGCACGCCCGGCAAGGTCGCGATCTACGCGACGTGCTACGTGAATTTCAACGAGCCGGGCATCGGCCACGACCTGCTCGCGATCCTCGCGCACAACGACATTCCGTACGAGCTCGTCACGCGCGAAGCATGCTGCGGAATGCCGCTGCTGGAGCAGGGCAACCTTGCCGGTGTCGCCGCGAAGAAGGCGGTGAACCTGCCCGTGCTCGAACGCTATGCGCGCGAAGGCTATGCGCTGATCGGCGCGATCCCGAGCTGCGTGCTGATGTACAAGAGCGAGCTGCCGCTGATGTTCCCCGGCGACGAAGCGGTGCGCGCGGTGGCCGACGCATTCTGGGATCCGTTCGAATACGTGATCGCGCGGCATCGCGACGGGCTGCTGAAGACCGATTTCAAGACCGGCCTCGGCACCGTGTCGTATCACGTGCCGTGCCATGCGCGCGTGCAGAACATCGGCCGCAAGACGGCCGACGTGCTGTCGCTCGTGCCCGATACGCGCGTGAACGTCGTCGAGCGCTGCTCGGGCCATGCGGGCACGTTCGGCGTGAAGAAGGAATTCCATGCGGACGCGATGCGGATCGGCGCGCCCGTGTTCAAGGCGATGGCCGAGCCGCAGCCGGATTTCGTGTCGTCGGATTGCGCGCTGGCCGGCCATCACATCGTGCAGGGCATCGACGAGAAGGGGCTGCCGTCCGCGCCGCTCGCGCATCCGCTCACGCTGCTGCGCCGCGCATATGGCATCTGAGCTGCTGCCGGCCGACTCACGAGGACATCCCATGACGCTGACCCGCGACTCCCTGCTGACGCTCGAAGCGTACGCGAAGATCCGCAGGACCGAACACGCGCGGCTCGTCGCGTACAAGCGCCGCCGGGCGGTCGCACTCGGCAACCACCTGCGTTTTTTGTTCGAGGACGAGACGACGATCCGCTATCAGATCCAGGAGATGCTGCACATCGAGAAGATCTTCGACGAGGCGGGCATCGACGGTGAACTGGACGCGTATCTGCCGCTCGTGCCCGACGGCACCAACCTGAAGGCGACGATGCAGATCGAATACGAACACGAGATCGAGCGGCGCGCGGCGCTCGCGCGGCTGATCGGTATCGAGGATCGCGTGTACCTGCAGGTCGACGGGCACGCGCGCGTCTACGCGATCGCCGACGAGGATCTCGAGCGCGACAACGACGAGAAGACGTCGGCCGTGCATTTCGTGCGTTTCGAACTCGACGTGCCGATGCGCGCGGCGCTCAAGGACGGGGCGGCGCTGTCGATCGGCTGCGATCACCCGGCCTACACGATGCCGCCGCAGCGCGTGGATCCGGACGTGACCGCGTCGCTGGCCTGCGACCTGCACTGACATGACCGCCGCGCGTCCTGCGCGGCGTATTCCGCTTTTCCGTTCCGACCCGAAGCAGGCTTTCCGCGAGTAGCGCGGCGAGCGCTCGCCTGTTGCCGCGAAAATGTAACAGGCGCCCCGCGCTTGCGTGCGGAGAAACAATGTGCATTCCGCGTCACCGTGCTTTCATCACTCGCAGAGAAACAATAAAGAGATTGTGTACGGAGAAAATTCAATTGAACGGGAATTGAATGATTTACCGATTCATGAATATCTTGTTACGAAATTTTCCCTGATTTACCGATTTTAGTCGGCAATTCCGGGGATTGTTGCAGGCAAGGGTCGGAACAGCCCGAAAAGGCCCATTGGCGGCCATTCTTCATACCCTGAAGCGCCCCGCCAGACGGGCCTTTGCTGCGCCGGGCATAAAGATCGCGCAAAAAAATTCAAGCATAAATGGATTGCGTACCCGTGGCAGGTTGTTTCAGTGCGTAACATTAAGTCATTGTCATATTGAGATAAACCCTGAGGATGGTATGCTTCGTGCACAAAAATTCCCACATTGGAGTGAGACCGTGATTTGTGCGCTGTTGCCGGGAATTCCGGCACCGTGAAAGTGCGGTGTCGGCCGGCATGCACAACATCGGATAAACATAATGTGCAAACCTGGCCGCCCCGCGACGCGATGTGTCGCGACGGCGCCGCCAATCGCAGCCCGGCCTGGCTGCGTGGAGAGATCTACTATGTTCTTCGATGAGCTTAACGATGAAGAGTGGTTTCGTCTTTCAACGCTGATCGCCGATGAACCCATCCGGCTGAATCGTCGTGGGCGTCCACGAGCCGAACCGCGCGTCGTTGCCAACGCGGTGCTCTGGATCCTGACGACCGGTGAAGCCTGGTCCAAGCTGCCCGGTCGTTATCCGTCCGGGCCGACGTGCCGTCGTCGCTACGAGGAGTGGCTCGCGAGCGGCACGCTGCTGCAGATGATCGACGTGCTGACCCAGTTCAGCGGGCGCACGTTCGCGTATATTCCGCCGCCGCCGGTGCCGGTCGTGCCTGCGCGTCGCGCGGAGCCCGCGCCCGACAACGATCGCTTGCGCGGCGTGTTCTGGCAAAACCCCGAGTCGTGGCAATTGCCGGTCGCGCAGGCAAACGTTTGGGAGGGCGAAGGCGCGTCGCTGAGCGCGATGCCGGACGACGCAGTGGCCGATCCGGCCCGCACGTCGTTCGTGGTGCCCGGTACGCCGGCGGCGGAACTGCGCCATGCGCGTGCGTCGTCGGCGAGCTTCGCCGCTGCCGAACCGCAAGTCGACGAGTATCGCGGCTATACGATCTGCGGCATCGCGCAGCCCGTGCAGAACCTGATGTATCGCGCGTGGGCCGAGATCTCGCAGGACGACCGGCGCGTCGAGCGCTCGGGCCTCATCGGTCCGCGTTTCACCGATGCCGAGGAAGCCGAGCAGTTCGCGCTCGACTGGGCGCGCCAGTGGATCGATCGCCACGGTGCGAGCCACGAGCCGGCGCGCGCGCCGCAAAGCGAGGTGCTGGCCGGTTTGTCCGCGCTGGCGCGCGCGGAGTCGGACATCAAGCGCTTCATCGCCGAGCGTCACGCGGGTGCGCTATCGGAAAGCCGCAACGATCCCGTGCAGTCGGAGCGCCGCGAATACGCGTACCGCGTAGGTTGAGCGCCGTTCCAATGCAACGCGCGGGCCGTCGTGTGCCACGACGCCCGCGCGGAAGCCTCGTCTTTCCATGCTTGCCACGCCGGGGCTCCGCTGTCGAAGCGGAGCCCCGGCGCTTGCTGCGTCACTGCCGGCCGTAGGTATCGTCGAAGCGGACGATGTCGTCCTCGCCGAGATACGCGCCCGACTGCACTTCGATCAGTTCGAGCGGCATCTTGCCCGGGTTCTCCAGGCGGTGCGAGACGCCGAGCGGGATGTACGTCGATTCGTTTTCGGACAGCAGGAACGTTTCGTCGCCGCGCGTGATGCGCGCGGTGCCGCGCACGACGATCCAGTGTTCGGCGCGATGGTGGTGCATCTGCAGCGACAGTCGCGCACCCGGTTTCACGACGATGCGTTTTACCTGGAAGCGCTCGCCCATGTCGACCGAGTCGTAGTGGCCCCACGGGCGATGCACCTTGCGGTGATCGGTGGCTTCCGCGCCCTGTTGAGCCTTGATGCGGCCGACGATCTTCTTCACGTCCTGCACGCGCGACTTGTCCGCGACGAGCACGGCGTCGGGCGTTTCGACGACGACGAGGTTCTGCGTGCCGACGCACGCGACGAGCCGGCTTTCCGAATGCGCGAAGGTCGATTCGGCGCCTTCGAACAGCACGTGGCCGCGGCCGACGTTCCTGGCCTCGTCCTTCTGCGAGATCTGCCAGATCGCGTCCCACGAGCCGACGTCCGACCAGCCCGCGTCGAGCGGCACGACGACGCTTTCGCACAGCTGCGGCAGGCTCGCAAGCGGCTCCATCACCGCGTAGTCGATCGAGTTCGACGGCGATGCGGCGAACGCGTCGCGATCGACGCGGAAGAAGTCGCCATCGGCCTTGCCCAGTGCGACGGCCTGTTCGCAGGCCGCGTAGATCGCCGGTTCGAGCTGGCGGATCGCCTTCAGCCACACCGACGCGCGAACGATGAAGATCCCGCTGTTCCACCAGTACTCGCCGGATGCGACGTACTGCTGAGCGAGTTCGAGGTGCGGCTTCTCGACGAAACGGTCGAGGCGGCGCACGTCGAGGTTGCCCGTCGCGGCGTCGCCGAGCGGCGCGCCGACGCGGATGTAGCCGTAGCCGGTTTCCGCGTGCGTGGGCACGATGCCCATCGTCGCGATCCTGCCTTGCACCGCGCAGTGCACGCCGGCCGCGACGGCTGCGTGAAAGCGCGGCAGGTCGGCGACCGCATGGTCGGCCGGCATCACGGTCATCACCGCATCGTTGCCGTCGGCGACGAGCCGCAGCGCGGCGAGCGTCAGCGCGGGCGCGGTGTCGCGGCCGAGCGGCTCGAGCATGATCGTCGCGGGCTTGGCCGTCAGGCGCAGTTGTTCGGCGGTCGTGAAGCGGTGATCCTCGCCGCACACGATCAGCACGTCGTCGTTCAGCGGGTGGTCGGCCGCGAGGCCGTCGAGGCGCAGCGCGGTCGACTGCAGCAGCGAATGATCGCCGAGCAGGCCGATCAGCTGTTTCGGAAAGCGTTCACGCGACATCGGCCACAGGCGCGTGCCGGAACCGCCGGCAAGAATCACCGGCTGCACGGCGAGGCGCGTGCCGGCGGCGGGAGCGGCGGAAGAAGATTGGCGCGTTTCGGCTGCCACTGCCGGAGCATTCATGGTGACACTCTCCACGGTTGAAGTCAGTGCCTGTCGTTGTAGCATGAAGTAAATCGACAATAAAACCGGGACCATTGACTGATATTCGCCACGCATGCATCTGGAAAAATTTTCCGCGATCGCATCGGACGTAAATAAAAAAATAAAAAATAATTCCGGGCATTGTTGGCCATCCCGTGCCGGCAAAGGGCTCGCGGCGAAGGGAAAATTTCCGAAAATTTCTCGATTCCCGATCGATTCGGGAAAACCTGCCGAATTAAATCAAAAAGTTCGCGGCAAGAATTTCCGATTATTTTTCGAAATACTTGTGCGCTTGAGGGGCGATTTTCTTGTCGCTTCAATAGCGTCATGCAACGTTTGAATCGAATGTGCGGCACGGGCTGCACGAGGAGCTGTTCGGCAAACGCCTGTTCAAAGAGGAAGCAGACATGTTGAGCGTGCTGGCGAGAGTCATCGATATCGCGATGGTCGTGGCAGGGGCGCTGATCGCCGCTGCGCTGCACGACGGCAGCATCTGGCTCAACGACCTGCAGCGCACGACGGTGCTGTTCGACTGCCTGCTGGTCGTGGTGTTCTTTCCGGCCATCGGCATCTACCAGTCGTGGCGAGGCAAGCGTCTCGTCGGGCTGATGGGGCGCGTCGCATTCGCGTGGCTCGTGGTCGAGCTCGCGGGCATCCTGATGAGCTTCAGTTTTCACCAGTCGGGCGACCTGTCGCGGCTGTGGCTCGGTTACTGGGCGCTCGTGACGATGGCGCTGCTCGCCGGCTCGAAGGCCTGCGTGCACGTCGTGCTGCGGCAACTGCGCCGCGGCGGCTACAACCTGAAGGCGGTCGCGATCGTCGGCGGTACGCCGGCGGCGCGGCGGCTGATCGCGCAGATGCGGGCGCGGCCGGAAGCGGGCTTCAACCCGGTATGCGTGTACGACGAAAGCGAGGCGCCGGGCGACGTCGCGCTCGACGACGTGCGCATCGAGCGGCAGTTCGAATCGCTGGTGTGGCTCGTGCGCAGCCGCGCGATCCGCGAGCTGTGGCTCACGCTGCCGATCTCGGAGGAACCGAGGATTCACCAGATCGTGACGGTGTTCCGCCATGATTTCGTGAACATCCGTTTCATTCCGGACGTGCGCACGTTGTCGTTCTTCAACCAGGAAGTGGTCGAGGTGCTCGGCGTGCCGGCGATCAACCTCGCGGCGTCGCCGATCACCGACGTGCGGATCCTGCCGAAGTTCGTGTTCGACCGGCTGTTCGCGCTGGCGGCGCTCACGGCACTCGCGCCGGTGATGCTGCTGATCGCGGGCCTGATCAAGCTGACGTCGCGGGGGCCGGTGTTCTTCCGCCAGAAACGCAAGGGCATCGACGGGCACGAGTTCGAGATCTACAAGTTCCGCTCGATGAAGGTGCACCAGGAAGCGGCGGGCACGGTGACGCAGGCGACCAAGAACGACACGCGCGTGACGCCGGTCGGCCGGTTCCTGCGCCGCACCAGCCTCGACGAGCTGCCGCAGTTCATCAACGTGCTGAAGGGCGAGATGTCGGTCGTCGGCCCGCGCCCGCATGCGCTCGCGCACGACGACATCTACAAGGATCTGGTCAAGGGCTACATGTTCCGCTACCGGATCAAGCCCGGCATCACCGGGTGGGCGCAGATCAACGGCTTTCGCGGCGAGACCGACCAGATCGAGAAGATGATGGGACGCGTGAAGCTCGATCTGTACTACATGCAGAACTGGTCGTTCTGGCTCGACATCAAGATCGTCGCGCTGACGCTGTGGAAAGGCTTCACCGGCAGCAACGCGTACTGACACAGTGCCCCGCGGGCATTCCGGTTTTACGAATTTCGAATCATTGGTCAAGAGGTCGACACATCATGAATCTGACTATCATCGGCAGCGGTTACGTAGGTCTTGTCACCGGCGCATGCCTCGCCGACATCGGGCACGACGTGTTCTGTCTCGACGTCGACCAGGCGAAGATCGACATCCTGAACAACGGCGGCGTGCCGATCCACGAGCCGGGCCTCAAGGAAGTCATCGCGCGCAACCGCTCGGCCGGCCGCCTGCGTTTCTCGACCGACATCGAGGCCGCGGTCGCGCACGGCGACGTGCAGTTCATCGCGGTCGGCACGCCGCCCGACGAGGACGGCTCGGCCGACCTGCAATACGTGCTCGCGGCGGCGCGCAACATCGGCCGCTACATGACGGGCTTCAAGGTGATCGTCGACAAGTCGACGGTGCCGGTCGGCACGGCCGAGCGCGTGCGCGCGGCGGTCGCCGAGGAGCTCGCGAAGCGCGGCGGCGACCAGATGTTCTCGGTCGTGTCGAATCCGGAATTCCTGAAGGAGGGCGCGGCGGTCGACGATTTCACGCGGCCGGACCGCATCGTGATCGGCTGCGACGACGACGTGCCGGGCGAGCGCGCCCGCGAGCTGATGAAGAAGCTGTACGCGCCGTTCAACCGCAACCACGAACGCACGCTGTACATGGACGTGCGCTCGGCCGAGTTCACGAAATACGCGGCGAACGCGATGCTCGCGACGCGCATCTCGTTCATGAACGAGCTGGCGAACCTCGCCGACCGCTTCGGCGCGGACATCGAAGCCGTGCGCCGCGGGATCGGCTCCGATCCGCGCATCGGCTATCACTTCCTGTATGCCGGCTGCGGCTACGGCGGCTCGTGCTTCCCGAAGGACGTCGAGGCGCTGATCCGCACGGCCGACGAGCACGGGCAATCGCTGCAGATCCTGAAGGCCGTGTCGTCGGTCAACGCGACGCAAAAGCGCGTGCTCGCCGACAAGATCGTCGCGCGCTTCGGCGAGGACCTGGCGGGCCGTACGTTCGCGATCTGGGGCCTGGCATTCAAGCCGAATACCGACGACATGCGCGAGGCGCCGAGCCGCGAGCTGATCGCCGAGCTGCTGTCGCGCGGCGCGCGCATCGCCGCGTACGACCCGGTCGCGCAGCAGGAGGCGCGCCGCGTGATCGCGCTCGATCTCGCCGATCACCCGAGCTGGCTCGAGCGCCTGAGCTTCGTCGACGACGAAGCGCAGGCCGCGCGCGACGCCGATGCGCTCGTGATCGTCACCGAATGGAAGGCGTTCAAGAGCCCCGACTTCGTCGCGCTCGGCCGCCTGTGGAAGACGCCGGTGATCTTCGACGGCCGCAACCTGTACGAGCCGGAGACGATGAGCGAGCAGGGCATCGAATACCACCCGATCGGCCGGCCGGGCTCGCGCCAGGCCGTCGCCGCCCGCGTGCCGGGCGCCGCGCGAGCGAGCGCGTAACCCTGTTTCCCATCACCCGCTACGAGACGCCATGTTCCGGAACATCCTGATCGTCTGCCACGCGAACGTCTGCCGCAGCCCGGCGGCGGAAATGCTGTTCAAGTCGCACGCCGCGTCGCGCGGCGGCCCGCGCGCGACGTTTCATTCGGCCGGCGTTCATGCGAACGACGGCGACGGCATCGATCCGGTGATGCGGCAGTTGCTCGCGGAGCGCGGCGTCGATGCGACGACCCACCGCTCGCGGCGGCTGTCGCGCCGGATCGTGCGCGACGCCGACCTGATTCTCGTCAGCGAGCGCGGACAGATCGCGGCCGTCGAATCGGTCGATCCGTTCGCGCGCGGCAAGGTCCACCTGCTCGGCAAGTGGGAAGGGGCCGAGATTGCCGATCCGCACGGCGGCCCCGAGGCCGAATACCGCGAGAGCTACTCACAGATCGAACGTCTGGTTCAAGGATGGCTACAGAAACTATGCTGAAACGCCCGATGCGCCCGGTGGCGCTTGCCGTCGCGCTGACGACTTTCCTGTCAGCCTGTGCAACCGCGCCCGGCAACTACCTCGACTCGTCGAACCTGAAGGACGAAGGCCGCCAGCAAGCGGCCGAGACCTATCCGGTTCATTACATCGACGCCAAAGTGGTGATGGACCAGTTGCAGAAGCAGCAGGTCGACCATCCGCTGCCGCCGGGACGTTATACCGATGCGTCGCAGTACGTGTACCGCATCGGCGCGCAGGACATCCTCGGCGTTACCGTCTGGGACCACCCCGAGCTGACGACGCCGCAGGGCCAGTCGTTCTCCAGCGGCGGCAACACGACGCAGACGATCGCGGGCGCGCTGCAGCAGCCCTATTCGTCGTCGCTGCCGGGCCAAGCCGATCCTTACGGCCAGACGGTGGCCGCCGACGGCACGATCTTCTTCCCGTTCGTCGGCCGCATCCACGTGGCGGGCAAGACGATCGCGCAGACCCGCGACGAGCTGGCCACGCGTCTCGCGCGCTATGTGAAGAACCCGCAGCTCGACGTGCGCGTGCTGTCGTACCGCAGCCAGAAGGTGCAGGTGACGGGCGAGGTGAAGACGCCGGGCCCGCTCGCGATGAGCGACGTGCCGCTGACGCTGGTCGATGCGATCTCGCGCTCGGGCGGCTCGACCAACGAGGCCGACCTGCAGCGCGTGCGCCTGACGCGCGACGGCAAGCTGTACACGCTCGACGCGAACGGCGTGCTCGATCGCGGCGAAGTGCGGCAGAACGTGATGCTGCAGCAGGGCGACATCGTCAACGTGCCGGATCGCAGCGACAGCCGCGTGTTCATCATGGGCGAGGTCAAGACGCCGGTCACGGTGCCGATGCTCAAGGGCAGGCTGACCATCGCCGACGCGCTGACGGCGGGCGGCGGCATCCTCGACACCGATGCGAACCCGCGCAAGATCTACGTGATGCGCGGCATGCGCGACAACCCGACGAAGCCTGAAGTGTTCCGCCTCGACATGACGCAGCCCGATGCGTTGATGCTGTCGAGCCGCTTCCCGCTTCAGCCGCTCGACGTGGTCTACGTCAGCACGGCCAGCTCGGTGCAGTTCAACCGGGTGCTGCAGCAGGTGCTGCCGACGATCCAGACGATCTTCTACATGCGGCAAATCACGCGCTGATAGCCCGCCGGGGCGGCGCCTCCGCTCCGGCACCACTCAAGCGGGAACGAATGGTGAACACGCAAGCGAAACACTCCTACGCGGATCTGTCCGTGAAAACCGAGGAAGAGGACGTCGTCCTCGGCCAGTTGCTCCAGGTAATCATGGACGACATCTGGCTGCTGCTCGGCATCGCGGCGACGGTCATCGCGCTCGCCGGCCTTTACTGCTACATCGCGAAGCCGGTGTATCAGGCCGACGTGCACGTGCGGGTCGAGAGCAACGACAACACGTCGCAGGCGCTCACGCAGACGCAGACCGGCGCGACGATCAACACCGGTCCGCAGCAGGCGCAGACCGATGCGGAAATCGAGATCATCAAGAGCCGCGGCGTCGTCGCGCCGGTCGTCGAGCAGTTCAAGCTGAACTTCTCGGTCGTGCCGAAGACGCTGCCCGTGATCGGCAGCCTCGCCGCGCGCGTCGCGACGCCGGGCACGCCGGCGCGGCCGTGGCTCGGCCTGAAGTCGTACGCGTGGGGCGGCGAAGTCGCCGACGTCGATTCGATCAGCGTCGTGCCCGCGCTCGAAGGCAAGAAGCTGACGCTGACGGTCGGTCCGAACGACACGTATTCGATCGTCGACCAGAACGGCACCCGGCTGCTGTCGGGCCAGGTCGGCGAATCGGCGCAAGGCGGCGGCGTGACGCTGCTCGTGAAGAAGCTCGTCGCGCGCCCCGGCACGCAGTTCACGGTGGTCCGCTACAACGATCTCGACGCGATCGGCGGCTTCCAGGCCGGCATCCAGGTGAGCGAGCAGGGCAAGCAGACGGGCGTCGTGCAGATCTCGCTCGAAGGCAAGGACCCGGATCAGACCGCCGCGATCGCGAACGCGCTCGCGCAGTCGTACCTGAACCAGCACGTGGTCGCGAAGCAGGCAGAAGCGACCAAGATGCTCGACTTCCTGAAGGGCGAGGAACCGCGCCTGAAGGCCGACCTCGAACGCGCGGAAGCCGCGCTGACGCAATACCAGCGCACGTCGGGCTCGATCAACGCGAGCGAAGAGGCGAAGGTCTACCTCGAGGGCAGCGTGCAGTACGAGCAGCAGATCGCCGCGCAGCGCCTGCAGCTCGCGTCGCTCGCGCAGCGCTTCACCGATTCGCACCCGATGGTGATCGCCGCGAAGCAGCAGCTCTCGGAGCTGCAGGGCGAGAAGGACAAGTTCAGCAACCGCTTCCGCAGCCTGCCGGCGACCGAAGTGAAGGCCGTCCAGCTCCAGCGCGACGCGAAGGTCGCCGAGGACATCTACGTGCTGCTGCTGAACCGCGTGCAGGAGCTGTCGGTGCAGAAGGCCGGCACGGGCGGCAACATCCACCTCGTCGATTCGGCGCTGCGCCCGGGCGATCCGGTGAAGCCGAAGAAGGTGCTGATCCTGTCGGCCGCCGTGTTCCTGGGGCTGATCCTCGGCACGGGCATCGTGTTCCTGCGCCGCAACCTGTTCCAGGGCATCGAGGATCCCGATCGCATCGAGCGCGCGTTCAACCTGCCGCTGTACGGGCTGGTGCCGCAAAGCGCCGAGCAGGTGAAGCTCGACGCCGCGGCCGAGAAGGGCGGCGGCCGCGCGCGGCCGATTCTCGCGAGCCTGCGTCCGAAGGATCTCAGCGTCGAGAGCCTGCGCAGCCTGCGCACCGCGATGCAGTTCGCGATGATGGACGCGAAGAACCGCGTGATCGTGCTGACGGGCCCGACGCCCGGCATCGGCAAGAGTTTCCTGACGGTCAACCTCGCGGTGCTGCTCGCGCATTCGGGCAAGCGCGTGCTGCTGATCGACGCCGACATGCGTCGCGGCCTGCTCGACCGCTACTTCGGCCTCACCGCGCAGCCGGGCTTGTCGGAACTGCTGAGCGACCAGTCGCCGCTCGAGGATGCCGTGCGCGAAACGCCGGTGCAGGGCCTGTCGTTCATCGCGGCCGGCACGCGTCCGCCGAACCCGTCGGAACTGCTGATGTCGACGCGCCTGCCGCAATACCTCGAAGGGCTCAGCAAGCGCTACGACGTCGTGCTGATCGATTCGCCGCCGGTGCTGGCGGTGACCGACGCGACCATCATCGGCCGCATGGCCGGCTCGACGTTCCTCGTGCTGCGCTCGGGCATGCACACCGAAGGCGAGATCGCCGACGCGATCAAGCGCCTGCGCACCGCGGGCGTCGATCTGGAAGGCGGGATCTTCAACGGCGTGCCGCCGAAGGCGCGCGGCTACGGCCGCGGCTACGCGGCCGTGCACGAATACCTGAGCGCCTGAGTGCAGTGTGCGAAACCGGGCCGGCGCGCAGCGCGCCAGCCCGGCCGACTGGAGAACCATCGATGAAAATTTCCGTGCTCGTCCCGACCTACCGGCGCCCGGCCGACCTCGCGCGCTGCCTGCTGGCGCTGCAGCGGCAGCAGCGGCTGCCCGACGAGGTGATCGTCGTCGCGCGCCCGGAGGACGACGCCACGCACGAACGGCTCGCGGATCCGGCGGTCGGCGGCGCGCTGCCGCTGCGCATCGTGCCGGTCGACGTGCCGGGGCAGGTCGCCGCGCTGAACAAGGGGCTCGACTCGGCGAACGGCGACATCGTCGCGATCACCGACGACGATGCGGCGCCGCACCCCGACTGGCTGGCGCGCGTCGAGTCGGCATTCCAGGCCGATCCGCGCGTGGGCGCGGTCGGCGGGCGCGACTGGGTGCACGAGAAAGGCCGAGTGCTCGACGAATCGCGCGAACTCGTCGGCCAGCTCACGCTGTCCGGCAAGATCGTCGGCAATCATCACCTCGGCGTCGGCGGCGCGCGCGAAGTCGACATGCTGAAGGGCGCCAACATGAGCTACCGCCGCGCCGCGATCGAACGGCTGCGTTTCGACACGCGGCTGCGCGGCGCCGGTGCGCAGGTGCACAACGACATGGCGTTCAGCATGCGCGTGCAGCGCGACGGCTGGAAGCTCGTCTACGACCCGGCGATCGCGGTCGATCATTTCCCGGCCGAGCGCTTCGACGACGACCGGCGCGACGCCGCTTCGCTGAATGCGATCAGCAACGGCGCGTACAACCTGCATCTGATCCTGCGCGAGCATCTGCCGCCGGTCCGGCGCGAGATCGCGTGGTGGTGGTGGACGCTGGTCGGTACGCGCGTCTATCCGGGTTTCGCGCACGTGCTGCTGTCGCTGCATACGGCGCAGCGCAGCCGGATCCGCGAGCACTGGCGCGCGGTGCGCCGCGGCGCGCGCGACGCACGCCGCGCGAACCTTGCCCCCCACCGTGCGGCGATGCCGCCGGTGACGTCTTGAACGGGCTGCGCGCATCGCGCGCGGCCACTCCCGGAGGGCTCGAAATGAAACAACCCCCACGCGCGCTTTGCGCGCTGCCCCCCGAGGGCGCGGTCAGCCTCCTTGGGGCGGCCCGGCGGAGGCTGACATGACCACAACGAAAGTCCACGTCCACCTGTTTTACGGCGCCGATCCGCGTACCTACCGGAAAGGCGAGAACATCGGCTGCCTGTACGGCTATCACCATGCCGAATCCGACGAATTCCGGCTGACCTATTCGCAGGACGGCGGCGAGAGCCGGGTCGCCAGCCTCGCGCGCCGCGCGCTGAAGGCGGCGCTCGGCTTCGACGTCGTGCATGCATGGCGCAACCGCGCCGCGCTGCTGAACACCGACGTGATCTGGACGCACACCGAGCAGGAGCATCTCGCCGCTTCGCTGATCCTGAAGCTCGCCGGCGCGCAGGGCAAGCGCCCGCTGCTGCTCGCGCAGAGCGTGTGGCTGTTCGACAAGTGGAGCAGCTTCGGCGGCGCGCGCCGCTGGCTGTACCGCAAGCTGCTCGCGCGCGCCGACGCGCTGACCACGCTCGCCCGCGACAACGCCGAGCTGTGCCGCCGCTACCTCGGGCGCGATGCCGAGTTCGTCTATTACGGGCTGAACACGCAGGATTTCCCGCTCACCGAGCCACAGCAATGGCAACCGAACCGGCCGCTGCGGATCGCAGCGATCGGCAACGACCGCGACCGCGACTGGCGCACGTTCCTCGCCGCGTTCGGCGGCGACGAACGCTACGACGTACGGCTCGCGACGCGGCGCCGCGTGCCGCGCGAGTGGCATGCGCCGAACGTGAAGATCGGCTCGGCGTCGGGGCTCGCGAAGCAGCACGAACTGTACGCGTGGGCCGATGTGATCGTCGTGCCGCTGCGGCCGAACTTCCACGCGTCGGGCATCACCGTGATGCTCGAGGCGGCGGCCGTCGGCAAGCCGATGATCGTGTCCGACGTCGGCGGCCTCAGCGACTACTTCCCGCACGATACGGCCGCCTATGTGCCGGCGTTCGACGCGCAGGCGATGCGCCAGGCCGCCGATCGCTTCGTCGCCGATCCGGTCGCGGCGCTCGGCTGCGCGCGGGCCGCCGCCGCGTGCCTGCGCGAGCGCGACCTGACCACGCAGGCGTTCGCCGAGCAGCACGTGCGGATCACGCGCGACCTGCTGCGACGGCGCCGCACGCCGGCCGCCGCGGGCCTGGCGATGCCGCTTGCGGATTCGCGTCCGTCGTCGCGGTGAGAGCGCATCGATGAGTACGATTGCCGCCGAACGCGCACCGTCGCGCAACCGCAGCTGGTTTGCCGAACCGAAGCACTGGGCCGGGCAGGCCGGGCTGTGGTCGTTCACCGCCGTGCTGATCGCCGCGCACCAGGGCAAGGTGCTGACGCTCGCGTTTCCGGTGCTGGCGATCGCGGTGGGCATCTGGCTGTATTTCAAGAGCCCGGCGCGCTATGTCGGCTTCATGTGGTGGGTGTGGTTCCTGAGCCCGGAAGTGCGGCGTCTCGCCGACTGGTCGAAGGGCGCGTTCACGCCGACCAGCCTGATCCAGGTCGCGCCGCTCGCGGTGACGATGATCGCCGGCTTCGGGCTGATCCGGCATTACCGCGTGCTCGCGCAGCGGCGCGGGATTCCGGTGCTGCTGATGCTGTTCGGGCTCGCGTACGCCTATCTCGTCGGGATCGTGTCGAGCGGCGTGATGGCCGCGACCTACGACCTCGCGAACTGGGTGTACCCGGTGCTGATCGGTTTTCACATCATGGTCAACGCGCGCGACTATCCCGAGTATCGCGACGTGCTGTTGTCCACGTTCATGTGGGGCATGCTCGTGATGGGCGTGTACGGCGTCGTGCAGTACTTCGTGATGCCGCAGTGGGACGTGTTGTGGATGATCGGCTCGGACATGGGTTCGCAGGGCGAGCCGGTGCCGTACGGCGTACGGGTATTCAGCACGATGAACTCGTCGGGGCCGTTCGCGTTCGCGATGATGGGCGCGCTGGTGTTCGTGCTCGCGGCGCCGCAGAAGATCCGCTGGTTCGCGGGGGCGGCCGGGTTCGTGTCGTTCGCGCTGTGTCTCGTGCGTTCGACGTGGGGCGGCTGGGTGATCGCGCTCGCGATCCAGCTCGCGCAGTCGAACAACCGCGTGCGGATGCGGATCCTCATCAGCGGCATCGTGCTGGTCGGGTTATGCGTGCCGCTGCTGACCGTCGGGCCGGTGGCCGATCGTCTCGGCCAGCGTCTGCAGTCGATCGTGAACCTGAAGGACGACCGCAGCTACGACGACCGCAACAAGTTCTACGCAACCTTCGCGCAGACGGCGTTTACCGACGTCGCCGGTGAGGGGATGGGCGCGACGGGCGCATCGACGAAGCTGTCGAGCGACAGCGGCGAGCTCGGCAAGTACGGCAGCTTCGACAGCGGCGTGATGAACGTGCCGTTCGTGCTCGGCTGGCCCGGCACGCTGCTGTATCTCGCCGGCGTCGTGATGCTGTTCGGCCGCACGCTGCGCGCGGCGTTCAAGCTCCGCAAGGACAAGTTCGTCGGCGCGTGCCTGAGCCTGTGCCTGTCGACGTTCGCGATGCTCGTGTTCACGAACTCGCTGATCGGCACGGGCGGCCTGCTGATGTTTACAGCCATTTTTTCGATACTTTCCGCGGCGCACTGGCAGAAGGCGCAACGCCTGCTGGCCGCCGCGCGTTCACGGGGAGGCGACCTTTGAGAATCGCGATCGTCACGCATGTCGTGCGACATAACGACGGGCAGGGCCGCGTCAATTACGAAATCGCGCGCGCGGCGCTGGCCGAGAACTACGAAGTCACGCTGGTCGCATCGCACGTCGCGCCCGAGCTGCTGGCCGACCCGCGCGTGCGCTGGGTGCCGGTGAAGGTCGGGCGCTTCTGGCCGTCGAATCTCGTCAAGCAGCAGGTGTTCGCGCTGAAGAGCGCGTGGTGGCTGCGCGCGCATCGCGGCGAGTACGACGTGCTGCACGTGAACGGCTTCATCTCGTGGATCAAGGCCGACGTGAACACCGCGCACTTCGTGCACGGCGGCTGGTTCAGGAGCCCGTACTATCCGTTCGGGCTCACGAAGGGGATGTGGTCGGCTTACCAGTACGTCTATACGCGCGTGAACACCGCGCTCGAGCGCTGGGCATACCGGCGTTCGCGTGCGATCACCGCGGTGTCGCAGAAGGTGGCCGACGAGATCGCCGCGCTCGGCATCGACAGCCGCAAGATCAGCGTGATCTACAACGGCGTCGACGGCAGTGCGTTCGCGGGTGCGCAGGCCGACCGCGCGGCGTTCAAGCTGCCGGACGACGCGTTCCTGCTGCTGTTCGTCGGCGACCTGCGCACGCCGCGCAAGAACCTCGGCACCGTACTGAAGGCGCTGACGAAGCTGCCGGCGAACGTCCATCTGGCGGTGGCCGGCTATCTGCCCGGCAGCCCGTATCCGGACGAGGCGCGCGCGCTCGGCATCGATTCGCGCGTGCATTTCCTCGGCCTCGTGAAAAACATGCCGACGCTGATGCGCTCGGTCGATGCGTATGTATTCCCGTCGCGCTACGAAGCGATGAGCCTGTCGCTGCTCGAGGCGATGGCGGCCGGACTGCCGGTCGTCACCGCGCGCACCGCGGGCGGCGCGGAAATCATCACGCGCGAATGCGGGATCGTGCTGGAGGATCCGGACGATCCCGCCGCGCTCGCGCAGGCGATCGGTTCGCTCGCGGCGTCGCGCGACACCTGCCGCGCGATGGGCGGCGCGGCTCGCGAACTGATGACCCGTTTCGGCTGGGCGCACATGGGTGCCCAGTACGTCGCGCTCTACCGGCGCATCGGCCAACCCACGCAGCCGTCCGCGTTCGAGCGGGTCGAGCATGCAGTCACGCAGGAGCAATCGTGATGTCCCAATCTTCCCGGCCGATCAAATCGTTGCAGATCGGCATGCACTGGTTCCCCGAACGTGCGGGCGGCCTCGACCGGATGTACTACTCGCTCGTCGGCGCGCTGCCGGGCGCGGGCGTGGAGGTGCGCGGGCTCGTCGCGGGCTCGCCGAAGGTCGCCGACGACACGGGCGGCGCGATCCAGGGCTTCGGTCCCGCGTCGCAGACGCTCGCGCGCCGGATGCTCGCCGCGCGGCGCGCGCTGCGCGAGGAGATCCGCAGCGAGCGGCCGGACGTGATTTCTTCGCACTTCGCGCTGTACACGTTCCCGGGCCTCGACGTGACGCGCGGGATTCCGCAGGTGTCGCACTTCCAGGGGCCGTGGGCCGACGAAAGCCAGGTCGAAGGCGCCGCGACGCTCGGGCAGCGCGCGAAACGCTATCTCGAGCAGGCCGTCTATACGCGCTCGTCGCGGCTGATCGTGCTGTCGCAGGCGTTCGGCCAGATCCTGACGAATCGCTACGGGATCGAGCCGTCGCGCGTGCGCGTGATTCCCGGCTGCGTCGATACCGCGCAGTTCGACACGCCGCTCACGCCCGCCGAGGCGCGGCACAAGCTGCAACTGCCGCAGGATCGGCCGATCGTGCTGGCCGTGCGCCGGCTCGTGCGGCGCATGGGGCTGGAGGACCTGATCGACGCGATCGGCCTCGTCAAGCACCGTCATCCGGACGTGCTGCTGTTGATCGCCGGCAAGGGCAAGATCGGCGAGGAATTGCAGCAGCGTATCGACGCGGCGGGGCTGCAGGACAACGTGAAGCTGCTCGGCTTCGTGCCCGACCATCATCTCGCGGCGCTGTATCGCGCGGCGACGGTCAGCGTCGTGCCGACGGTCGCGCTCGAAGGCTTCGGGCTGATCACCGTCGAATCGCTCGCGTCCGGCACGCCCGTGCTGGTCACGCCGGTCGGCGGGTTGCCGGAGGCGGTGGCCGGGCTGTCCAACGATCTCGTGCTGCCGTCGACCGGCGCGGACGCGATCGCGGAAGGGCTCGGCGGCGCGCTGTCTGGTGCGATCGCGCTGCCCGACGAGGCCGCGTGCAAGCGTTATGCACGCGATCATTTCGACAACGCGGTGATCGCGCGGCGCGTCGCCGGCGTGTACGAAGAGGCGATCCAGGCGGCAGGTTGAGCGCCCGCGGCGCGCACCGTGCGTGCCATACCGAAGGTCGAGCCGGTGCGCGTGCGCGGCCGGTTCGCGCACCGGCCGCCCGCTACGGGCGCGCCGGCTTTCCCCTCCCGATCCGCGTCGCCGGCACGCGTCACGCGCGCCTGAGCGTCGCGGCCCACACGCCGAGCGCGGCCACGCTCACGACTGCGCCGAGCGCGCAGACGCCCGGCCATCCGGCGCGCGCATACATCATCGTCGACGCAATCGCGCCGAGCCCGCTGCCGGCCGAGTAGAACAGCATGTAGCAGCCGACGAGCCGTGCATGCGCTTCGGGCCGCGTGCCGAGAATCATGCTCTGGTTGACGACGTGGACGGCCTGTCCGCCGACGTCGAGCAGCACGATGCCGACGATCAGCAGTGCAATCGACGTATTGCCGAACGCGAGCGGCAGCCATGAGCACGCGAGCAGCGCGAGCGCGGCGCCGGTCGTCGCTTCGCCGCGCCCGCGATCGGCAAGCCGGCCCGCGCGCGTGGCCGCCGCCGCGCCCAGTGCGCCGACGAGGCCGAACGCACCGATCTGCGTATGCGACATCGAATGCGGCGGTGCGCTCAGCGGCAGCACCAGCGCGCTCCAGAAGATGCTGAACGCCGCGAACATCAGCAACGCGATCGCGCCGCGCACGCGCAGCACGCGGTCGTCGCGCAGCAGCGACACCATCGATCGCAGCAGCGCCGCGTAACCGATGCGTTCGCGCGGCCCGTTCGTGTCGGGCAACAGCCGCGACAGCACGGCGAGCATCGCGATCGCGAGCGCACCCGAGACGAGATAGACCGCGCGCCAGCCGGCAATATCGGTGACGACGCCGGCCACCGAGCGCGCGGCCAGCAGCCCGATCACGACGCCGCCCTGCGCGGCGCCCACCACGCGCCCGCGTTCGCCGGCGCCCGCGAGCGCGGCCGAGCACGCGATCAGCCCTTGTGTCATCGCGGTGCCGAGCAGCCCGACCGCGACCATCCCCGCCAGCAGCGCGATGCGCGTCGATGCTGCCGCCACGCCGATGCAGGCCGCCGTCAGCAGCAGAAGCTGCACGGCGATCAGGCGTTTGCGGTTCAGCAGATCGCCGAGCGGCACGACGAACAGCAGCGCGAGCGCGCAGCCGAGCTGCGTGGCGGTGATGATGCCGCCGACCGCGGCTTGCGACACGCCGAAATCCCGCGCGATCGAATCGAGCAGCGGCTGCGCGTAGTAGACGTTCGCGACGCTCGCCGCGCAGCAGACGGCCAGCAGCGAGACGCAGGCCGCGGACAGGCGGCCGTCGCCGGCCGGATGCGCCGCGTTCGGTGCGTTCGATGCATCCGCTGCGTTTGACGCGACGGTGCTTGAATGACAGGAAGGCGCCATCGGTTTCCTTACGCAAAGTAGTTGCAATTTGAAACTTGTGTGAGTGTAGGTAGAGTAGTTTTAAAATGCAACCTGTTGTGCGGCGGGCGACGGGCCCGCGCACGGACGGCCGGCGCTGCCGCGAGGGCGGCCGGCTAGACTGCGGAGAGGAACATGGCCAGGCAGAAAAGTCTTGCGGATTCGCCGTGCCCGGTGGCGCGGGCGACCGATATCGTTGGTGATCGCTGGGCGCTGCTGATCGTGCGCGATGCGTTCGACGGCGTGCGCCGCTTCGGCGATTTCCGCGCGAGCCTCGGCGTCGCGAGCAACATCCTGTCCGACCGGCTCAGGATGCTGGTGGACGCCGGCGTGTTCGACGTCGTGCCGGCGTCGGACGGTACCGCGTATCAGGAGTATGCGCTGACCAAAAAGGGCGAGGGGCTGTTTCCGGTCATCGTGATGCTGCGGCAGTGGGGCGAGGCGAACCTGTTCGCGCGTGGCGAGCCGCATTCGGTGCTGGTCGACCGCAATACGGGGCGCGCGATCCGCAAGCTCGCGCTGCGGCACGACGATGGCCGGCCCGTGAAGGCGGCCGAGACGGTCGTGAGGAAGGTCGGCGACGAAGCGGGCGCGACGCGGCGGTGAGCACGACGCGCTATGGCGCGGATTGCGAGCGGAAACGAAGCGGGGGCGACGAAGGTTGCGGCCGGACCGGCTCGAACGCGGTTTGTCGAACCGTGCGGCTACGTGGATTGACGCGTGTTCAGGGCGACGGATTCGCGCTCAATGCCGCTCGCCGCGCCAGCGTCCCGGCGCAACGCCGAAGCGCTTCGTGAACGCATGCGTGAACGTGCTTTGATCCGCAAAGCCGACCATGCCCGCGATGTCGACGAGCGGATGCCGGCCATCTGCGAGCAGTACGACCGCCGCGTCGAGCCGCAGCCGCTGCAAATAGCGATGCGGCGTTTCGCCGAACGCGTCGACGAACAGTTGATGAAACCGGCGCATCCCGTAGCCGCAGTGCGCAGCGAGATCGGCGATGCGCAGCGGCTCGGCGAGTCGCGCGCGCAGCCAGCGGTCGATGCGCGCGAAATCGAGGCCTGACGCGGGCGCGGCGATGCCGGCATCGTCGATGAGCGCGCCGCACAGGCGTGCCGCGGCCTGCCACTGGAAACGGTGCGCGGCTGCCTGCCGTGCGTCGCCGGCCGGCGCATCGAGTTGCGCGGCGGCCGCTGCGACCTGCGCGACGAGCGACGTCAGGGCCGGATCGATCGACACGGCGCGTGCGCGGTCGAACAACCGCTGCGGCACCGCGAGCGATGCCGCGGGCAGGTCGATCACGAGCTGGCGATTGTCGCCGAGGCCCGCATAGTCGTGGCGCGCGCCGGCCGGAATCAGCCACGCCGCGTGCCGGTCGATGCGCCGGCCGATCCCGTCCACCGCCATCACCATCGCGCCATCAACGCCGAGCACGACCTGGTGGAAGTCATGCACGTCCGACGCTTCGCACGTGTCGTAGCGGCGCAGCGCGATGGCGGGGGAGGCGATGCGTTCCATCGGAAGGAAACGGCCGGGTGCGTCGTCAGACGTCGAGCAATTCGACTTCGAACACGAGCGTCGCATTCGGCGGAATCACGCCGCCTGCGCCGCGCGGGCCGTAGCCGAGTTGCGGCGGGATCGTCAGGCGGCGCACGCCGCCGACCTTCATGCCCTGCACGCCTTCGTCCCAGCCCTTGATGACCATGCCGCCGCCGAGCACGAACGCGAACGGGTCGTTGCGGTCCTTGCTCGAATCGAATTTCTGACCGTCGGTCAGCCAGCCCGTGTAGTGAACGCTGACGGTCTTGCCGGCTTGCGCTTCCGCGCCGGTGCCTTCGGTCAGGTCTTCGTATTTGAGGCCCGATTCGGTCGTGATGACAGACATGACTACTCCTGAAAGAGGGTTGCGTAAGACCGCTATTGTAGGCGAGCCCGCAGCGGGCCGTCGCACGTGGCTTTCACCCGCCGGTACGCGTGTCGCGGACGGCTGCGAGGCACCGCACCCGCGGTCGCCGAAAATGCAAATGGAACGCGCGTTTGAATTTTTCTCGGGCCGCGCGACCGAGGTTGCACCGTGCGAGTGCGCCGCGCGTATGAATCGGTGCTACGGGGGGCGGTATGCCATATGCCGCGCGCCGCCGCCGGATTCGTCGAAACGCCCGTCGCGCGGGGCGTTCTGGCAGATGGCGAGTCGCGGCGCCGAGCGCCTCGCGTCGCTTGCAGGCCGTTCGAATCGCGGCCCGCCCTGGCGCTGTTCGAACGTCGTTTTTCCCGCCTATCCGACCGTGCCCTGTTTGGAAGCGGGCATCTACCGCGCGGCTTGCGCGCGTCGGCGCGGGCGGCCTATCTTTACATCTATCGATGTCAAGATTTTGGCGGTGCGCGATGCGCCGCCGGGGCCTGCGCCGGCCGCGTCGGACGACGCGCCGGGCCGCTCCGGAACAGGAGAACGCGGAACAGGAGAACGATGAACATGAAGTCAGCCGCTTCCGCTACCGCAGCCGGAATCATGCCGGTGCGCCGCGACCTGCGCTTCGATCTGCCGGTCGAACGCGCGAAGGACTGGCATGGCCTCGGGTCGCACGTGACCCATTTCTTCAACGCGCTGTCGCTGCTGTTCCCGGCCGGCGAGCGCTTTTTCATGGACTCGGTGCGCAATTACCGCGACCGGATCGACGATCCCGTGCTGAAGCAGCAGGTGCTCGGCTTCATCGGCCAGGAGGCGATGCATACGCGCGAGCACGTCGAATACAACGAGCTGATGCAGGCGAACCGTTTGCCCGCGCGCAAGCTCGACAAGCGCGTGTGGGCGGTGCTCGGCTACATGAAGCGCAAGCTGCCGCATTCGGTGCAGCTCGCGCATACGGTCGCGGCGGAGCACTATACGGCGATGCTCGCCGAATGGCTGCTGCGCGACCCGACGCGCCTCGAAGGCTCGGTCGAAGGCTACCGGCAGATGTGGATATGGCACGCGCTCGAGGAAACCGAGCACAAGGCCGTGTCGTTCGACGTGTGGAATGCCGTGATGAAGCCGGGGCTGCGGCGTTACCTGATCCGCATCGGCGTGTATCTGCTGACGACGCTGACGTTCTGGCCGGCCGTGTTCCTGATGCACGCGACGCTGCTGTGGCGCGATCGCGGCGCCGGACATCACGTGCGCGGGATGCTGCGGACGATCGCGTTCCTGTACGGGCCGCGCCGCGGGCTGTTCCCGCGCATCGCGGGCGAGTGGCTGAGCTTTTTCCGGCCGGGCTTCCATCCGTGGGATCACGACAACCATCACCATCTCGCGCGGGTCGACGCGCTCGTCGCCACCTACGGCGAACACGGCGGCACGCCGGTCGGCCGCGGCCGCGCGAACGCGCTGGCGCCGGTCGCATCGGGCCGCTGACATGATCCGTTTCTGACACAAGCCGTCGCGCTGCCATGGACGGCGTCCGGCCGCGCATGTTGCGTTCCTGCATCATGCCGGCTTCCTCCGACGATTAACCGAAATCAACCGGAACCGTTTGCGCGGGCATCCGGCTGTCCGGTCGACCGGCCGCGCACCTCCTCGCCGGCGTGCCGATTCTGCGTGCGCCGCATCGCACCCTAACGCCGCGCGCCAGCACCGGCGCGGCTTTGCGCACAGCGCGCCCGCCCGCTCCGGGTTCGCGCCGCGCCCGCCACCGGGATAACACCCATCTAGCCGCAGGCCGGCCGCGTCGATATACCGTTCATGACAACCTCAAGCTCATGCACGATTCATGCGCAGGGGGATTTTATTCGGACGGAAATGCGGCCAATATGTCAGTTCGATCGTGGTCCGTCGTATGCGTCGGCGAGCCGGCGCACGATACCAACGCCAAGCGGGGAACAACGATGGTTGCAAGGTCACCCGACGCAAACGGGAATGCGGCGCCCGAGACGACGCCCGTGTCCGTCACCGCTCCAGAGGCCGGCCGCAAGCTGTTCGTGATCATGCGTACGCCCGACGAGCCGCTGCTTGCGCAACTGCGGGGGCTCGGCTGGGAGATCACGGTCGCGAAGACAGCCGGCGCCGCGCAGAACATGACATCCGGCGTAATCGTCGCCGCCGGGCTGGTCGATTTCACGGGGTTCACGTCGCGCGACTATCCGGCGCTGAAAGCGTGCCTGAGCCAGCCCGCTATCGGCTGGATTTCGATCGCGCAGGCTGGCATCACGATCGGTCCCGCCGTGCGCGAACTGATTCGCAGCTATTGTTTCGATTACGTGACGCTGCCGCTGCCCTACGAATGGATTTCGCACGTGCTCGGCCATGCGCGCGGGATGGCCGCGCTCGACCGCGTCGACGGCGCAGCCTATGCGGCGTCGATCGGCGAGCACGGCATGATCGGCAACTGCGAGGCGATGCAGCAGCTGTTCAGCACGATCCGCAAGGTCGCGAAGACCGACGCGAGCGTATTCATCTCCGGTGAGTCGGGCACCGGCAAGGAACTGACGGCGCTCGCGATTCACGAGCGTTCCGGCCGCGGCAAGGGGCCGTTCGTCGCGATCAACTGCGGGGCGATTCCGCATCACCTGCTGCAGTCGGAGTTGTTCGGCTATGAGCGCGGCGCGTTCACCGGCGCGAACCAGCGGCGCGTGGGCCGGATCGAATCGGCGAACGGCGGCACGCTGTTTCTCGACGAGATCGGCGACATGCCGGTCGAGAGCCAGGCGAGCCTGCTGCGCTTCCTGCAGGGAGGGAAGATCGAGCGGCTCGGCGGACAGGAATCGATCTCGGTCGACGTGCGGATCATCTCGGCGACGCACGTGGATCTCGACGGCGCGGTCGAGACCGGGCGCTTCCGCGCGGATCTCTATCACCGCCTGTGCGTGCTGCGCATTCACGAACCGCCGCTGCGCGCGCGCGGCAAGGACATCGACATCCTCGCGCATTACGTGCTGCAGAAGTTCAAGGCCGACAGCGGCCGCAAGATCAGCGGCTTCACGTCGGCCGCGCTCGACGCGATGCGCCGCTACGAGTGGCCCGGCAATGTGCGCGAGCTGATCAACCGCGTGCGGCGCGCGATCGTGATGGCCGAGAGCCGTCTGCTGACGCCGCACGATCTCGGGCTCGAGACACCGGGCGAAACCGAACCCGTGACGCTCGAACAGGCGAGGGCGCTCGCCGAGCGCACCGCGATCGAGAATGCGCTGCTGCGCAACGATCACCGGATCAACAAGGCTGCCGCCGAACTCGGCATCTCGCGCGTGACGCTCTACCGGATGATGATCGAGCACGGGCTGAACGATCACGACAACAACGGCGGGCACGACGGCGCGCCGTCCGGGGACGCGGGGCATCAGCGCGTCGGCTGAGCGGCGCGTCAAGCGCGTGAACGGTTCGGTGTCGGGGTTCAGCGATACGTCCAGAGCCGATGCAGCACGAACGTGACGGCCGGCACGCGCACGACCGGCGGCTCCGATGCCGCCGACGGCATGTAAAGCGCATGAAACATTTCGCGTCGGCAACCGGGCGAATTTCCGCGGCGAATCGGGCCGATCGGAACGGTGCCGGCCGGTAAAAATTCCATGTCGATTGTTCAGCCTTATCCCGCAGGGCTCGGCCGCCACGCGGCCGGCGCATGTCGCGCGCCGCATGTTTCAGATTCGCAACTTCCGGCATTGCGCACCCGTTCCGGCCGTCGTCCCGCGCGCCGAACCCCTTGTGCGGATGGGCTCGCGCGAAGCTGGCCCGCTCCTTGCGGATATGAACGTACGAAAGTCGACGACGCGAGGTCCGGCCGGTTCTGCAGCGAATCCTGTCAGTACCGGCCAGGACGCAGTCCGCGGGGATGCGGCGGCGGAGCGCGGCGCAGCCGCCGCGTTCCGGCGAGCATGGAACGTTGTCGCCTGATCGTCGGGGCACCGGCATCGTCCGGTTGCCGGAACAAGCATCAGACTGAAAACGGGGTAGAAAAATGATCGATCGCCACACGCCGCGGCTCGCAGGCCGCGATCGCAGTGATGCGGGGCATCGCCGGTCGAGCGTCGTTCTCGCAGCCGGCCGGCATGCATCGACAGGCCATCTCTCCGCGCCCGGTGCGAGGCGGATCCGGCTGATTGCCGGTCATCCGCGCCGGGTCGGCACTTTCCTGCACCCAGACCCGATTCGAAAGGGCATGTGCACACGGGCGCCGGTATCGCGACGCCCGATCTTCGGCTACTGAATTCGCAAGATATCCGGTCGCGTTACCCGTCGTGCACGCGAACCGGTGAAATTGATCTGCAATCCGAATCAGGTTTGACAGGTTGCGCAGTGCACGCGACGGAGGATGAATTCGATGTGGCGGCGAACGGCGCAATGCCGTCGCCGCCCGGTGGTGAGGGGAGGGGCGGTCGGACGCGCGCGACGGGAGAGTCGCCCGTACGCGCGCGACGCCGTTTCAGCCGCCGTAGATGTCGAAGTCGAAGTACTTCGATGCGAGCCGCTTGTAGGTGCCGTCCTTGACCATGTCGACGATCGCGCGGTCGATCTTCGCCTTCAGGTCGGTGTCTTCCTTGCGCAGCCCGATGCCGGCGCCGATGCCGAGCACCTTCTCGTCGACGAGTTCGGGCCCGACGAACTGGTAGTTCGCGCCGCGCGGCGATTTCAGGAACCCGATCGCGGCCTGCACTTCATCCTGGAGTGCCCCGTCGAGGCGGCCCGAGGTCAGGTCCGCATACACGCCGTCCTGGTTCTGGTACGACACGACGTTCGCGCCTTGCTTGCCCCAGTACGCTTTCGCATAGGTTTCCTGCGTCGTGCCCTGCTCGACGCCGATCGACTTGCCCTTCAGCGATTCGGCCGTCGGCAGCAGCGGCGAGCCCTTCTTCACGACGAGCCGCGTCGGCTGGTTGTAGATCTTCGTCGTGAAGCCGATCTGCTCCGCGCGCTGCGGCGTGATCGACATCGACGACAGCACCGCGTCGAATTTCTTCGCCTTCAGCGCCGGAATCATCCCGTCGAAATCGTTCTCGAGCCACACGCACTTCGCCTTCAGGCGCGCGCAGATCTCGTTGCCGAGGTCGATGTCGAAGCCGACGAGCTTGCCGTCGGGCGCCTTCGACTCGAACGGCGCGTAGCTGGCGTCGGTGCCGAAGCGGATCGTGGTCCAGTCCTTCGCGGCGGCGGGGCCTGCGGATACCGCGAGCAGGGCGATCGAAACAGCGGCAATCAGTCTCTTCATGGTGCGTTCCTTGGCGTGGTGCTTCCGGTTCTGTGCGACACGGTTCCGCGGACACGAAGCGCGTCTGCACGCGCTGTCCGCCTGGCCATTAACGCAGAAAATAAAATAAGAGTCCAGAATGGACAAAAAATATCGTTTTGCCGGAAGAAATGGCCGATCGCCGGGTGTCGACCCTTGCAAAAATACGAAAATGGACTAGTCTTGTTAGTGAATTCATTTCGAGACTAACGATCATGTCACAGCCTGCCTACGATTCGCATTCCGCCCCGCCGCAGGCTTCGTTTGCGCAGATGTCGGCGGCCGGCCTGCGTGCGTTTTTCAACATCGCGCGCGACTGGGAACTGACGATCGACGAGCAGATCGTGCTGCTCGGGTCGCCCGGCCGTTCGACGTTCTTCAAGTGGAAGGCGGCGCCGGAGTCGGCGCGGCTGCCGCGCGACACGCTCGAGCGGCTATCGCTGCTGCTCGGCATCTACAAGGCGCTGCAGATCCTGCTGCCGCAGCCGGCCGCGGCCGATGCATGGGTCAAGCGGCCCAACGATGCGGCGCCGTTCGGCGGCAAGCGCGCACTCGACCGGATGCTGGCCGGCAACGTCGGCGATCTGGTCGCCGTCCGGCAATATCTCGACGCGATGCGAGGTGGCTGGGCGTGACGATGCCGATCGAAGCAAAACAATGGCCCACGACCGCCGTCGACTGGGCGCCTGCCTATCGTGTGATCCCCACCCGTTTTCCTGCGATCAACCTGTTCGACCGCGTCGCGTCGGCGGACGATTTCGACGCGCTGTACGCGCTCGAATCGCTGACCAACGACCGCATCCGCAACGAAGTCGGCACGCTCGACCTCGTGCCGCCCGCCGAGCGTCGCTACGGGCTGGGCTGGGGGCCGATCATGGCCGCGTTCACGCACCTGAATCCGCAGGGCAGCCGCTTTTCCGACGGCAGCTACGGCGTGTTCTACTGCGCCCGCTCGCGCGACACCGCGATCGCCGAGACGCGCTATCACGGCGCGCTGTTCCTGGCCGCGACGAAGGAGCCGCCGATGCGCCAGCAGATGCGGCTCTATACGGTGTTCGCGCAGGGCGACGTGGTCGACGTGCGCACGTGGCCGCAGCGCGATCCCGCGTTGCTGCATCCGCTCGATTACAGCGCGGGGCAGGCGCTCGGCCGCGCGGTGCGCAACGCGGGCGGCGCGGGGATCGTCTATCCGTCGGTGCGCGACCCGGGCGGCGAGTGTCTGGCGGCATTCCGCACCGCGCTGCTGCGCGACTGCCGTCACGCGGCCTACCTCGAATACAACTGGAACGGCTCGGCCGTCGACGCGGTGTTCGAACTGAACCAGGTTGGCTAAGGCTCGCTCGCGGGCCGATGCGGGTGCGAGGGCATCACGGCAGCGGCCAGTCGCCCGCGTGGCGTTCGCGCGCCTCGGCCTGCGTCATCGACCACGTGCTGCCGGTGCGCGGCTCGGCGAGCGTGAGCCGCCCGGACGGCGCGAACGCGCCGGTGTCGATGAACCACTGCGCGCCGATCCGCTGCGGTGCGCGCACGGGCGTGTGCCCGGTGCAGGTCAGCGACAGTCCGGCCTGCCGCGCCGGATCGGCAAGCCCCTGGACCAGATCGCGGCCCCAGATCAGTCGCTCGCGCACGTCGTGCGAATAGCTGCCCGTATCGAGGTCGGCGTCCGACCCGAAAAATTCCGCATGCAGCACGTTGAAGCGCTCGGGGCCGTCGCCGATCACGCGCACCAGCGGCAGCGCGTCGACGCGTGCCGCATGCGCGTGCAGCCGCTCCGGCGGCAGGTCGGCGCCCCAGTCGCCGCCGATCCCGCGCCACGCATCGGGCGACAGCTTGCCGCGCGACACGAGGCTCAGCACTTCCTCGTGATTGCCGCGCACGACGTGGCACCACGGGCGGTCGAGCAGGTCGAGCGCGGTTTCGGACGCGGGGCCGCGGTCGACGAGATCGCCGACCGAGAACAGGCGGTCGCGGGCCGGATCGAAGCGGATGTCGTGCAGCAGCGCGCGCAGCACGTCCACGCAGCCGTGCAGGTCGCCGACGACGAAGTCGCGGCCGGCCGTGTTCGCGGGGTGGCGGCAGAGGGAGGCGGTGGCAGTCATCCCAGTATCTTAGGCGCTCGTGCCCATCGCCACGTCGCGATGGAATGGCGATAATCGGGGCGCGGTACCTGCCGGCGCGGCGCAGCGGGCCGCCGCGCGTACCGTTCGAACCCTTTCCATCCGCTTTCGGAATCACACGATGACGTTTTATCCGCAGGTATTACGCAACCGCCCGCGCATGGTCGCGGCGTTCGTCGCGGGCTTGCTGTGCGCGGTGCTGCTGCCGTTTCCGCTGCGTCTGACCGCGCGTACGCTGATCGGCTGGGATTGCGCGGTCTGGCTGTATCTCGTGCTGATGTGGGTGCGCATGGTCACCGCGCATCATCACAAGGTGCGCGAAGTCGCGATCCGCGAGGACGAAAACGCAACGACCGTGCTGACCGTCGTGTGCCTCGCGACCGTCGCGAGCGTGGCCGCGATCGCGATCGAGCTCGCGACCGCCAAGAGCGTCGGCTTCCGTGCGGGGCTCAGCCATTACGCGATCACGGGCGCGACGCTGTTCGGCGCGTGGTTCCTGATTCCGACGATCTTCACGCTGCACTATGCGCGGCTCTATTACGGCTCGCCGAGCAGCGACCGCGCGCTGCGCTTCCCGGACCAGCACCCCGAACCCGATTACTGGGATTTCCTGTATTTCGCGTTCACGCTCGCGGTCGCATCGCAGACCGCCGACATATCGCTGGCGAACCGCTCCGCGCGGCGCGCGGTGCTCGCGCAGTCGATCCTGTCGTTCTACTTCAACATGGCCGTGCTCGGGCTGTCGATCAACGTCGCGGCGGGGTTGCTGAGTTGACGCCGGCTACTTGAGCAGGTCGTACGGACCGCCGCGTTCCAGTGCCCGCCGGTACGCC
Source organism: Burkholderia sp. LFS061 (assembly GCF_047978125.1). Taxonomy (NCBI): domain Bacteria; kingdom Pseudomonadati; phylum Pseudomonadota; class Betaproteobacteria; order Burkholderiales; family Burkholderiaceae; genus Burkholderia; species Burkholderia sp. LFS061. Next base: position 7,529 of record NZ_JBFPFS010000025.1, on the reverse strand, counting down.
GGCCGCGCGTGGATCGTGTCGAGAAAGCGCGCGATCGCGGGATACCGGCTGCCGCCGCCGCGCGCGGTCGCGGCTTCGAGCGGAAAGCTCATCTGGATGTCGGCCGCGCTGAAGCCGTCGCCGACGAACCAGCCGGTGCGATTCAGCGCGCCGTCGATATGGCCGAGATGCAGCGCGATCTGCGGATCGACGAAGCCCGACTCCAGCGTGTCGGCGATCTTGCGCGCGATCGGCCGCGCGAAGAACGGCATCGGCGCATGCGCGATCCGCAGCGCGACGAGCTTGAGCAGCAGCGGCGGCATCGCCGACCCTTCCGCGTAGTGGAGCCAGTACGTGAAGTCGTGCCGCTCGGGCGTGCCGGGCGGCGGCGCGAGACGCCCGTTGCCGTAGCGTTCGACCAGGTACTCGATGATCGCGCCCGATTCGGCGAACGTGCGGCCGTCGTCGGTGACGACGGGCGACTTGCCGAGCGGATGGATCGCGCGCAGCGCGGGCGGCGCGAGCATCGTTTTCGGATCGCGCTCGTAGCGCACGATCTCGTACGGCACATCCAGTTCTTCGAGCAGCCAGAGCACGCGCTGCGAGCGCGAGTTGTTCAGGTGATGGACGGTGAGCATGTCGAGGCCGGAAGGGGGCGGGAACGACATCATACCCAGCGCGCGCGGCGTGTACGCGAATCGCGCCGCCCGCCGTTTCGAACCGATTCGAACCGTTATGCGCGCCGCACCGCGATCCACGCACCCCAGAACAGGCTCGCGAAAAAGCGCAGCGGCGCATCGAAGCCCGCGTTGCGCAGCAGGCTGAACACGGCTTCCTCGGATGCGGGCGGATCGGCGCCCTGCAGGATCTTCGCGAGTTGCGCGCGCACGGCGTCGGGCGTGGCGCCCTTCATGCGCCAGCGCTGCTGCCACGCGTCGAGCAGGCGAGGGTGGTCCGCGTACCGGCGATGATTGCCGGCGAGCACGAGCGGCGCGCCGGGCTTCAGGCGTCGCGCGATCGCGTGCAGCAGCGCCGCCTTCGCATCGTCGCCCGGGACGTGATGCAGCACGCCGATCAGCGTTGCGCCGTCGAACTCGGGTGCGTCGGGCAGCGCATCGACGTCGTCCTCGACGAACGCCGTGCGCGCACCGAAGCCGGCGGTTTCGACGTTCGTGCGCGCGAGCGCGAGCATCGGCGCGGACGGGTCGACGGCCGTGAATTGCCAGCCCGGCTCGAGCGCGGCCGCCACGCAGATTTCCTGCCCCGTGCCGCCCGCGCCCGCGACGAGTATCCGCGCATCGGGCACGCCGATCGCCGACGCGAGCATGCACGCGGCGAGTTCGTGGCAGGCATCGTAGCCGGCGAGCGCGATGCGCGATTGCTCGGCGTATTCGTGTGCGCGTGCCGGATCGAATTTCGCGGCGCTGGCGGGAAGCGACATGGCGGGTTCCTCGGGTCGGGCGCGGACGACGTGTCCGCGAGCATGGCGCAGAGCGTAAGCGTGCGTGGTCGACGCAACAAGGCGAGCGGTCATTCCGGTATGCCGACTACCCGATTCGGCAAGCGTCGGGCTGCCGATTTTCCGGGGGTCGATTCGCATTTAAAAATGTCTGAACATGATGCATCGCGGTGGCGAATCCGGCGCATACTCGATTCTCTCCCCCCGCCTGGCCGTCGCATGCCGGGCCCCGATGCGCCGCGCCAGTGGCGCGGCCATGCCGCTCGGCACGCACGAGGAGCGCATGATGTCCGATTGTCCGCACGATCCGTACGCGCAGCACTACATTCATTGTTTGCCGTTTGGCGCGCAGCCCTGTGGCGCGCTCGGCACGACACCGCGCACGCATTTTCGTGTGTGGGCGCCGGGCAGCACGCAGGTCCAGCTCGAACTCGATACCGGCTACGGCCCGACGCTCGTCCCGATGAAGGCCGCTGGCCCGAACTGGTTCGAAGTGTTCGCCGATTGCGGCGCGGGTGCGCGTTACCGCTATCGCCTCGACGATGCCGTGTCGATTCCCGATCCCGCGTCGCGCTCGCAACCCGAAGGGCTCAACGGCCCGAGCGAGGTTGTCGATCCGCGCGCGTTCACGTGGCGCAACACGTTCTGGCGCGGGCGCGCGTGGGAAGACATGGCGCTCTACGCGATTCGCCCACACGCGGTGGGCGGCTTCGCCGGCGTGCGTCGCCGCCTGCCGCAGCTCGCGCGCCTCGGCGTGACCGCGCTGGAACTGCTCGCATCGCCGCACGACAGCCTGCCGTTCGCGCCGCTTGCGGCCGAAGGCGGCCCCGATGCGCTGAAGGCGCTGATCGACGACGCGCATGGCTACGGCTTCGCGGTGCTGCTGGAACTCGACTACGCGCGCTTCGGCAGCGGCACCGACGCGCTGCGCCACTTCGCGGAGCCGTTCTTCCATATGCGCGACGATCCGCTGCAGGCGCCGCCGCTGGCGCTCGATCATCCGGACGTCTGCGATTTCTTCTGCGACAACGCGCTGTACTGGATCGACGAATACCGTTGCGACGGGCTGCGCCTGCGCGAGGCCGACCGGATCGACGTGTCGTGGCTGCGCGAGATCGCGGACCGCGTGCGCGCGGCCGTGCCGGCCGACCGGTTCATCCATCTCGTGCTCGGCAGCGAGCGGCATCCGGCGCATCTCGCCGATACCCATTTCGATGCGCAATGGAATGGTTGCGGCGAACGCGCGCTGCACCGGCTGACGGGGCGCGACGCGTCGGCCCACGAAGGCATTTCCACGCACCAGTCGATCCACACGCTCGCCCGCGCGCTGACCGCGGCCGGCGCGGCGTTTCAGCCGGCCGCGCCGGCAGAAGGCATGGCCGCCGAAACCGGGCTGTCGTTGACGTCGCTGGTGCTGTCCGATGGCGCGTGGCGCGACTGCGGTCAGGGCGAGCGAGGGCAAGAGGCCGGCCTGGCCGGGCTCGCGCTGTCGCTGCTCACGCCGCAGATCCCGCTGATCTTCGACGAAACCGCGCGCGACGCCGATCGCGCGCATTTCGTGCAGTCGGCGCTCGCGGTGCGCGCGAAGCTGATCGCGCCGCGGCTGTCCGATTGCCGGCCGCAGGACGCGCATGCGCTGAAGGCGGACGGCGACGGGGATGCCGACGCGCTGCTCGCGTCATGGCGTCTTGCTGACGACGAGACGCTGACGATCGCATTGAACCTGTCGCCCGATGCGGTGCCGTTCGATGCGCCGAGAGGGCAGGTTGTGTTCGAGACGCCGGCGCGCGCGCGCGACCGGGTCGATGAAGGGGAATTGCCGCCGTATTCGCTCGTTGCGTGGCTGACGGGCGACGTCAACCGGTACGCGCTCACGCACGACGTGCGTCGCATCGATGACGGCTCGTGGCGTGGAGCGCGAGCGAACCTGAACGCCTGAAGAGCGCCTGCGTGCGCGAGCAGGTGACTGTCCGAACGGCCGGGCGCATCCGCGCCCGGCGGCTGCACTGCCGGCCCCCGAGTTACCAGAACCCGCGAATACCCGCGATGCCGTACGCGCCATGACGGCGCGCGTTGTCGAGATGCGCGCGCGTCATCCCGCCGAGCGCGTAGACGGGCATCGCGGCCTGCGCGGCCAGCGCGTCGAATCGGCTCCAGCCGAGCGCCGGCGCACCGGGGTGGCTGAGCGTCGGCAACACGGGCGACAGCGTGACGAAATCCGCGCCGGCGCGCGCGGCCAGCAGCAGGTCGTCGTGCGTGTGGCAGGCGGCGGACACCCATCGTCCGGCCGGCAGCGGCCGCTGCGCGGCGGCGCGCAACGCGGCGCCGTCGAGATGCCAGCCGGCGCCGTCGAGCCGCATCACGCCGCCCGCATCGATCGGGCCGTTCAGCATCAGGTGCGCGCCGGCGGCATCGCAGCGCGCGAGCGCCGCGGCGGCGAGCCGCGCGAACGCGGCCGTATCGAGCGATTTCACGCGCAGTTGCACGAGCGTCTCGCCGCGCGAGAGCACAGCCGACAGCCGGTCGAGGAACGCATCGCAATCGGCCGCCGACGCGGACGCCGGTTCCGGCGTGATCACGCAGCAGCGCGGCAGCGTTGCGTTCATCGCGCGTCGCGACGACAACGGGAGGCCGTCATTCGTCGGCCTCCTTCGCGATCTTCGGATAGACGCGCACGAGCACGATGCGCGGCCCGTTCATCTTCTTCACGACGACGTCGAAGCGGTCGAACGACACGCGCTGCCCTTCGGTCGGCAGGTCGCTGAGCGCCTGGATCACGAGGCCGCCGACCGATTCCGCACGGCCTTCGTCGATGTCGATGCCGAGCGCCTGCTCGAGCGACACGACGGGCAGGCTGCCCTTGCCCATCAGCGTGCCGTCGTCGAGGCGGCTCCAGTCGGCATCGCCCTGGCGGAACTCGTCGTGGATCTGGCCGACCAGCGCGCCGAGCAGGTTATCAAGCGTCAGGAAACCGATCGGCTTCTCGCCCTTGTTGCCGACCAGCGCGAAGTGCGGCGCGCCCTTGCGGAAGCGGCGGAACAGTTCGAGCGCCGGGGTGTCGGGCTTCACGTACTGCACGGGGCGCACGTAGTCGGACAGGTCTTCGAGCGCCGCGCCCGCGTGACGCGCGAGCAGCAGGTCCTTCAGGTGGATCAGCCCGCTCACCTGTTCGCGCGACGCATCCTCGAACAGCGGATAGCGGCTGAAGCGGTGCCGCGCGACGATCTCCATGTTGTCGGGCAGCGGCAGGTCGCGCCGCAGGCCGATCATTTCATGGGCCGGCCGCATCAGGTCCGACACGGTCATCGACGAAAAATCGAGCGAATGCGCGAGCGTGTTCCACTCGTCGTTGCTGTACGTGCCGCGCGCCGGCTGTGCCGCGTTGCCGGCCGTGCTGCGGCGGCTGCGCAGGATCAGCTTCAGTTCGTCGGTCGAGTAGTGCGCGTCGCCGCCGTGGTCGGTCGACAGCCCCGCGAGCCGCAGCACCGCGTTGGCGCTGTTGTTGAGCACCCAGATCGCCGGATACATCGCCCAGTAGAACGCATAGAGCGGCAGCGCGACCCACAGGCCGATCTTCTCGGGCTGGCGGATCGCCATCGATTTCGGCGCAAGCTCGCCGACGACGATGTGCAGGAACGAGATCAGCGAGAACGCGAACACGAGCGAGATCAGGTGCACGACGCGTTCGGAGTGCACGCCGATCAGGTCGAGCAGCGGGCCGATCAGTTCCGCGAAGGCCGGCTCGCCGACCCAGCCGAGGCCGAGCGACGCGAGCGTGATGCCGAGTTGGCACGCGGAAAGATACGCGTCGAGCCTGCCGTGCACGATGCCGAGGATGCGCCCGCGCAGGCCGTGCTTGCGGGCAAGGGTCTTGACGCGCGTCGCGCGCAGTTTGACGAGGCCGAATTCGGCCGCAACGAAGAACCCGTTCAGGGCCACCAGGAACAACGCGCCGATGAGCGCGAAGATCTGTAACAAAGAATCGCTCCGGTTATGACAGGCCCATCAGTATAGAGCCGGAAAGGAATTTGTAATGTTATGGACGACCGATTGCTTACACCGGCGCCTCGCGGGGGATGGCGAGCGTCATGGTGGCGGTCGCGCCGTCGGCGAACGCGGTATGCGCGAACGTGCCGCCGTGCGCGAGCGCGACGCGCTGGCACAGCGCGAGCGCCCATGCGATTCGCTTCGCGTCGCGCTCGCGCAGCATTTCGCGTCGCGCGAACGATTCGAACGCATGCGGCTGTGCCGGATTGGTGAGTGCGTCGGCGCTCACGGTGCAAGTGGTGCATGCGACGAACTGCGCGCCGTCGCGCGTGCATGCAAACGTCACGCGGCTGCCGGCGGCGCTGGCCTCGACGGCCGCCGTCAGCATCGTCCAGAGCGCCTGCGCGATGCGTTCGCGGTCGGCCGACAGCGACGGTTCGTCGTCCGGCAGCGTCGCGTCGAGCGCGACCTGCCGTGCGTCGGCCAGCGCAAAACGGACGAGCGCGAGCGTGTCGTCGAGCAGCGCGCGCAGCGCGAACGGCCCCGGCGCGATCGCAAGCGTGCGCGTTTCCGCGCGCGGCGCATCGAGCACGTCGTCGATCAGCGTCACCTGCTGGTCGATGCCCGTGCGGATGCCCGCGAGCGCGCGCTGCAGGTTCGGATCGGCATTGGCGAGCTGGCGCTCGAGCACGTACGCCCAGCTATGCATCGCGTTCAGCGGGCTGCGCAGATCGTGCGACGCGGTGGAGAGCGCCTGGTCGCGCAGGAACAGCGCCGCCTGGGCGGCGTAGTGCGCTGCGCGTTCGCGCAGCAGGTCGGCGGCGGGATCGACGGAAGTGGACGTCACGGAGCAGGCCTGTCGGAAGCGGTTGGCGTGGAAGTCACGCGAACCGTCATTATAGGGACGGTGCGTGTCACGCCGGCAGCGCGTCCTCGTCCTTTTTCCGCGCGTCGCCGTTCGGCAGCAACTGGCACGCGAGCAGGCCGGCCAGCATCAGCGCGCAGCCGACGAGCGCACGCAGCGTCAGCGTTTCGTTGAGCGCGGCCCAGCCGGCGGCCGCCGCGAACACGCCTTCCATGCTGAAGATCACGGCCGCGTGCGCGGGCGCGGCGTCGCGCTGCGCGACGACCTGCAGCGTATAGCCGACGCCGACCGACAGCAGCCCGCCGTACAGCAGCGTCGGCAGCGCGCCGCGCAGCATCGCGACGCTGACTGGCTCGACGGCCAGGCCGACCGCGAGGCACGCCACGCCGCAGACGACGAATTGCAGGAACGCGAGCACGAGCGGATCGTGGCGCTTCGCGAGATGGCCGACCGCCATCACGTGCGCGGCGATGATGACGGCGCCCGCGAGCTGGAACCAGTCGCCGTAGAGCACCGAGAAGTGCTCGTCGATGCTGAGGAAATACAGGCCGATCGCCGCGAGCAGCGCGCCGAACCACGTGCCTGCGCCGATCCTGTGGCGTGCGAACATACCCATCAGCGGCACGATCACGACGTACAGCGAGCTGATGAAACCCGCGTTCGCGACTCGCGTGTACTGCAGGCCGAACTGCTGCAGCGAGATCGACACCGCGAGGAGCCCGCCGAGCGCGAGGCCCGGCAGCAGCAGTGCCGGCTCGCGGCGGATCGCCGCGAGCTGCGCGCGCGACGTCGCGTTCAGCATCAGCAGAGGAACCAGCACGAGCGCGCCGAGCAGGAAGCGCAGCCCCGTGAACAGGAACGGCCCGATCACGTCGAGGCTCAGTCGCTGCGCGACAAACGCAGAGCCCCAGATCGCGGCGGCGGCGAGCATCAGCAGGTTGGCGCGGAGGTGCTTGCGGGCTTCGGGCTTCATCGGATTCTTCTGAAGATTGCGGGCGGCGAAACCCCACAGCTTACGCCGAGATTGCAAGGCTGTCGGCAAACCTGCGCAGCGCGGCGGCCGCACGTGCGTCGCGCACGCGCGAATACAGCACGACCTGCGACTGCGGCAGCGGCGGCAGCCCGAATTTCGCGCCGACGTCGACCAGCGTGCGCGGCGCGACCCGCCGCGCGAGCGGGCAGACGGCGAGCCCCGCCGCGGCGGCGGCCGTGACCGCCGCGACACCGCCGCCCGTGAAG
>NZ_JBFPFS010000024.1:0-108230 GCF_047978125.1 Burkholderia sp. LFS061 | reverse complement strand
GGCGGGCGCGGCGGTAGTGCGCTGGCCGGCCGCGGCGTGACCGCGGTGTGCGGAGCGGCTTGTTTCAGCGCAGCGGTGGCCGGTCGTGCAGCCGTCGGCCGCGGCCGGACGGGTTCGAATCCGACCGGAAGCGGGGCGGGATCGGGGCGCGGCACTTGCGAGTTCGCCGCCGCACGCGCGAGGCTGGCGGTGCTGCCGGTCGTCGGGGGCGGCATCGCGCTGGCCGGCATCGGCGCGGGCGGCGCCGGCATGCTGCGACCGGTCGCGGTCGGCTTCAGCCAGCCCGACGGCGCGACGGGTTCCGTGTGCGGACGCGGAGGCGTCTTGCTGCGCGGCTTCGGCCGCGCCTGCGGGTCGGGTTTCCACAGCGTCGGGCGCGAATACCGGCCATTCTGGCGCGGCGCCATCGAGTTGACGGTATGCGCGGTGGTCGGCTGCACGACATCGTCGTCGCGATGCAGCGCGCTGCGCGGCAGGTCGGCGATACCGCGGGCATCGTCGTCGTCGCGCTCGCGCGACAGCTTGACGCCGAACGACGTGTCGACCCATGCGGCGAACTGGCGCCAGCCGATGCCGGTCAGCCAGGGCAACCCGGCGAAAAACAGCACGACCATCGCGACCGGCGTGCCGATCGGACCGAGCACATGGGCGAAGCCCGCGGAGAACGCGTGGCCGAGCGCGTTCGTGTCGGGGCCCGACAGCGCGCTCGTCAGCGTGCAGCTTGCGACGAACACCGCGGCGAAGCCGAGCCACAGGCGGATCGAGCCGCGGCCGGCGAGGCCGCCGCCGCCGGGCAGCATCGCCTGCACGAGACGCCAGAAGAGAAGGAGGAACCAGACGGCGGAGATGCCGAACCAGCCGAAGACAACCGTGTGCATGCTTTGAAACAGGAGTGGGGAGGGGCGCGCGGGGCGCGACCCGCCGAGTTTAACCGGCCGGCGAACAAGATTCTAAGGCGGCGTGAATTCGTTTCACGCCGTGCTGCGCGTGCGTCCGGCACGCGCGCGCAACGCGAAGGCGGTCGGCCGGCCTTCGCGTGCGCGGTGCATCAGGGGCTCCGGTGCGTGAAGGTCAGCGTTGCGCCGGCATTGGTCACGATCTGCAGTTGCTTGGGTTCGCGCATCTGCACGCCGGTCTTCTCGATATGGGCGAGCGCGTCGAGGTACGCGTGTTCGAGCTGGCCGCCGAGCGTATTCGGGCAGGCCATCCGCGTGCCGGCGAGCGGCCCGAAGCTCAGCAGGCCGTTCTTGATCGCGTAGGTGCCCATGTAGCGGTTGCAGCCCGAGAACCCGCTGGCGCGCCGGATGCCCGAATCGGTCGACAGCGCGAGCTTGATCGGCTCGCCGTTGTCGCCGTGCGGGATCGTGCGCTGCGTGCCGTCGGCGTTCAGCCAGCTGGTGAGCTCCCAGCTCGTGTCGTCGAGCAACTGGACGGCGGCCGGGTTGTACGGGTCGGGGGCGGGGGCGGCGGAATCGGGGTGGGTCGGCATCGCGCAGGCGGCGAGAAGCGTGGCAAGCGTCAACGCGCAGAGCGGCGCGCGCAACGGACGAAGCAGGCCGGTGCGGGCGCGTGCGGCTGCGAACAGGTGGGACATGAGCCTCGTTCCTCATCGGATTCTGATCAAGGCGTAAGAGTAACGCACCCGCCCCGCGGCAGGCGAGCCGACACTTCACGCGTGAAAACGTTCGCAGCCTGCCCGCGCGCGGCGCACGGCCGGGCAGCGGCACGGCGAAACCGCCAAACCGGCGTCGTGGCGCGTGTTAACATCGGAGCCGTTTTCGTCCTCCACCAGAAGCGGGAAATCACATGCAGATCGGTCAGCGGCTCGGTACGCCGCTTTCACCCTCGGCCACGCGCGTCATGCTGCTCGGCGCCGGCGAACTCGGCAAGGAAGTCATCATCGCGTTGCAGCGGCTCGGTGTAGAAGTCATCGCGGTCGACCGCTATCCGGACGCACCGGGCCATCAGGTCGCGCATCGCGCGCACGTGATCGACATGACGGACGCAGCCGCGCTGCGGGCGATCGTCGAGGCCGAGCGCCCGCACCTGATCGTGCCGGAGATCGAGGCGATCGCGACCGACGCGCTCGCGGCGATCGAGGCGGCCGGCCTCGCCGAGGTGATCCCGACCGCACGGGCGACGCAACTCACGATGAACCGCGAAGGGATCCGCCGGCTCGCGGCCGAGGAGCTCGGGCTGCCGACGTCGCCGTATGCGTTCGCGGAATCGTTCGAGGCCTTCAGCGCGGCGGTCGCGAAGATCGGCATGCCGTGCGTCGTGAAGCCGGTGATGTCGTCGTCGGGCAAGGGGCAGTCGGTCGTGAAGACCGAAGCCGACGTGAAGCCCGCGTGGGACTACGCGATGGCGGGCGGGCGCGTGAACCACGGCCGCGTGATCGTCGAGGGCTTCATCGATTTCGAATACGAGATCACGCAACTGACCGTGCGCGCGATCGACCCGGCGACGCTCGGCACGCGCACCTACTTCTGCGAACCGGTCGGCCACGTGCAGGTCGCGGGCGACTACGTCGAATCGTGGCAGCCGCAGCCGATGAGCGCGGTGGCGCTCGAGAAGTCGCGCGAGATCGCGCACAAGGTCACCGAGGCGCTCGGCGGGCGCGGGCTGTTCGGCGTCGAGCTGTTCGTGCGCGGCGACGACGTGTGGTTCTCCGAGGTGAGCCCGCGGCCGCACGATACGGGCCTCGTCACGCTCGCGTCGCAGCGTCAGTCGGAATTCGAGCTGCACGCGCGCGCGATTCTCGGGCTGCCGGTCGATCCGGCGCTCGGAACGCCGGCCGCGTCGGCCGTGATCTACGGCGGGCTCGACGAGCGCGGGATCGCGTTCGAAGGCGTGCGCGACGCGCTCGCGGTGCCGGGCGCCGACCTGCGCCTGTTCGGCAAGCCGGAAAGTTTTGCGAAGAGGCGCATGGGCGTCGCGCTGGCGACCGGCGCGACCGTCGACGAAGCCCGCGAACGCGCGAAGCGCGCCGCCGCGGCCGTCCGGCCCGTGTCGGCCCGCTGACGGAACGAGGAGAGGGCGATGGCGCCGATCTGGCTGCGTATCGGAAAGCTGGGTGCCGCGCTGGCGCTTGCCGCGAGTCTCGCGGGTTGCGGCCTCGCGGCCGCGCCGTGCCGGGTGGCATCGGCCGGGCTCAAGATCGTGCCGCTCGTCGGCCATGTCGCGGCCGCGCCGACCGACGCGTGCGCCGACGTCATCGATCCCTGACGACGATAACCGGTGCGATAACCAACAATAACCGCGCCCCGCGAGGGCGCGTTTCCACCCGTCTCGCGAGAGGACCTGCATGATTCGCCAAACCGTCGCCGCACTCGCGCTCGCCGGCACCGCCGTTTCCGTCGCGCATGCCGCGCAACTGACCGTCGAAGAGATCGACGCCGATTCGCGCCAGCAGACCTTCTACCAGTGCGCGAACCAGAAGCAGCCCGTGCGCGTGTCGTACTGGCTCGCGGGCAACGGCCAGAGCTTCGCGCTCGTGCCGGTCAACGGGCGGCAATTGCTGTTCGTCGATACCGTGTCGGCCTCGGGCGCGCGCTATCAGGCCGGCCGCTATACGTGGTGGACGAAGGGCAAGGAAGCGACGCTGCGCGACGAGATCGCCGACCCGAAGTCGCCGCCGCTGCTTGGCGACTGCGTGCAGGTCGAGAAGAAAAAGAAGAAGGGCTGAGCGCCGGGCGCGATCGTGGATCGTGTCCGCCAGGCGCCAGCGCCAGCCGGCTGCCGGACCTGAAGGTTCGGCGCTCAGGCCTGCCGCGGACGCCTGGGCAACGCCATTCTTGATCGGGCCCCTGATGTCGCTCGACGACCGATCGGGATAGCCCGACCGGGCCGTTCGCCGGCCGTGCGGCGCTGTCCGGGCTCGCCGCGCGAACTGCCGCTGCGGCCGTTCGCGGCGTTGTCGCGGACAGATGGCCGCGCAGTGCTACAATACGGCCCTTTCCGCCGGCATTCGCGCCGAACGGAGTCCGCACGGCCTGGTGTCCAGCGTTCGCATTGAACCGGTCCCAAGCGCCAGAGCGGCGCCGCGCGGCGCGCCGCGGCTCCGTCTATTTCCGAATTGTGATGAGCGCAGGCCCGGCTGGCCTGACGCACGATGTCCCCGCCGCGCCTTTTGAGCGAAACGCCACCATGTCCGATTCTGTCGCCAAGCCCGTCGACGCAACCTTCGACCAATTCGGCCTTGCCGCCGATATCCTGAAAGCCATTGTGGAGCAGGGCTATACGACGCCGACGCCGATCCAGGCGCAGGCCATTCCGGTCGTGCTCGCCGGCCGCGACGTCATGGGCGCCGCGCAAACAGGCACCGGCAAGACCGCGAGCTTCTCGCTGCCGATCATCCAGCGCCTGCTGCCCCAGGCCAACACGAGCGCATCGCCCGCACGCCACCCGGTGCGCGCGCTGATTCTGACGCCGACCCGCGAACTGGCCGACCAGGTCGCCGCGAACGTGCATGCGTACGGGAAGCACACGCCGCTGCGCAGCGCGGTCGTGTTCGGCGGCGTCGACATGAACCCGCAGATGGCCGAGTTGCGCCGCGGCGTCGAGATCCTGATCGCGACGCCGGGTCGCCTGCTCGACCATGTGCAGCAGAAGACCGCGAACCTCGGGCAGGTGCAGATGCTCGTGCTCGACGAGGCCGACCGGATGCTCGACATGGGCTTCCTGCCGGACCTGCAGCGGATCCTGAACCTGCTGCCGAAGGAGCGCCAGACGCTGTTGTTCTCGGCCACCTTCTCGCCGGAAATCAAGAAGCTCGCGTCGACCTACCTGCGCAACCCGCAGACGATCGAGGTCGCGCGCAGCAACTCGACGAACGCGAACGTCACGCAGATCGTCTACGACGTCGCCGAAGGCGACAAGCAGGCGGCCGTCGTGCAGTTGCTGCGCAGTCGCGGGCTCAAGCAGGTGCTCGTGTTCTGCAACAGCAAGATCGGCGCGAGCCGGCTCGCGCGCAACCTCGAGCGCGACGGTGTCGTCGCGTCGGCGATCCACGGCGACAAGACGCAGATCGAGCGGATGCAGGCGCTCGACGCGTTCAAGCGCGGCGAAATCGAGGCGCTGGTCGCGACCGACGTGGCCGCGCGCGGCCTCGACATCGCCGAACTGCCGGCCGTGATCAACTTCGACCTGCCGTTCAGCGCGGAAGACTACGTGCACCGGATCGGCCGTACGGGCCGCGCGGGCGCGACCGGCGACGCGCTGTCGCTGTGCAGCCCGAACGAGCGCAAGCAACTCGCCGATATCGAGAAGCTGATCAAGCGTCCGCTCGAAGTGCAGACGCTCGCGCTCGACAAGCCGGCGCGCCATCGTCAGGACGACCGTGGCGGCGACCGCAGCAGCGAACGCGGTGGCCGGCGCGAACGCGACGAGCATCGCGGTGCATCGGCGCGCCGCTCGGCCGGTTCCGAGCGTAGTGGTCATCACCGTCGCCACGAAGCGCCGGTCGACGATTTCTTCCTGAAGCCGTATGAGCCGTCGGCGGCGGCGAAGCAGTCGGACGACGCACAGCCCGCGCAGCAGCCCGAGAAGAAAGGGCCGAAGCGCCAGGTCGCCGCGCTGCTCGGCGGGTTCGGGATGCCGCGCAAGCCGTCGGCGTAAGCTCGACGGACGTGGCGGTGCGGCGCGTGAGCGCTGCCGGAAAAGCGGGTGCATGTGATGAGCATGTGCCCGTTTTTTATTGGAGCCGTGGTTGGACGGGGGCGGGACGTGGGTTGGCGGCGAGCGATGCAACCGGCACTTGATCGGCGCGAGACCGGCTTGCCGGGCGCTTCAGCCGGCCAGCGGCCCGAAGCGTTGCGCCCACACGGCCGTTGCGGCCGCATGGAACGCATCCAGCGTCGTGCCAGCGAGCGCGCCATCGGGCGCGAGGCCCAGATGCGCGGCCGCGGCCTGCAGTGCCGGCAGCGGATCGTCGCGCTCGAGCGCGGTCGCGCCTGTCTGCTTGCTGAGCTTCTCGCCGTTTGCATCGACGACGACGGGTACGTGCAGATACCGCGGCGTCGGTACGCCGAGGCAGTGTTGCAGATGGATCTGGCGCGCGGTCGAATCGAGCAGGTCGGCGCCGCGCACGACGTGCGTGATGCGCGCATCGGCATCGTCGACGACGACCGCGAGCTGATAGGCCCATTGCCCGTCCGCGCGCTTCAACACGAAATCGCCGACTTCGGTCGCAAGATTTTGCGATTGCGCGTGCTGCCAGCGGTCGTCGAACGTGACGATCGCCGCGTCGCCGTCCGGTACGCGCAGCCGCCATGCGCGCGCAGGCTTGCCATGCAGACCGGTGCGGCAGGTGCCCGGGTACGCGAGCGTCGTGTGGCGCTCGTGCGCGGCGCGCAGCGAATCGGCGATTTCCTTGCGCGTGCAGCCGCACGGATAGACGAGCCCCGCTGCGACGAGCTGCTCGAGCGCGGACGTATACGCGGCATCGCGCGTGCTTTGCCATACGGGCGGCTCGTCGGGCGTCATGCCGAAATGCGCGAGCGTCGCGAGGATGTCATCGGCCGCGCCGGGCACCGTGCGCGGGCCGTCGAGATCCTCGATTCGCACGAGCCATGCGCCGCCGTGCGCGCGCGCGTCGAGCCAGCTCGCGAGCGCGCCGACCAGCGAGCCGAAGTGCAGCGGCCCGGTGGGCGACGGCGCGAAGCGGCCGCGATAGCCGTTCATTTGAGCGCGGGGCGCGCGCTTACGCGGCGCTGGCTGCCTGCGCGCAGGCCGGGCACGACTTGCCGGGCACGTAGCCCGGCGACTGTTGCGCTTGCGGCGTGACGACCGCGCGGCACGCGAAGCACGTGACGTTCTCGGTAGGCTGGAGTTGCGGGTTCAGCGCGGTGCGGTAGTCGAACACGAAGCAGTCGCCGTGATAATGGGCGCCGCCGACTTCCTCGAAATACTTCAGGATCCCGCCTTCGAGCTGGTACACGTTCTCGATGCCGATTTCCTTCATGTGGATCGCGGCCTTCTCGCAGCGGATGCCGCCCGTGCAGAACGACACGACCGTCTTGCCGTCGAGATCGGCACGGTTTGCATCGATCACTTCCGGGAATTCGCTGAACTTGTCGATCCGGTAGTCGAGCGCATCGTCGAACGTGCCGACGTCGACCTCGAACGCATTGCGCGTGTCGAGCATCACGACCGGGCGGCCCGTGTCGTCATGGCCGCGGTCGAGCCATGCCTTCAGCGTGCGCGCGTCGACGGACGGCGCGCGGCCGAGCTCGGGCTTGATCGCCGGCTTCTTCATCGTGATGATCTCGCGCTTCAGGCGCACGAGCATGCGGCGGAACGGCTGCGAGTCGGACAGGCTTTCCTTGAACTGCAGCGTCGCGAACTTGCCCTCGAACAGCGGATCGTGGCGAAGATAGTCGACGAACGCGTCGGCCGCTTCGCGCGTGCCGGCGATGAACAGGTTGATGCCTTCCGGCGCGAGCAGGATCGTGCCGCGCAGGTCGAGTTCGTTGCAGCGGGCGGTGACGAGCGGGCGCCATTGCTCGTTCGCGTCGAGCGACACGAAGTGGTAGGCGGCGAGGTTGACGATGGTCATGATGGTCCGACGGGGAAACGGCCGCACGGCGGCTCGCAAAAAAGGGTGCGAAGCCGTGGCGATGATTCGAAAAACCGTATTATCCCGCAAACCGCGTGCGCTTCGGCATCTGGCCGTTGGGCAGGCAGCGCGACGCGGCGTCGCGTGCATCGGCCGAACGGCCAGTGCGGGGATTTTTTGGGCAGCCTGCGCGGCGACGCGGCTACAATAACGCCCATGTCAGATCCCCGCTTCGTTCATCTTCGCGTTCACTCCGAATTCTCGATTGCCGACGGCATCGTGCGTCTCGACGACATCGTCAAGGCGGCGGCCGCGGACGGCCAGGGCGCGCTCGCGCTCACCGATCTCGGCAACGCATTCGGCCTCGTCCGTTTCTACCAGGAAGCCCGCGGCAAGGGCATCAAGCCGATCGCCGGCTGCGACGTCTGGATCGCCAATCCGGACGATCGCGACAAGCCGTCGCGGCTGCTGCTGCTGGTGAAGGACAAGGTCGGTTACCTGAATCTCTGCGAGCTGCTGTCGAAGGCATGGCTCACGAACCAGTATCGCGGCCGCGCGGAACTCGACGCGAGCTGGCTCGACGGCGAGCTCGCGCAGGGGCTGCTCGCGCTGTCGGGCGCGCAGCAGGGCGATATCGGGCTCGCGCTCGCGGCCGGCAACGAAGAAGCAGCGCGCCGTCATGCCGAGCGCTGGGCGAAGGTGTTTCCGGGCGGCTTCTACATCGAGCTGCAGCGGTACGGCCAGCCGGGCGCCGAGGCATACATCCAGCAGGCCGCGACGCTCGCCGCGTCGCTGAAGCTGCCGGTCGTCGCGACGCACCCGACGCAGTTCATGACCGACGACGATTTCACCGCGCACGAGGCGCGCGTGTGCATCTCGGAAGGCGACATCCTCGCGAACCCGCGGCGCCAGAAGCGCTTCACGACCGACCAGTATTTCCGCACGCAGGACGACATGGTCGCGCTGTTTGCCGACCTGCCGTCGGCGGTCGCGAACACGGTCGAGATCGCGAAACGATGCAACCTGAAGCTCGAGCTCGGCAAGCCGAAGCTGCCGCTGTTCCCGACGCCGGACGGCATGTCGCTCGACGACTACCTGGTCCAGCTGTCGAAGGAAGGGCTCGAGACACGGCTCGTGCAGCTCTATCCGGCCGAAGCCGAACGCGACGCGCAGCGCGACACGTACTACAAGCGCCTCGAATTCGAGTGCGGGACCATCACGAAGATGGGCTTCCCCGGCTACTTCCTGATCGTCGCGGACTTCATCAACTGGGCGAAGAACAACGGCGTGCCGGTCGGCCCGGGCCGCGGCTCCGGCGCCGGTTCGCTGGTCGCGTACGCGCTCGGCATTACCGACCTCGACCCGCTGCGCTACAACCTGCTGTTCGAGCGCTTCCTGAACCCGGAACGCGTGTCGATGCCCGACTTCGACATCGACTTCTGCCAGCACGGCCGCGACCGCGTGATCCAGTACGTGAAGGAGAAGTACGGCGCGGACGCCGTGTCGCAGATCGCCACCTTCGGCACGATGGCTGCGAAGGCGGCCGTGCGCGACATCGGCCGCGTGCTCGACCTCGGCTACATGTTCACCGACGGCGTTGCGAAGCTGATCCCGTTCAAGCCGGGCAAGCACGTGACGATCGCCGACGCGATGAAGGAAGAGCCGCAGCTGCAGGAGCGCTACGACCACGAGGACGAAGTCCACCAGCTGCTCGATCTCGCGCAGCGCGTCGAGGGCCTCACGCGTAACGTCGGGATGCACGCGGGCGGCGTGCTGATCGCGCCCGGCAAGCTGACCGATTTCTGTCCGCTGTACACGCAGGGCGACGACGGCGGCGTCGTCAGCCAGTACGACAAGGACGACGTCGAAGCCGTCGGCCTCGTGAAGTTCGACTTTCTGGGCCTCACGACGCTGACGATCCTCGACTGGGCCGAGCGCTACATTCGCCGCCTCGATCCGTCGAAGGCCGACTGGTCGCTCGCGCAGGTGCCGCTCGACGATCCGGCTTCGTTCCAGATACTGAAGAAGGCCAACACGGTCGCGGTGTTCCAGCTGGAAAGCCGCGGGATGCAGGGCATGCTGAAGGATGCGCAGCCCGACCGCTTCGAGGACATCATCGCGCTGGTGTCGTTGTACCGCCCGGGCCCGATGGACCTGATCCCGAGCTTCTGCGCACGGAAACACGGCCGCGAGAAGGTCGACTATCCGGATCCGCGCGTCGAACCCGTCCTGAAAGAGACCTACGGCATCATGGTCTATCAGGAGCAGGTGATGCAGATGGCGCAGATCATCGGCGGCTACTCGCTCGGCGGCGCCGACTTGCTGCGTCGCGCGATGGGCAAGAAGAAGCCCGAGGAGATGGCCCAGCACCGCGAGATCTTCGCCGAGGGTGCGGCGAAGAACGGCCTCACGCGCGAGAAGTCCGACGAGATCTTCGACCTGATGGAGAAGTTCGCGGGCTACGGCTTCAACAAGTCGCACGCGGCCGCGTACGCACTGCTCGCGTATTACACCGCGTGGCTGAAGGCGCACCATCCGGCCGAATTCATGGCGGCCAACATGACGCTCGCGATGGACGACACCGACAAGGTGAAGATCCTGTTCGACGACTGCGTCGTGAACAACCTCGCCGTGTTGCCGCCCGACATCAACCAGTCGCATTACCGGTTCGAGCCCGTTGCCGAAGCCGACGGCAAGCGCTCGCGCACGATCCGCTACGGCCTCGGCGCGGTGAAGGGCAGCGGCCAGAACGCGATCGAGGAAATCCTGCGCGCCCGCGAGGAAAAGGCGTTCACCGACCTGTTCGACTTCTGCGAACGGATCGACAGGCGCGTCGTCAACCGCCGCACGGTCGAGGCGCTGATCCGCGCCGGCGCGTTCGATTCGCTGAACGCGAACCGCGCGCAGATGCTCGCGTCGGTACCGCTCGCGATGGAAGCGGCCGACCAGGCCGAGGCGAACGCGATGCAGGCCGGCCTGTTCGACATGGGCGCCGAGTCGCCGCACGCGCATGCGCTCGTCGATGAACCGGCGTGGGACGACAAGCGTCGCCTGCAGGAAGAAAAGGGCGCGCTCGGCTTCTACCTGTCCGGCCACCTGTTCGACGCGTATCGCGACGAGGTGCGCCGCTTCGTGCGGCAAAAGGTCGGCGACCTGAAGGAAGGGCGCGACAAGCTCGTCGCGGGCATCATCGCATCGCTGCGCACGCAGATGACCCAGCGCGGCAAGATGCTGATCGCGCTGCTCGACGACGGTTCGGGCCAGTGCGAGATCACGATCTTCAACGAGCAGTTCGAGGCGAACAAGGCGCTGTTCAAGGAAGACGAACTGCTGATCGTGCAGGGGCAGGCGCGCAACGACGCATTCACGGGCGGCATCCGTTTCACGACCGATACCGTGATGGATCTCGAACGCGCGCGCAGCCGCTATGCGCAGGCCGTGCGGCTGACGATGAACGGCAACGCCGACGCAGCGGCGCTGCGCCGCGTGCTCGAGCCGCACGTGTCGAAGGACGATCAGGCCGCCGCGCACGCGGTCGAAGCGCCCGCGCCGCGCGGCGGCGGGCGTGACGGCGGCCGTCGCCCGCAGGCGCCGTTGCCGAACGGCCTCGCGGTCCAGATCCACTACAGCAACGCGCGGGCGCAAGGCGAAATGCGTCTCGGCGACGCGTGGCGCGTGAAGCCGAGCGACATGCTGCTCGCGGAACTGCGCGCGGCGTTCGACGGCAGTGTCGTCGAAATCACGTACTGACCGCATCCCGACCACCGGGCGGCTGTCGCGATACGCGGCCCGTCGCATCGCCATCGTGCGGTGCGGCGGGCCGTTTTTACATCTTCGGGTACCCGGGTCTTGGGCCGGCCATCCGGACGCTATACAATCCGGCGCAGTCGCGCTCGCACGCGCGCACACAAACGGGGGCGGATCCATGCGGCGAGCGGCAACGCGCGACAGGGCCGTCTCTGAACAGGATACCGGGGCATCAGCCCGTCGCGACGATAAAAACTGACAGTCACCACATGACCATGGCCAACGGGAACCCGACGGGGCGAATCCTCGTGATCCGGATTGATTTTCTGGGCGACATGCTGTGCACGACCGCGTTCCTCGGTGCGCTGAAGGAGCGCTGGCCGGGCGCGGAACTGCATGTGGTCGCGAACCGCTACAACGCGGCCGCGCTGGCCGGCAACCCGGACGTGCACGCGGTTCACACGTACGTGTACAGCCGCCAATGCGAACGCAACGACCGTCCCGGGCGGATGCGCGCGTTCTTCGACCGGCTGCGGCTCGTGCGCCGCCTGCGTCGCCTGCGGTTCGACCTCGTGGTCGTGCCGAACGGCGGCATGCATCGCAGCAGCATGCAGTTCGCGCGCCAGCTCGGCGCGAAGGACTGCCGCTGGCACGATGCCGAGACCGAATTCGACGATCGCAAGCCCGAACACATCGCGCAGCGGTCGATGTGCCACGAGGCGCTGTCGGGGTTCCGGCTCGTGCCCGAACTCGGTCGTGTCGATCTCGACCGCCTCGAGCTGTCGGTTCATCCCGATCGCACGTTGCAGGACGCGTGGTATCGCCTGCTCGGCGAGCGTACGAAGCCGCGCGTCGGTTTGTTCGTGTCGAACAAGGCGGCCGAGCGCCGCTGGCCCGCGGATCGCTGGCGCGACCTCGGCGAGCGGCTCGCGCCGTTCGCCGACGTGATCGTGTTTCGCGATCCGGCCATCTGCAATACCGCCGAGGACGACGCGTGGCGCGACATGAGCGCGCGCCATGTCGCGCCGTCGTCGGTCGCCGATCTGGTGGCTGCCGCGAGCCTGCTCGATACGATCGTGTCGGCCGACAGCGCACCCGTGCATCTCGCGTCGGCGCTCGGCGTGCCGGTTGCGGCACTGTTCGAGGACCGTCCCGAGAAATACCTGCGCTGGCATCCGCTCGGCGTGCCGCATGTGATCCTGCGCGCCGGCGCGACCGTCGACGCGATCGGTGTCGACGCGGTCGAGCGCGCCGTGCGTCATCTGCTGCCGCAGGCCGGCCCTTGCGGCGAGCCGGTGGCGGATGCGGCACGCGCACGGCCGACGGCCGCCGCGACATCCGCGGTCCTGACCATCACTTCATAGCGCCGGAAGCACCGCACACGGTGCAAGTGCCGGCGCCTGCCGCACCGCGCCCGCAGGCAGGGTCGCATCAGGGGTCGCATCAGCGCGTCCTGCACGGCCGGTTCGCGATGCCGCGCCGGCTGCTGCAAAATCCTGTACATTGCCAGCCTTGTTCAGCCAGCTAGACAGACCGATCGCCGTGGCCCTGTTTTCCTCCGCCCGCCCGCCCAGAACCATCCTCGTTGCCGCGCCGCGCCGTATCGGCGACGTGCTGCTGACGACGCCGCTCGTGCGTTCGCTGAAGGCCCGCTGGCCCGATGCGCAGATCGACATGCTGGTGTTTCGCGGCACCGAGGGCGTGCTCGAGCACAATCCGGACGTGCGGCGCGTGATCGTCGTCGCGCAGCGCGCGGGATTCCGCGAGCGGCTGCGCGACGCGCTGTCGATGTGGCGCCGCTACGATCTCGCGTGCGCGGCGCTGAGTTCCGACCGGCCGCGCTTCTATAGCTGGTTCGCGGGTCGCAAACGGGTCGGCCTCGTCGATCCCGACCGCGTCACGTGGCTCACGCGGATGATGCTGAACGGCATCGCGATCAATCACCATGAATCCGCGCATACGGTCGTCAGCACGCTTGCGCTCGCACCCGTGATCGGCATCGAGCCGGTGTCCGAGGTCGTCGCACCCGGCATCGGCGACGATCCCGCGCGGCGCGCGCGCTTCGACGCATGGCTCGCGGAGTCGCCGGCGATCCGCGACGGCAAGCCGCTGGTCGTCCTGCATCCGTATCCGATGTTCCGCTACAAGCAATGGCGGCTCGAAGGCTGGGTCGATATGATCGGCTGGCTGCGCGAGCGCGGCTTTGCGGTCGCGTTGTCGGGCGGTCCAGCCGATCGCGAGCGCGAGTATGCGGAGCAGGTCGCGGCCGAAGCGGGCGGCGACGTGCTCAATCTGGTCGGCCGCCTCACGTTCGGCGAGAGCGCGGAGCTCGTGCGGCGCGCGCGGCTCTTCATCGGGCCCGACACCGGCGCGACGCACGTCGCGGCTGCGACGGGCACCGACACGATCGCGCTGTTCGGCCCGTCCGACCCCGTGCGCTGGGGGCCGTGGCCGCAGCACTGGCCCGCGACTGAGAATCCGTGGCCGCTGCGCGGCTCGGGGCGGCACGGGAACGTGTGGCTGCTGCAGGGGGAGGGCGATTGCGTGCCGTGCCGGCACGAGGGCTGCGAGCGCAAGGTCGACAGCCGCAGCGATTGCCTCGCCAATCTCGGCGCGCAGCGCGTGAAAGCCGCGGCGGCCGAGATGCTCGGGCTGAATCCGCCGGGCCCGGCCGAGGCCGCCGTCGATACGTCGCGACTGCATCGCGCCGGATCCGACTGACGACTGACGCGCGGGAGACGCGCGTTTTTGCTTCATTACAGGCGGCTTGTTTCGCGACGAGCCGCGCAGCCCGCTCGCTTTGACGGCGGGCCTCCGCTGCCGCCGAAGCCGGCTGGCGGCAGCGCGGATGCCGTTGCGCGTTGCGCGTTACGCGCTGCGCCGGACCGCCGACGTCTCGCGCGGCAGCGCCTCGCCGCGCTCGCCGCAACCGAGCAGGATGCCGGCCAGCAGCACGATCAGGTGACCTTCGGCGAAATCGAGCAGCAGCGAATTCGCAAGGCTGCCGATCGCGAAGATGGCGAGCCACGCGAGCAGCAAATGCTGCGAGCGCGGATCGAGCGTGCGGCTGCCGCGCGCGATCTGCACGATCAGGTTGATGAACAGCAGCAGGCCGAGTGAGCCGAGCTGCACGGCCATCAGCAGGTATTCGTTGTGCGGGTTCGACGTGAGCTGGCCTTCGGCGGCCGTCTTGCCGGCCGTGAGCTTCTCGAATTCGGATTCGAGGCCGCCCGCGCCGTAACCGATCACCGGGCGCTGACGAAACAGCTCGAGCCCCTTCTTGTACCACTCGAGGCGCAACCCGGTCGACGTGGCCGCGTCGCTCTGCCGGTATTGCTGCACTTCGGACACGACCTTCACGAGGCGGCCGTTGTGAACCGTGCAGGCGGCTACCACGAGCGCGACACCGGACAGGACGAGCACGCCGGCGGCGAGCCCCGCGCGCAGCGCCGATTGCCGGCGCAGCAGCAGCACGAAACGCGCGGCGACGACGAGGATCAGCAGCAGCGCGATGACCTGCCCCGTGCGTCCCTGCAGCATCACGAACACGTTAACGAGCGACCACGCGGCGACGCCCGCATACGCGGTGCGGGACAGCGCCGTGCGGGCGGCAAGCGCGAGATCGGCCGCCTGGTAGAACAGCAGCGCGCCGAACATGCCGGCGGCGATGTGGTTCTTGAACACCCAGGCGCGCGACAGCGGCAGTTGGGTCGCATACGCGGGCCCGATCGCGGTCAGCCCGAGATAGTTGGTCGTCGACAGCAGAAGGATCACGCACAACGTGCCGAACCAGCAGCGCCGCACGATCGGTGCCCAGTTCGAATGACGGAACGCGAGCACGGCGAAGGGCAGCAGCAGCAGCTTGTCGTACTTGGCGACCCAGTTCCACGCCTTGTTGTGCGGTGCGACCGTATACGCGACGCTGGCAGTCAGCGCGGCGAGGATCAGCAGCGCCGCGAGCGAAGCCGGGTCGGTCACGAACGAGCGCAGGTCGCGCCAGAATTCGGGGGAGATCACGAGCGCGGCGGCGAACAGCCCGCAGAAGACGTTGGTCAGCGCGGTCGAGACGGGCACCATGCAGAGCGCGGCGACGGCGAATGCACGGGCGGCGGTCAGGCGCCGCGTGGCGGGAGCGGAAAACGAAAGCATCGGAACCTGTCGAATGGACGAATGCGGCTTGCGGACATCGTGCTCGCGCCGCGCGTCCCGGCGGGAGCTCCGGGACGAACGGCGCAGTATACGCGAAGCAAGCAGCGTTTCTGTGCCGTTTTCGGGGCCCGATCAGCTGAACGCGCGCTTGATCCGCGAGCGCAGCAGCGCGCGCTTCAGGCGCCCAGCAACTGCCGGCGTATCGAGCGCGATGCGCGTGCCGGCCGGCTCGCCGCGATGCAGGTAGTAGCGGTCGAACGTCGCCTGGGTCATGCCCCATTTGTTCAGGAACTGGCGGCGGCCGTCGTTCTTGACGATCTTGCCCGTGCTCTTCTGCTGGAAGTGGTAGACGAGGCTGTCGCCGACACCGAGGAAGATCCGGCAGCCGGCGTCCCAGAATTTCATCGAGAAGTCGTTGTCGCTGCTCATGCCGGGCGACAGCTCGCTGCTGTAGCCGCCGATGCGGTTCCACCAGTCGCGGTGCACGAGCGTCGGCGGCCAGGTCGAGCCGAGCCAGTCCGCGCGCGCGAGCCGTGGGGTCGCATCGACGAGGCCCGCCGCGTCGAAATGTTCGGCGTCGCGGCCGAAATTGCTGACGACGACGCACGGGTTGCGCGTGTCGACCGGCTCGATCATCGTGCCCGACAGCATGAAAAGGTCGGTCGGCATCTGTTCGATGCGGCGCACGAGCGCCGCGTCCCAGCCGGGGCAGCAGAACATGTCGTCGTTCATGTAGACGACGTAGTCGCGCGTCGCGCGCGCGGCGGCCAGGTTCACCGCATGGCAGATGCCGATGTTGGTCGGCGACGCGGTGTGCTCGATTCCTTCGCTGCGCACCCAGTCGAGCGTGCCGTCCGAGCCGTCGTTCACGTGCACGATGATCTGGTGATCGTACGCGGAGTGGCGGCGCAGGCTGTCGACGACGAGCTTGAGGTACGGCAGGTTGTTCCAGGTCGGGATGATGATGGAGAACATGGAGGTCGGATTCGGTGGTCGTCGTGGCGGGCGGCACGCGGTGCAGCCGTCTGGGCGGGCACGCGCAGCGCGGGCAGCCTGGCATTGTAACGCCGGGCCGGCCGCTTGCCGGCGGCGCGCAGGGGCGGGCGCTCAGCGCACCGGTTCGTGGCCGAGTTTCAGGAAGCGGTAATACACGGTCTCCGCGTTGAACACGGCGATCATGAAGCCCGCGCGGCCGTCGAGGAACCCGCGCCGCAGCACGTAGGTGCGCACGAACGCCCAGGCGCCGCGCGCGAGCGCCTTGCCGAAGCCGCCGCGCTGGCCGGCCGCGCGGCGCTGGCGCGCGCCGGCCGTCGAATATGCGTCGAGCTTGCGCACGACGGTTTCGAAATCCTCGTACGAGTAGTGCATCAGCTTGCCGGGCAGGCGCTGCGCGGCGGTATCGAACACGAGGCGCTCGTGCACGAGATCGTCCGAGAAACGCGCGGCGCCGCGCCGGAACAGGCGCGGCACCCAGTCTGGATACCAGCCGCTGTGATGGATCCACTGGCCGCAGAAGCTCGACAGCCGGTCCAGCGCATAGACCTGCGCGGCCGGCGCGCGGATCGCGTCGCGGATCGACCGCGCGAGCTCAGGGCTGACGATTTCGTCGGTATCGAGCGATAGGATCCAGTCGGTGCCGAGCGCATCGAGCGCGCGGTTCTTCTGCGGGCCGAAGCCCGGCCAGTCGCGCTCGACGATCACGCGCGCGCCGTGCGCCTGCGCGATCGCGACGGTATCGTCGGTGCTGCCGCCGTCGATGACGACGACATCGTCGGCGAACGACAGCGCATCGAGGCACTGGGCGAGCCGCGCGGACGCGTTGAGGGCGATGAGGGCGACGCCGAGGGAGGGTTCAGCCATGAAATCGTCGGAAGGGCGGAGAAAACGGTGAGCGGCAGTATACCCGCGGCCCGGCCGCCGGCCGCATCGGCCATGACCGTGCCGGCGAGGGCGGTGCGGCTATAATGTTGAGCCCTTTTCGGCACCCGCCCGACAGGGGCGAAATCCCGGGCGGCCACGCGCCGGGCGCCGCATCGCGGCTCAAGAAGGATTGCCTTGGAAACCCAGAACACTCTTCGCAAACCGATGGACGGCACCGGCACCTCGCCGGTCACGGTCCTCAAGCGCCTGTGGCCGTACATCCGGCCGCTCATCGGCATCGTGGTGCTCGCCGTGATGACGATGGGCGTCGTCGCGGCCACCGAAGCCGGCATTCCTGCGCTGCTCAAGCCGCTCCTCGACCACGGTTTCGGCGTGCACGGCAGCGACCGCGCGAAATGGTACGTGCCGATCGCGGTGATCGGCCTCGCGCTCGTGCGCGGCGTATCGCAGTACGCATCGAATTACCTGCTCAACTACGTTTCGAACCGCATCCTGCTGCAACTGCGGCTCGAGATGTTCCAGCGGATGATCCATACCGGCGCGTCGTTCTTCCAGCGCGAAACCGCGAGCACGGTGATCAACGCGATCGTGTTCGAGGTCAACCAGATCCTGTCGGTGCTGACGGGCGTGATGGTCACGCTCGTGCGCGATTCGCTGACGGTGATCTTCCTGCTCGGCTACCTGTTCTACCTGAACTGGCGGCTCACGCTGATCGTCGCGGTGATCCTGCCCGGCATCGGCTGGCTCGTCAGCAAGATCAACCGCCGCCTGCGCCGCCTGAACCGTGAGCACCAGACGCTGACCAACGAGCTGTCGTACATCGTCGAGGAGACGGTCGGCGGCTACAAGGTCGTCAAGGTGCACAACGGCGAAGCGTACGAGATGGACCGCTTCGCGTCGATGAGCAAGCGCCTGCGCGGCTACGCGATGCGCATGACGATCTCGGGCGGTCTCGCGCAGCCGCTCACGCAGTTCCTCGCGTCGATCGCGCTCGCGGTCGTGATCACGATCGCGGTCGTGCAGTCGACCAACGACCAGACGACGGTCGGCGGCTTCGTCGCGTTCGTCACGTCGATGCTGCTGGTGATTTCTCCGCTCAAGCACCTGATCGACGTCAACCAGCCGCTGCAGCGCGGGATGACGGCCGCCGAGCTGATCTTCGGGCTGATCGACGAGCCGGCCGAGCCCCAGGGCGGCGGGCGGCTGCTGCCGCACGCGCGCGGCGAGATCGAGTTTCGCGGCGTGTCGTTCGACTACGGCGCGGCCGAGCGGCCGACGCTCGACCGCATTTCGTTCAAGGTCGCGCCGGGCGAGATGATTGCGCTCGCCGGCCCGTCCGGCAGCGGCAAGACGACGCTCGTGAACCTGCTGCCGCGCTTCTTCGACCCGACGGACGGCGCGATCCTGGTCGACGGCGTGCCGGTTGCCGACTATGACCTCCACGCGCTGCGCGGCCAGATGGCGATGGTCAGCCAGGACGTCGTGCTGTTCAACGACACGATCGCCGCGAACGTCGCATACGGGCAGACGCCCGACCGCGCGCGCGTGCAGGCCGCGCTCGAGGCCGCGAACCTCGCCGACGCGGTCGCCGCGATGCCCGACGGGCTCGACACGCTCGTCGGCGGCAACGGGATGCGGCTGTCCGGCGGCCAGCGCCAGCGGCTCGCGATCGCGCGCGCGATCTACAAGGACGCGCCGATCCTGATCCTCGACGAAGCGACGTCGGCGCTCGATTCGGAATCGGAGCGCCACGTGCAGGCCGCGCTCGAACGGCTGATGGAAGGCCGTTCGACGCTCGTGATCGCGCACCGGCTGTCGACGATCGAGCGCGCGGATCGCATCCTCGTGCTCGAGGCCGGCAAGATCGTCGAAGAGGGCAGCCACGACGAACTGCTGCGCCACGGCGGCCTCTATGCGCACCTGCACCGGATCCAGTACCAGCAGCAGGCGGCGTGACGCGCGTTCCGTTCGCGTCAAACCGGTGTGCTAGTCTTGATTGGGCAGGCCCGGTCGTTTGCTACGACGTGACAACACGGAGGGAAGGCACGATGAAGAAGATGCACTGCATGATGCTGGCCGCGCTGATCGCGGCGGGTTTTGCCGCGCCGGCCGCGATGGCGCAGGATCACGGCAACCACGACAACCACGGCATGCATCGCGGCCATGGCCCGAAACACATGCCGCCCGGCCAGGCGATGCACCGCGAGGACGACGTACCGCCGCGCTGGGCCGACCAGCCGCGCCGCGACTGGCACAAGGGCGACCGGCTGCCCAGCGAATTCCGCGACCGCCAGTACGTGATCGACGACTGGCGCGGCTACCACCTGAGCCCGCCGCCGCGCGGCTATCACTGGGTCGGCGTGGGTGGCGATCACCTGCTCGTGCAGATCGGCTCGGGCATCGTGCTGCAGATCGGCGAGTAACGTTTCCCGCCGTTCATCCGGTTGCCGGGCGCGGGCCCGGCAGCCGCGTCATTTTGCCGCCGCACGGCGGAACCAGCGCCGCTCGATTCTCGACATCCCCCAGCACACGCCCAGCGCACACACGGTGCCGAGCGTCACCTCGCCGAGCCGCATCAGCGGAATGTCCCACAGCGGGCCGTTGCCCGGAAACAGCAGCACGATCGTCGCGGTCACGCCGCCGAGCCGTGCCGCGCTGCCGACGTTCAGACACCAGCAGCAGACGATCGTGAGCGCGACCGCGAGCGCATAGGCGACGAGGCGATCGCCGCCGAGCGCGGCGCCCGCGAAGCCGAGCACGCCGCCGATCATCGCGCCGACGAACTGGTCGCGCGACAGCGACATCGTGTCCGAGTAGTTGTGCTGCGTGACGGCGATCGCGGTGACCGCTGCCCACACGGCCTGCTCGGTGTGCAGCGCACGTCCGATCGTGTACGCGAGGCACGCGCCGCAGACGGCCTGGATGGCCATCAGCACGCCTTGCACGAAACGCTCGCCGAAGGTCAGCCCCTTGAACAGATCGAAGACCGACTGCTGGATCTGCTGACGGGCTTCGTTGAGTGTCCTGATCGTATCCATCATGAGTTGGCCAAGAAGCGGGTAACGGCGGCGCGCCGCTCTCAGTGCGCCTGTTCGGGCGATGCGGCGGCCGGCTCGTCGGCCGCTGCATCGCCGTTCTCGACGCGCGTTTCGGGCATCACGAGCCAGACCAGCAGCACCGCGAGCGCACCCGCGCCCGCGAGCCCGAAGAAGCTGACCGTGTTGCCGAAGTGATCGGCGACGTAGCCGGCCGCGGCCGTGCTGAGCGTCGCGCCGATCCCGGCCGCGAGCCCGAAGAGCCCGATGCACAGGTTATAGCGGCCCTTGCCGCCCGCGACGTCGGCCGCGATCAGCGGCAGCATCACGCCGAACACGGCCGCGCTGATGCCGTCGAGCATCTGCACGGGCACGAGCAGGTACGGGCTGCTCACGCCGGCGAACAGCAGCGCGCGCACCGGCAGCGCGGAGAAGCCGAGCAGCAGGATCGGCCGGCGTCCCCAGCGTTGCGCGGAGCGGCCGACCCACGGCGACAGCATCGCGACGATCGCCTGCGGCACGATGATGCACGCGGCGATCACGAGCTGCACGTTCTCGCCCATCCCGGCTGTGACTTCGCCGGCCGCGAGGTTCAGCATCGCCGCGTTCGACAGGTGGAACAGCACGACGCACGCCGCGAAGATCAGCATCCGGCGGTCGCGCAACAGTTCGAGCAGCGTTTCGCGCTCGCCGGCTTCGTCGTGATCGCCGTGGTCGTCGGGCTTCGACGACTGCGGAATCACCTCGTGCGTCGGCTGGATCATCGCGAGCGCGAACAGCGCGGGCAGCGCCAGCACCGCGGTCAACCAGAACACCGCGCGCGCGGAGAAGTATTCGCCGGTGAGCCCCATCAGGCCCGCCGCGACCGCGCTGCCGATCGACGCCCAGCGCGCATTGCGGCCGAGCCGGTCGCCGAGATCGGCGCGGCCGACGAGCGAGAACGAGATCGCGGCCATCGCCGGCACGAGCATGCAGCTCGCGAAACCGTGGAACACCTCGGCGGCGATCACCGGCACGATCGTCGGGCTCGACGCGAGCAGCACCGCGGACAGGATGATGGCCGCGATCGCCCACGCGGCCGCGCCTTTCTTGTTCTTCAGCGCATCGACGGCCGCGCCGCCCGGCACCTGGCTGACCATCGCGCTGATCGTGCCGATCGACAGCACCATGCCGATCTCGCCCTGTGTCCACTTGTGCGACGCGAGGTAGGACGCAATGAACGGACCGAACCCGGTTTGAACGTTTGCAACGAAAAAGTTGAGCCAGTCGAGAGACCGCAGACTGCGAACGCTGACGGAATGCTTGATCGTCATCGGGTGGCACTCGCAGACGAAGCCGGCGCGGGGGCGGCAGGGGGCGGCGGCGAGACCGCGACGATCGGCTTGTCGGCCGCGTAGGGCGGCGACGCCTTGATCTGCGCGTCGTTCAGGTCGAGCTGCGGATGCAGCGCCTTGTCGCGCGTGACGAAGCGCAGCGCGGCCCAGTTCGCGGCGATCGAGCGGCGGTCGGTATTGACGAGCCCGCCGAGGTCGAGCACGACGGCCTGCGGTTGCGCGGCGCGGTCGATCAGCACGTCGACGATGCGGCCGATCTTCGTGCCGTTCGGGCGCTCGACATCGCTGTCGAGCATCGGCAGCCGCGTCGCGGGCGATGCCGCGGCGGAGCCCGTCAGCGGCACGGCCTTCGGCCGCGCGGCCGGCGGCAGGTCGCCCGACGGCACGTCGAGCACGATCGGCTCCTGTTTGCCGCCAGGCGTGAAGCGGAACACGTTCCACGGGAAGATGACCTTACGGTCGCCGACGCCCATGAAGCCCTGCAGGTTGACGATCATCTCGCGCGGCTTGCCGCTCGCGTCGGTGACCATGTCGACCGCGCGGCCGATCACCTTGCCGTTGCGGCGCGCGACTTCGCTGTCGAGCAGCGCATGGATCTGGGTGCGGTCGAGCGCGCGCGTTGCGACGAGCGGCGCGGGCGGCGGAGGCGGCGGCGTCGGCGATTCGGGGCGCTGTACCGGCTTCGGCCGCGTCACCTCGCGGTGAGGCTTCTTCGGCGCTTCCGGTTCCTCCGGCTGCGTCGGCGCCGGTACGGGCGGCATCGTCAGCGGCTCGCCGGCGGTTTCCTCGACGGGCTCGACGAGCGCCTCGCTGATCGGCGCGGGCGGATTCTGGGTCGGCAGCAGCCCGCAGCCGGACAGCAGCACGGCGGCAGCGAGAATCAGGAAGACCGTCGATGACGGAAACGACTTGCGGGATGCGGGAAACGGAAATCCGCCGCTCATTGACACTCACTCCATGGGTCGGGGGCGGCCCGAGGGCACGCGGCTGGCGATGGATGGCGGGTGCGGGCGGCGCACCACGCGAGGTGAGAGTTTAACGTGTCTTGCTTTCAGGACCGATTTCGATGGCCGATTGGAGGCGGACTGTCGGGAAAAGGAAGGGATCGAGGGCGGGGCGGGGGACGCCGAATAACGGTTGAGGTCGAGGTTGCGGCGCCCGATTAGGGGTATTCACGGTCGACGCGGCGCGAATCGTGTGAGTCGGTGCCGGTCGAGCGAGTGTCGGGCGACGGGGGAAGGGAGGGGACCGAAAGAGGAGGCGGTACACACAGGCGCCGGCCCGGCCCGCCGTCATGGCGGGCAGGCGCGGGCGCTGCCCGATGCAGGGCGAAACCGGAAAGTCAGGCGTCCGGATACCACGCATCGGTGAATTCGCTGACCTTGACGTCGGTCAGTTCCGGCCGTGCGGCCAGCCAGCCGCGCACGATCTCGCGATCGGCGTCGGTCGTCGTGCCGCGCGGCGCGCCGGAGATCACGTAGGCGCCGATGCCTTCGTCCGCGGACGCAACGGTCAGCAGGCCGTTCGCTTCGACGAAGTCGATGAATGCGTCGATCAGTTCGCCGCGCTCGAGGTCGGTCATCTCGTTGCGGTAATGCGCGGTCGCGTTGAACGCGAGTTCCTGGAATTCGCCGATGTGGAGTTTCTTGCGCTGACGGCGGTTGTGGCCTTGGCTCATGGTGCGTGATGAATGCGAAAAGGGTAAGTGAAAGGGCGGCGGCGGGCGCTGGCGCGGGATGCGCGAGCGGCCCGGGCGCCGCATCGAAGCGCCGCGCGGCGATGCCGGCGGCGGATGGGCGGAACCTTACATCAGCACGATATCGTACTGCTCCTGGCTCAGGTTCGATTCGACCTGCAGCGACACCGGTTTGCCGATGAAGTCGATCAGCATCGCGAGATGCTGCGACTCCTCGTCGAGGAACAAATCGATCACCTGCTGCGCGGCGATCACGCGGAATTCGCGCGGATTGAACTGCCGCGATTCGCGCAGGATCTCGCGCAGGATGTCGTAGCACACGGTGCGCGAGGTCTTTACCTGCCCCTTGCCCTGGCAGGTCGGGCACGGCTCGCACAGCACGTGCGCGAGCGATTCGCGCGTACGCTTGCGCGTCATCTCGACGAGCCCGAGCTGCGAGAAAGTATTGACCGTCACGCGCGTGCGGTCGCGCGACAGCGCCTTCTTCAGCTCGGACAGCACCGCGTCGCGATGCTCGGCGTTCTCCATGTCGATGAAGTCGATGATGATGATCCCGCCGAGGTTGCGCAGCCGCAGTTGCCGCGCGATCGTGTGCGCGGCCTCGAGGTTGGTCTTGAAGATCGTGTCGTCGAAGTTGCGCGCGCCGACATAACCGCCGGTGTTCACGTCGATCGTCGTCATCGCCTCGGTCTGGTCGATCATCAGGTAGCCGCCCGACTTCAGGTCGACGCGGCGCGACAGCGCGCGCTGGATCTCCGTCTCGATGTTGTACAGGTCGAACAGCGGCCGCTCGCCCGTGTAGTGGTGCAGCTTCGGGCTCACGGCCGGCGTGAACTCGGCTGCGAATTCCGCGAGGCGCTGGTACGTCTCGCGCGAATCTACCTGGATGCGCGTCGTGTCGTCGTTCGCGAAATCGCGCAGCACGCGTTGTGCGAGATCGAGATCCTGGTACAGCAGGCTCGTCGCCGGCAGCCGCTGCGCCTGCGCGACGATCGTCGCCCATGTCTTGCGCAGGTAGGCGACGTCGCCGGCGAGCTCGTCGGAGGTCGCATCCTCGGCGATCGTGCGCACGATGTAGCCGCCTTTCTCGTCCGGCGGGATCACGGCCGTCAGGCGCGCGCGCACGGCCTCGCGCTCGGCCTCGCTCTCGATCTTCTGCGAGATGCCGATATGCGGTTCCTGCGGCAGGTAGACGAGCGTGCGGCCCGCGATGCTGACTTGCGTCGACAGCCGCGCGCCCTTCGTGCCGATCGGATCCTTGATCACCTGGACCATCAGCGTCTGGCCTTCGAACACGGTCTTCTCGATCGGCTGGTGCGGCGTGTTCGACTGCGGCTCGCCCGCGAGGCGCGGATGCCAGATGTCGGCCACATGCAGGAACGCCGCGCGCTCGAGGCCGATGTCGATGAACGCCGACTGCATGCCGGGCAGCACGCGCACGACCTTGCCGAGATAGATGTTGCCGACCCGCCCGCGCGACAGCGTGCGCTCGACGTGAAGCTCCTGCACCGCGCCTTGCTGGACGAGTGCGACCCGCGTTTCCTGCGGCGTGAGGTTGATCAGGATTTCTTCGTTCATGGTGGGATTCAGAAGGCGACACGCGCGGCACGCAACAGCGCCGCGGTCTCAAAAAGGGGCAGACCCATGATACCCGAATGGGAACCGTCGATCCGCTCGATGAATTCGGCCGCGCGCCCCTGGATCGCGTACGCGCCGGCCTTGCCGAACGGCTCGCCCGTTTCGACGTAGCGCGCATATGCGTCGCGCGATGCCGCCGCGAAGCGCACCGACGAGCGCGACAGCGCGGGCGGCAGCAGTTCGCCGCGCGCGTCGATCACGGCGACGGCGGTCAGGACTTCGTGTTCGCGGCCCGCGAGGCGCGTCAGCATCGCGAGCGCGTCATCGGCGCCGGCCGGCTTGCCGAGGATCGCGCCGTCGATCGTGACGGTCGTATCGGCAACCAGCACCGGCGCGGCCGGCTTGCCGCTCGCGACGAGACGCGCACGCGCGGCTTCGGCCTTCGCGACGGTCACGCGCCGCACGTACGCATCGGCGGCTTCGCCGGGCAGTTCGGCTTCGAGCGCCTCGGCGTCCTCGTCGGGGCGCGGCAGCAGCAGCTCGAAGCGTACGCCGATCTGCTGCAGCAGCTCCTGGCGGCGCGGGCTTTGCGAAGCGAGGTAAAGGATCGGGAAAAGCGCGGGGGACGTGCTGGACGGCATGGTGTCGTTATCTCGGTGGGCGCGCGCGGCGCGCGTCTCGAGGACGACACGTCATGCGCGGTGGTAGGGGTGATTCTGCGTGATGCTCCACGCCCGGTAAAGCTGTTCGGCGAGCAGCACGCGCACCATCCCGTGCGGCAGCGTCATGCTCGAGATGCGCAGCAGCACGTCGGCGCGTGCTTTCAGTTCCGGATCGAGCCCGTCTGCGCCGCCGATCACGAACGCGACGTCGCGGCCGTCCTGCTGCCAGCCGGGCAGCGCCTGCGCGAGCTGCATCGTGGTCCAGTCGCGGCCGCGCTCGTCGAGCGCGACGAGGCGTGCGCCCTTCGGCAGTGCGGCCTCGATCTTCTGCCGCTCGGCCGCCATCACGCTTTCGGCGCTACGGCCGCCCGAACGCAGTTCGGGCTTGATCTCGCGCAGCTCGATGCGCAGCTCGGGCGGCATCCGCTTCGTGTATTCGTCGAAGCCGGATGCGATCCAGCCCGGCATCTTGTGGCCGACCGCGAGGATGAAAAGCTTCATCGGGACGATTCGTAACGACTTAACGGCGGCGTGCGGCCGTCTTGCGTGCCGGGCGGGCCGGCGCGGCTTCTTCCTCGTCTTCGTCGTCTTCGCTGGCCGTCGCGAAGCCATTCTGGCCCTTGCCGCCGCCGAGCTTCATCCGCACGGGCTTGTCGCCCCAGATTTCCTCGAGGTTGTAGTACTGGCGCAGGGCCGGCTGCAGGATGTGCACGACGGCGTCGCCGCAGTCGACGAGCACCCATTCGCCGGTTTCCTCGCCCTCGGAGCTGACGATGTCGCCGCCGGCTTCCTTGACCTTGTCGCGCACGCTCGATGCGAGGGCCTTGGTCTGGCGGTTGGAGGTGCCCGATGCGACGACCACGCGGTCGAACAGTTCGGTCAGGTGGCTGGTGTTGAACACCTTGATGTCTTGCGCCTTGACGTCTTCGAGGGCGTCGACGATCACGCGCTGCAGTTTGCGAATATCCATGGAATCAGGTGTGGTAGAGGCGATGTTGAAGAATATAGGCCCATACGGCGGCCGGTACATGCTCGGCCGACGCATCAGGCATTTGCGCATGGCGCGCGATGCATTCGCGCAGGTGCGCGCGGATGTCGGTCGCGGCGATGTCGAACGCGAGGGTCGTGTCGATCAGCAGGCGGCCGGCCGGCGTGGCCTTCAGCACGTCGGCGCCGGCCTGCCGCGCGGCGATTTCCCGCGTAACCTCCGGCGGCGCCGCGCCGAGCTCGAAGCCCGGGCGCGTCGACGCGCAGATGTGCGCGTAGTCGAACAGCTTGCGCCAGTCGCGCCACGTATCGAGGCGCACGAGCTGGTCGGCGCCGATCAGCAGCGACAGCGACGCGTCGGGGCCGATCCGCTCGCGCCAGCGCGCGAGCGTGTCGACCGTGTAGGTCGGGCCGGCGTGCTCGATCTCGTCGGTCGCGACGGTCACGGTCACGCCCGGCAGCACGAGCGAATCCGCGGCCGCGCGCGTCATCGCGAGCCGATGCTCGGCGGCCGACACGTCGCGCTTCTGGTACGGCTGCC
The DNA here is from genome assembly GCF_047978125.1 of Burkholderia sp. LFS061. NCBI lineage: Bacteria > Pseudomonadati > Pseudomonadota > Betaproteobacteria > Burkholderiales > Burkholderiaceae > Burkholderia > Burkholderia sp. LFS061. The sequence goes on along the minus strand of NZ_JBFPFS010000024.1, from coordinate 81,065 downwards.
CGGCGGGCAGCAGCACGAGCTCGGTCAGGCCGAGCAGCTCGGCGAACCGGCGCGCGAGCGCGAGATGGCCGTCGTGGATCGGGTCGAAAGTGCCGCCCAGCAAGCCGATACGACGCGGCAGCGGGGCGGGGCGGGCGGTGGTGTCCAGAAACGCGTCCTTTTCTTGGGGCAGCAGGGCGCGCGGGCTCAGACCCAGTCGCGCGGCACGATGAAGTCGCTGTACAGGCGCGCCTCAGGCGTTCCCGGTTCGGGCTGCCAGTTGTAGCGCCAGTTCGCGACCGGCGGCATCGACATCAGGATCGACTCGGTCCGGCCGCCGCTTTGCAGGCCGAACAGCGTGCCACGGTCGAACACGAGGTTGAATTCGACGTAACGGCCGCGGCGGTAGGCCTGGAAGTCGCGCTCGCGCTCGCCGTACGGCAGGTCGGCGCGGCGCTCGACGATCGGCAGGTAGGCTTGCAGGAACGCATCGCCGACGCTTTGCATCATGTCAAACGAACGTTCGAAACCGGGTTCGGAGAAATCGTCGAAGAAGATCCCGCCGATGCCGCGCATCTCGTTGCGGTGCTTCAGGAAGAAATACTCGTCGCACCATTTCTTGAAGCGCGGGTAGAGCTCGGCCCCGAACGGGTCGAGCGCATCCTTGCAGGTCTGGTGGAAATGGCGCGCGTCGTCCTCGAAACCGTAAACCGGTGTCAGATCCATGCCGCCGCCGAACCAGAACACGGGATCCTCGCCCGGTTTCGTCGCGATCAGCATCCGCACGTTCATGTGCACGGTCGGGCAGTACGGATTGCGCGGGTGCAGCACGAGCGACACGCCGAGCGCCTCGAAGCCGCGGCCCGCGAGCTGTGGGCGCGCCGCGCTCGCCGACGGCGGCAGTGCGTCGCCGGCGACGTCGGAAAAGCCGATTCCCGCGCGTTCGAACACGCGACCGCCTTCGAGAATCCGCGTGCAGCCGCCGCCGCGCAGGCGCTCGGCCGGCCCGCGCTGCCAGGCGTCGGTCGCGAGCGGCGTGCCGTCGAGCGCGCCGAGCGCGTCGGCGATGCGTGCCTGCAGGCCCTGGAGGTACGTGCGCACGCGCGCCACGTCGTAGGTCGAATCGGTCATGTCTGGACTGGGTGCCCCCGCCCGAAGCGGGGGCCGTAAAAAAGGCATCTGCCGGGCATTCTATCGAACCCCGGCAGAGAGGCCGCCGCGCGAGGGCGGGGCGGCGGTTGCGATCGTCACACGCTCTTGCGGTTGAGTGCGCGGAAACCGATGTCGCGGCGGTACTGCATGCCTTCGAAATTGATCTGGTTGATCGTGTCGTACGCATGCTGCTGCGCTTCGCGCACCGAATCGGCGAGGCCGACCACGCACAGCACGCGGCCGCCGGACGTCACGAGCTTGTCGCCGTCGCCGAGCGTCGTGCCCGCATGGAACGTGACGGCCTGTTCGGTCTCGGCCGGGATCCCGTTGATGCGGTCGCCCTTGCGCGGCGCGTCCGGGTAGCCGTGCGCGGCCAGCACGACGCCGAGCGCGGTGCGGCGGTCCCAGTCGAGCTCGACCGTGTCGAGCGTGCCCGCGATCGCCTGCTCGACGACCTTCGAGAAATCGCTCTTCAGGCGCGCCATGATCGGCTGCGTTTCCGGGTCGCCCATCCGGCAGTTGAACTCGAGCGTGCGCGGATTGCCTTCCTTGTCGATCATCAGGCCCGCATACAGGAAGCCCGTGAAGCGGATGCCGTCCTTCTCCATCCCGCGCACGGTCGGCATGATGATTTCGCGCATCACGCGTGCGTGCATCTGCGGCGTGACGATCGGCGCGGGCGAATACGCGCCCATGCCGCCGGTGTTCGGGCCGCGGTCCTCGTCGAGCAGGCGCTTGTGGTCCTGGCTGGAAGCCAGCGCCAGCGCATGCTTGCCGTCGACCATCACGATGAAGCTCGCTTCCTCGCCGTCGAGGAATTCCTCGATCACGACGCGCGCGCCGGCGTCTCCAAGCTTGTTGCCCGACAGCATCATGTCGACGGCGGCGTGTGCCTCTTCGAGCGTCATCGCGACGACGACACCCTTGCCGGCCGCGAGGCCGTCGGCCTTCACGACGATCGGCGCACCCTTCGCGTCGATGTACGCATGTGCTGCTGCGGCATCGGAGAAGGTTTCGTAGTCGGCCGTCGGGATGCCGTGACGCTTCATGAACGCCTTCGCGAAATCCTTCGAGCTTTCGAGCTGCGCGGCTTCCCGGGTCGGGCCGAACACCTTCAGGCCGCGCGCGCGGAACAGGTTGACGATGCCGGCCGCGAGCGGCGCTTCCGGCCCGACGAGCGTGAACGCGACGCCTTCGCTTTCCGCGAAATCGGCGAGTTCGTCGAGCGACGTGATGTCGACGTTCTTCAGACGCTCGTCCTGCGCCGTGCCGCCATTGCCGGGTGCGACGTAGACCATCTGGACGCGCGGCGACTGCGCGAGCTTCCACGCCAGCGCATGTTCGCGGCCGCCGGAACCGACGACGAGTAGTTTCATGGGATTCCCCGCAGACTAGAAAACAGGGCGGCCGGCACGCTCAGGCGCGCCGGCCGCGGATTCGGTCAGGCCGCCGCCGCGACAGGAGCACGGCGGCCGGCATCTCATTCCTCGACGATGACGGCGTTCGTATACACGTCCTGCACGTCGTCGAGGTTCTCGAGCGCGTCCAGGAGCTTTTGCATCTTCGCCGCGTCGTCGCCGGTGAATTCGACTTCGTTCTGCGGCTTCATCGTCACTTCGGCGAGTTCGGCCTTGAAGCCGGCGGCTTCGAGCGCGTCCTTCACCTTCGAGAATTCCTGCCAGTCGCACAGCACTTCGATCGAGCCGTCGTCGTTCGTGTTCACGTCGTTCGCGCCGGCTTCGAGCGCGGCTTCCATCAGCGCGTCTTCCGACGTGCCGGGCGCGAACAGGAACTGGCCGACGTGATCGAACATGAACGCGACCGAGCCGTCGGTGCCCATGTTGCCGCCGAACTTCGAGAACGCGTGGCGGACTTCCGCGACCGTGCGGGTGCGGTTGTCGGTCAGCGTATCGACGATGATCGCCGCGCCGCTGATGCCGTAGCCTTCGTAACGGATTTCCTCGTAGTTCGCGCCGTCCGCGCCGCCGACGCCGCGGTCGATCGCGCGCTTGACGTTGTCCTTCGGCATGTTCGCGTCGGCCGCCTTGTCGACCGCGAGACGCAGGCGCGGGTTCGAGTTGACGTCGCCGCCGCCGAGGCGGGCCGCGACCTGGATTTCCTTGATCAGGCGGGTCCAGATCTTGCCGCGCTTCGCGTCGGCCGCTGCCTTTTTATGCTTGATGTTGGCCCATTTCGAATGACCAGCCATACCTTTCTCCGTGCCCGGGCGCGCTGCGCGGGCGATTGTGCCAATGTGTCGTTGAATCGGCGGCCGTTTCGGCGGGCATGAAGCCGCGGGGCCGCGCGTGTCGAGTGGATCGAGATTTTATCACGCGGCGACCGTCGGATCGGGGCCGCCGCGCATGGCCGAACGGCCGGGCAGGCTGCCGCGGGACACCCGACGGCGCGCCGCGCGGCCGCGCAGGCACGTCAGTTCTTGGTGCCGAACAGGCGGTCGCCCGCGTCGCCGAGGCCCGGCACGATGTACGCGTGCTCGTTCAGGTGCGAATCGAGCGAAGCCACATACAGCTTCACGTCCGGGTGCGCGTCCTGGAACACCTGCACGCCCTCGGGCGCGGCGACGAGCGCGACGAACATGATGTTCGCGGCCGGCACGTTGCGGCGCTTGAGCACGTCGACCGCATGCACGGCCGAATAGCCGGTCGCGACCATCGGGTCGCACAGGATGAAGATGCGGTCCTCGAGGTCGGGCAGGCGCACGAGGTATTCGACCGGGCGGTGGTCTTCGGCGCGGTACACGCCGATGTGGCCGACGCGCGCGGACGGGACCAGGTCGAGCAGGCCGTCCGACATCCCGATGCCCGCGCGCAGCACGGGCACGATCGCGAGCTTCTTGCCCGCGATCACGGGCGCGTCGACCTCGACGAGCGGGGTTTCGACCCGTCTGGTCGTGATCGGCAGGTTGCGGGTGATCTCATAGCCCATCAGCAGCGTGATCTCGCGCAGCAGCTCGCGGAACGTGCGCGTCGACGTGTCCTTGTCGCGCATGTGGGTGAGCTTGTGCTGGATCAGCGGGTGATCGAGGATGAAGAGATTCGGGAAACGGCTGTCCTGTTTCATGACGGGGGTGCCCTGGCGGCAAAAGGGGATCGGTGCGGTGGCGGGCGCAAGCCGGCCGCCGCTTATGGCCGCAATTTTACCAAGGCGCGTCGCATGATCCGGATATTATCGACGTCTCACGACAATCCGCGTGCCGCGCACGCCCGTTCGCCCGCCCGCCGGCGCGACTCGGGGCCGCATCGGCGCGCGTCGCCACCAGGGAATCGACGATGGATCTCGGCATCGCAGGAAAGACCGCGCTCGTGTGCGCGGCAAGCAAGGGCCTCGGGCGCGGCTGCGCGGAAGCGCTGGCCGCCGAGGGCGTGAACCTCGTGATCGTCGCGCGCACGCGCGACACGCTCGAAGCTACCGCCGACGCGATCCGCGCGGCGTCGGGCGTGTCGGTCACGGCGGTCGCGTGCGACATCACGACGCCGGACGGACGCGCGGCCGCGCTCGCCGCGTGCCCGCAGCCGGACATTCTCGTGACGAATGCCGGCGGCCCGCCGCCCGGCGACTTCCGCGACTTCTCGCACGACGACTGGATCCGCGCGCTCGAGTCGAACATGCTGACGCCGATCGAGCTGATCCGCGCGACCGTCGACGGGATGATCGCGCGCGGCTTCGGCCGGATCGTCAACATCACGAGTTCGGCCGTGAAGGCGCCGATTGACGTGCTGGCGCTGTCGAACGGTGCGCGCTCGGGTCTGACCGGCTTCGTCGCGGGGCTGTCGCGCAAGGTCGCGGGGCAGGGCGTCACCATCAACAACCTGCTGCCGGGGCTGTTCGACACCGACCGGATCGCGACGACGCTCGCGGCGTCGGCGCGGGCGCAGGGTGTGACGGTCGACGAAATGCGCGCGCGGCGCACGAAGGACATCCCGGCCGGCCGCCTCGGCACGCGCGAGGAATTCGGCGCGGCGTGCGCGTTCCTGTGCAGCGTACATGCCGGCTATATCACCGGGCAGAACTGGCTGCTCGACGGCGGCGCGTATCCGGGCACGTTCTGACGCGAGCCCGCCGAATCACGATCACGACAAAAACCAAACGACAAAGGAACCGGAGATGAGCAAACCCCGCATCGCACTGATTGCGCACGACGCGAAGAAGGACGAGATCGTCGCGCTCGCGGGTCAATTTCGCGAGACGCTGGCGCAATGCCGGCTGGTCGCGACGGGCACGACGGGCGGCCGCATCGCGGCCGCGCACGGGCTGGAGGTCGAGCGCAAGCTGTCGGGGCCGCTCGGCGGCGACCTGCAGATCGGCGCGGAGCTGGCCGACGGCCGCATCGACATCGTCGTGTTCCTGCGCGACCCGATGACCGCTCAGCCGCACGATCCCGACATCACCGCGCTCGTGCGCGCATGCGACGTGCACGACGTGCCGGTCGCGACCAACGTCGCGACCGCGCGGATGCTGCTCGACGATCTGGCGCGGAACATGCAGGACGTTTGCTAGGCGCTTGCTGCGCCCGATTGCCCCTGCCGGCGGCAGGGCCATGCATGGACGGCGGCGACGCGCGAGAATCGTGCGTCGCGACGCGCACCTGCCGCCCGGTTCCCGCATGAATCGGCCGACCCGCGCATCGGCGACCCGGATTTTTCCTGACCGATTGACAGACGAGGAGCGAAACGATGCCGAAAGCAATCCGATACGACCAGCCGGGCGGCCCCGACGTGATGAAGTGGGTCGATGTCGAGGTCGGCGCGCCGAAGGCGGGCGAAGTCCGCATCCGGCAGCACGCGGTCGGGCTCAACTACATCGACGTGTATTTCCGCACGGGCCTCTATCCGCAGCCGCTGCCCGGCGGCCTCGGGATGGAGGCCGCGGGCGAGGTGACGGCCGTCGGCGACGGCGTGACCGCGCTCAAGGTCGGCGACCGCGTCGCCTATGTCGGGCAGCTGCCGGGCGCGTATGCGCAGGAGCGCGTGATGCCGGCCGAGCGGCTCGTGAAGCTGCCGGACGGCATCAGCTACGACGACGCGGCGTCGGTGATGCTGCAAGGCCTGACCGCGCACTACCTGCTACGCCGCACCTATCCGGTGAAGGCCGGCGACACGATCCTGATCCACGCGGCGGCCGGCGGCGTCGGCCTGCTCGTGTGCCAGTGGGCGAAGGCGCTCGGCGCGACCGTGATCGGCACGGTCGGCTCCGACGAGAAAGCCGCGCTGGCGAAGGCGCACGGCTGCGACCACCCGGTCGTCTACACGCGCGAGAACTTCACGCAGCGCGTGAAGGAGATCACGAACGGCGCGGGTGTGCCGGTCGTCTACGATTCGATCGGCAAGGACACCTACATCGGCTCGCTCGACAGCCTCGCGCCGCTCGGGCTGTTCGTCAGCTTCGGCAACGCGTCGGGCCCGCTGCCGCCGATCGACTCGAAGGAGTTCTCGTCGCGCGGCTCGCTGTTCTTCACGCGGCCGACGCTGTTCTCGTACATCGCGAAGCGCGCCGATCTCGAAGCCGCGGCCGCCGAGCTGTTCGACGTGATCCTGTCGGGCAAGGTGAAGACGAGCATCAACCAGCGCTATCCGCTCGCGGAAGTCGGCCGCGCGCATGAAGATCTCGAAGCGCGCAAGACCACCGGCTCGACGATCCTCGTTCCCTGACCGTTCCTTTCGTGCCGGCGCCACGCCGGCACGCGCCTTCGCGGGCGGCGCTGCGGCGCCGCCCGTCCCGCGTCCGTTTTTCTCCCGCCTCGCGTTTACACGTTTTTTATATCCGCCCCGATACCTTTGACCCGTCCTTTACGTGCGTTCCCATAAGGTTCTAGTCGTCTGATTTCGACGACGGAGAACACAAAAATGGATGGGGTATTCATCGGCGCCCTGGTGCTTTTCACCGTGCTGATCCTCGGTTTGGTTGCCGGTTGCGAGAAGCTCGTGCAATACGGTCGCGGGGGGCGAGCATGACCTGGATGCTTTGGCTGGCGGGCGCATCGACAGCCCTGCTGTTCGCGTATCTCGTCTTTGCGCTGCTGCGCGCGGAGGACATCGAATGAACGCGAACAACCTGTTGCAGATGCTGCTGTTCATCGTCGTGCTGCTGGCGGCGGCCGTACCGGTCGCGCGCTACCTGACGGCCGTGATGGACGGCAGCTCGCGCGTCGTGCGCGTGTTCGGGCCGCTCGAACGCGCGCTGTACCGCATCGCCGGCGTTGACGCCGGCAGCGAGATGAGCTGGAAGCAGTACGCGATCGCGACGATCGCATTCAACGCGCTCGGCGCATTGTTCCTCTACGGCCTGCTGCGCCTGCAGGGCTTCCTGCCCGGCAACCCGCAGCAGTTCGGCGCGATGACGGTCGACGGCGCGTTCAACACGGCCGTCAGCTTCGTCACCAACACGAACTGGCAGGACTACACGCCGGAGCAGACCGTCAGCTACCTGACGCAGATGCTCGGCCTGACCGTGCAGAACTTCCTGTCGGCGGCGACCGGCATCGTCGTTGTGATCGCGCTGGTCCGCGGCTTCGCGCGCCACACCGCGCAGACCATCGGCAACTTCTGGGTCGACCTCACGCGCGTGACGATGTACGTGCTCGTGCCGATGTCGATGATCGTCGCCGCGCTGCTGATGAGCCAGGGCGTGATCCAGAACATGAAGGCGTACCAGGACGTGCCGGTGCTGCAGGCGAGCACCTATGCGGCGCCGAAGCTCGACGCGCAGGGCAACCCGGTGAAGGACGACAAGGGCGCTCCGGTGACGGTGCCGACCCCGCTCACGAAGCAGACGCTCGCGATGGGCCCGGTTGCGTCGCAGGAAGCGATCAAGATGCTCGGCACCAACGGCGGCGGCTTCTTCAACGCGAACTCCGCGCACCCGTACGAGAATCCGACGCCGTTCGCGAACTTCATCCAGATCTTCGCGATCCTGATCATCCCGGCCGCGCTGTGCCTCGTGTTCGGCCGCGTGATCGGCGACCGCCGGCAGGGCATCGCCGTGCTCGCGGCGATGACGGTCGCGTTCGCGGTCGCGGTCGGCGTCGAGGTGAGCGCCGAGCAGGGCGGCAACCCGACGCTCGCCGCGCTGCACGTCGACCAGTCGGCGAGCGCGCTGCAGTCGGGCGGCAACATGGAAGGCAAGGAAACCCGCTTCGGGATCGCGCAGACCGGCATCTTCACGGTCGCGACGACGGCCGCGTCGTGCGGCGCGGTCGACACGATGCACGATTCGCTGACGCCGCTCGGCGGCCTCGTGCCGATGCTGCTGATGCAGCTCGGCGAGGTGGTCTACGGCGGGGTCGGCTCGGGCCTCTACGGGATGCTCGTGTTCGCGCTGCTCGCGGTGTTCGTCGCCGGCCTGATGATCGGCCGCACGCCGGAATACGTCGGCAAGAAGATCGAGTCGTACGAGATGAAGATGGTGTCGATCGTCGTGCTGCTCACGCCGCTGCTGGTGCTGGTCGGCACGTCGATCGCCGTGCTCGCCGATGCAGGCAAGGCCGGCATCGCGAACCCGGGCCCGCACGGCTTCTCGGAAATCCTGTACGCGTTCAGCTCGGCCGCGAACAACAACGGCAGCGCGTTCGCGGGCCTGACGGTCGGCACGCCGTTCTATAACTGGATGACCGCGATCGCGATGTGGTTCGGCCGCTTCGGCACGATCGTGCCGGTGCTGGCGATCGCCGGCTCGCTCGCCGCGAAGAAGCGCATCGCGGTGACGAGCGGCACGCTGCCGACACACGGTCCGCTGTTCGTCGTGCTGCTGCTCGGCACCGTGCTGCTGGTGGGCGCGCTGACCTACGTGCCGGCGCTTGCGCTCGGCCCTGGCGTCGAGCACCTGATGATGTGGCTGGGCGCGTGACGCGCGCCCGCATGGTCACACATTGAAAAGACTGAAGAGATTGAAGAGATCGCAATGACTCAACATTCCGCAACACGGTCCATGTTCGATCCGGCGCTGCTGCGCCCGGCGATCGTGGATTCGTTCAAGAAACTCACGCCGCGCACGCAGTTCCGCAACCCGGTGATGTTCTGCGTATACGTCGGCAGCATCCTGACCACGATTCTGTGGATCGCGGCGCTTGCCGGCCAGGCCGAGGCGCCCGCGGGCTTCATCCTCGCGATCGCGCTGTGGCTGTGGTTCACGGTGCTGTTCGCGAACTTCGCCGAAGCGCTCGCCGAAGGGCGCTCGAAGGCGCAGGCCGCATCGCTGCGCAGCGCGAAGAAGGACGTGATGGCGAAGAAGCTCAACGAGCCGCATCCGAAGTCGCCGATCCGCGTCACGACCGCATCCGACCTGCGCCGTGGCGACATCGTGCTCGTCGAGACCGGCGACGTGATCCCGGCCGACGGCGAGGTCGTCGACGGCGTTGCGTCGGTCGACGAATCGGCGATCACCGGCGAATCCGCGCCGGTGATCCGCGAATCGGGCGGCGACTTCTCGTCGGTAACGGGCGGCACGCGCGTGCTGTCCGACTGGATCGTCGTGAAGGTCACGGCGAACCCCGGCGAGGCGTTCCTCGACCGGATGATCGCGATGGTCGAAGGCGCGAAGCGCAAGAAGACGCCGAACGAGATCGCGCTGACGATCCTGCTCGTCGCGCTGACGATCGTGATGCTGCTCGCGACCGCGACGCTGCTGCCGTTCTCGACGTTCGCGGTCGACGCGATGAAGGCCGGCCACGTGGTGACGATCACCGCGCTCGTCGCGCTGCTCGTGTGCCTGATCCCGACGACGATCGGCGGGCTGCTGTCCGCGATCGGCGTGGCAGGGATGAGCCGGATGATGCAGGCGAACGTGATCGCGACGTCGGGCCGCGCGGTGGAAGCGGCCGGCGACGTCGACGTGCTGCTGCTCGACAAGACCGGCACGATCACGCTCGGCAACCGCCAGGCGTCGATGTTCGTGCCCGCGCCGGGCGTGACCGAGGAAGCGCTGGCCGACGCCGCGCAACTGTCGTCGCTCGCCGACGAAACGCCGGAAGGCCGCAGCATCGTCGTGCTCGCGAAGGAGCGCTTCAACATTCGCCAGCGCGACATGGGGCAACTCCATGCGACGTTCCTCGGCTTCTCCGCGCAGACGCGGATGAGCGGCGTCGACCTGCCCGGCCGCGAGATCCGCAAGGGCGCGGCCGACGCGATCCGCCGCTATGTCGAGACGCACGGCAGCCGCTTCCCGGAAGAAGTGCGCCGCGCGGTCGACGACGTCGCGCGCCGCGGCAGCACGCCGCTCGTCGTGGCCGACCTGCATGAAGGGGCGGCGCGCGTGCTCGGCGTGATCGAGCTGAAGGACATCGTGAAGGGCGGCATCAAGGAGCGCTTCGCGGAACTGCGCAAGATGGGCATCAAGACCGTGATGGTGACGGGCGACAACCGGCTGACGGCCGCGGCGATCGCGGCGGAAGCGGGCGTCGACGATTTCCTCGCGGAAGCGACGCCGGAAACCAAGCTCGCGACGATCCGCGAGCATCAGGCGGCGGGGCGCCTCGTCGCGATGACGGGCGACGGCACCAACGACGCGCCGGCGCTCGCGCAGGCCGACGTGGCGGTCGCGATGAACACGGGCACGCAGGCCGCGAAGGAAGCGGGCAACATGGTCGACCTCGATTCCAACCCGACGAAGCTGATCGAGATCGTCGAGATCGGCAAGCAGATGCTGATGACGCGCGGCTCGCTGACGACGTTCTCGATCGCGAACGACATCGCGAAGTACTTCGCGATCATCCCGGCCGCGTTCGTGACCACGTACCCGCAGTTGCGCGTGCTCGACATCATGCACTTGACGTCGCCGGCATCCGCGATCCTGTCGGCGGTGATCTTCAACGCGCTGATCATCGTCGCGCTGATCCCGCTCGCGCTGAAGGGCGTCACGTACCGGCCGCTCGGCGCCGCATCGCTGCTGCGCCGCAACCTGCTGGTCTACGGCCTCGGCGGCGTGCTGCTGCCGTTCCCGTTCATCAAGCTGATCGACATGACGCTCGCCGCACTCGGCTGGGCCTGAGGTCTTGAAGGAAACATCATGAAAACGTTGATTCGTCCGCTCGTCGTGCTCTTTGTCGTGCTTGCCGCGGTGACGGGGCTCGCGTATCCGGCCGTGATGACCGTGTTCGGCCAGGCCGTGTTCCCGTCGCAGGCGAACGGCAGCCTGATCGAGAAGGACGGCAAGGCGGTCGGCTCCGCGCTGATCGGCCAGCCGTTCGATGCGCCGAAGTACTTCTGGGGCCGGCTGTCGGCCACGGCGCCGATGCCGTACAACGCGACCGGTTCCGGCGGCTCGAACCTCGGCCCGCTGAATCCGTCGCTCGCCGACCAGGTGAAGGGGCGCATCGCCGCGCTGCGCGATGCCGGCACCGACATGTCGAAGCCCGTGCCGGTCGATCTCGTGACGGCGTCGGCGAGCGGCCTCGATCCGGAGATCACGCCGGCCGCCGCCGCATACCAGGTCGAGCGGGTCGCAAAGGCGCGCAACCTGGCGCCCGACGCGGTCGCGCAGCTCGTTGCCGCGAACACGAAGGGCCGCCAGTTCGGCGTGCTCGGCGAGCCGCGCGTGAACGTGCTGAAGCTTAACCTCGCGCTCGACGCGGCGCAGGCCGCGCACTGATCGTGCATCCGGGCTTCAGGCCCGGCAACCGGTGCCCGGCACGGCTCGAGCCGCGCCGGACGCGCATTTTCCCGACGGCGCATGCGCCGTCTTTGCCTTTTGCGGCGATTTGGAACAACAATGCTCGTACTCGCGCGCATCCGGGCGCTCCGCTTTCCTGACGCATGAACCGTCCCGATCCAGACCAACTCCTCGACAAGCTGCAGCGAGACGAAGAAAAGCAGCGGCGCGGCCAGCTCAAGATCTTCTTCGGCGCATCGGCCGGCGTCGGCAAGACCTACGCGATGCTGCAGGCCGCGCGCCAGCGCCTGCAGGACGGCGTCGACGTCGTCGTCGGCATCGTCGAAACCCACGGCCGAGGCGAAACCGCCGCACTGCTCGACGGCCTCGACGTGCTGCCGCTCGCGCGCATCGACTATCGCGGCCGCACGCTCGCCGAATTCGATCTCGATGGCGCGCTCGCGCGCCAGCCGCAACTGATCCTGGTCGACGAACTCGCGCATTCGAACGTGCAGGGCGCACGGCACCTGAAGCGCTGGCAGGACGTCTACGAACTGCTCGACGCGGGCATCGACGTCTATACGACCGTCAATGTCCAGCACCTCGAAAGCCTGAACGACGTGGTCGGCGCGATCACCGGCATCCGCGTGTGGGAGACGGTGCCCGACCGCGTGTTCGACGCGGCCGACGAAGTCACGCTCGTCGACCTGCCGGCCGAGGAACTGCTCGAGCGGATGCGCGACGGCAAGGTCTATCTCGCGCAGCAGGCCGAGCGCGCGGTGCGCAACTTCTTCCGCAAGGGCAACCTGATCGCGTTGCGCGAACTGGCGCTGCGGCGCACGGCCGATCGCGTCGATGCGCAGATGCGCGAATACCGCGCCGACCGTTCGATCCAGCGCATCTGGCAGGCGCGCGAGCGGCTGCTCGTGTGCGTCGGCCCGGGCGCCGAAGCGCCGACGCTCGTGCGCGCGGCCGCGCGGCTCGCCGCGAGCCTGAAGGCCGACTGGATCGCCGTGTATGTCGAGACGCCGCGCCTGCAGCGGCTGCCCGACGCGCAGCGGCAGCGCACGCTCGACGCGCTGAAGCTCGCGGCCGAACTCGGCGCGGAAACGGCCACGCTCGCCGGCGGCGACGCGGTCGCCGCGCTGATCGGCTATGCGAAGGTGCGCAACGTGTCGAAGATCGTCGCGGGCGGCTCGCCGAAGGTCGGGCTCATGCGCCGCTTCGCGCGGCCGTTCGGCGAGCAGCTCGCCGAACGCGCGGGCGACGTCGACCTGATGCTGATCCGCGCGTCCGCGAGCGACGAGGCGCGCGCGGCGCCGCTCGACCCGCGTGCGCGCGACTGGCGCGATGCGTTCGCGAAGTTCGGCACGCACCGTTCGCCGCCGCGGCACTACGTGTACGCGGCCGCGATCTGCGCGGCGATCACCGTCGTCGCAAACGTCGTGTCCGAGCGGCTCGACCTCACGAACCTCGTGATGCTGTACCTGCTCGGCGTCGTGTTCTCGGCCGTGCGGCTCGGGCGCGGCCCGGGCGTGCTGCAGTCGTTCCTGTCGGTGGCCGCATTCGATTTCTTCTTCGTGCCGCCGCGCATGTCGTTCTCGGTCAGCGATACGCAATACCTGCTGACCTTCTTCGGGATGCTGCTGACGTCGCTCGTGATCAGCCACCTGACGTCGACGCTGACGCGCGAGGCGAGCATCGCGCAGCGCCGCGAGCGCCGCACCGGCGCGATCTACGCGATGGCGCGCGAGCTGGGCGCGGCGCTGACGACCGAGCAGATCGTCGAGATCGGCAGCCGCCACGTGGGCGAGGTGTTCCGCGCGCGTGTCGCGTTCCTGCTGCCCGACAGCGCGGACAAGGTGCGCCAGAAGATCGAGGAGCCCGACGCGGCCGTCACGCTGACGGGCGCCGATCTCGACAGCGACGTCGGCCAGTGGGTGTACGACCAGCAGAAGCCGGCCGGCCGCGGCACCGACACGCTGCCCGCGACGGCCGCGCTGTACCTGCCGCTGAAGGCGCCGATGCGCACGCGCGGCGTGCTCGCGGTCGTGTCGCGCGAGCCGCGCGAGCTCGAGGTGCCCGAACAGCTGCGGATGCTCGACGCATTCGCCGCGCAGATCGCGCTCGCGCTGGAACGCGTGCACTACGTCGAGATCGCGCGCGACGCGCTCGTCAATATGGAATCCGAGCGGCTGCGCAACTCGCTGCTGTCGGCGATCTCGCACGACCTGCGCACGCCGCTCACGACGATCGTCGGCTTCTCGTCGATGCTCGCGAACGGGCGCGCGGCCGCGCAGGGCGGCGACGCCGCGGCGGCCGAACGCTTCGCGCAGCGCGAGGGAGAGCTCGTCGACGCGATCCACGACGAGGCGCTGCGGATGACGGGCATCGTCACGAACCTGCTCGACATGGCGCGGCTGCAGGCCGGCAGCCTGCAGCTCAAGCGCCAGTGGTCGCTGCTCGAGGAAACCGTCGGCGCCGCGCTCGCCGCGTGCAAGCGCGTGCTCGCGCGCCATCCCGCGCGCGTGTCGCTGCCGGCCGACCTGCCGCTGCTGCAGATGGACGCGGTGCTGATGGAACGCCTGTTCACCAACCTGTTCGAGAACGCGGCGAAGTACACGCCGCCCGACACGCCGCTCGATATCGGCGCGGAGCGCGTGACCGACGATGGGCTGCCCTACGGGAACCCGTTCGTGCGCGTGCACGTCGACGATTACGGCCCGGGCCTGCCGGCCGGCATGGAAACGCGGATCTTCGACAAGTTCACGCGCGGCGAGAAGGAATCGGCGACGCCGGGCATCGGGCTCGGCCTCGCGATCTGCCGTGCGATCGTCGAGGCGCACGGCGGTAGAATCGGCGCGCTCAACCGCACCGCGCCCGACGGCCGCGTGACGGGCGCGCGCTTCTGGTTCACGCTGCCGGTCGAGACGCCGCCGGCCGCGCCCGCCGTGCCCGACGACGAATCCGACGTGCCGGGCGCATCGTCCCCATCCGAGCCATTGCCAGATCATGAGTGAACCCAGCCTGACCGTTGTCCTGATCGAGGACGAAAAGCAGATCCGCCGCTTCGTGCGTGCCGCGCTCGAGGAGGAGGACATCGCCGTGTTCGAGGCCGAGACGGGCAAGCAGGGGCTGATCGACGCGGCGACGCGCAAGCCCGATCTCGTGATCGTTGACCTCGGCCTGCCCGATACCGATGGCCTCGACGTGATCCGCGAGCTGCGCGGCTGGTCCGAGGTGCCGGTGATCGTGCTGTCCGCGCGCACGCAGGAAGAGGAGAAGGTCGCGGCGCTCGACGCGGGCGCCGACGACTACCTGACCAAGCCGTTCGGCGTGTCCGAACTGCGCGCGCGGATTCGCGCGCAACTGCGCCGGCGCAACCAGGGCGGCGCGAACGAGACGCCGAAGGTGAGCTTCGGCACCGTGACCGTCGATCTCGCGCTGCGCCAGGTGTGGCGCGACGGCGAGATCGTGCATCTGACGCCGCTCGAATACCGGCTGCTTGCGACGCTCGTGCGGCACGCGGGGCGCGTGCTTACGCACCGCCAGTTGCTGCGCGACGTGTGGGGGCCGTCGCACGTCGAGAGCCATCACTACCTGCGCATCTACATGGCGCACCTGCGCCAGAAGCTCGAGCGCGACCCGGCACAGCCCGAGTACATCGTCACCGAGACGGGCGTCGGCTACCGGCTGGTCGGCGCCGCGTGACGGGCATCGCACGGCGGCGGCAGCCCGGGCCGGCGTGACGCCGCGCGGGCAGGGTTGCGCCGGCGCGACAGTCGTGCGGCCGGCGCCGGCCTTGCACACCGGCCGCGGATTCCCCGTTATGCTGACCGTTCCGCGAACAAAAACGAGGAGCGTGCAATGTCCGTCCGTCTGGCCGTCATCTGTGCGCTGGCGCTGACTGCGCCCGGCGCGTTCGCCCAACCGCTGCCGCCGGGGCAACAGCCGCCCGCGCAGGCAGCGCTCGCCAATCCCGCGTCGGTCAACTGCGAGAAGCTCGGCGGTCGCCACGTGATCCGCAGCCTGCCGAGCGGACAGGTCGGGATGTGCATGTTCAAGGATGGCCGCGTGTGCGAGGAGTGGGCGCTGTACCGCGACGACCGCTGCGTCGGCGGCGTCGCGCCGAAGCGTGTGTCGAATTGATGCCGAACTGACCGGGCCCGGCCGATCCTGCCCCGGATCGGCCGCCGGCCGTGCGCCGCGTCCGGCGTGTCCGTAAGCCTCTTGTTATACTCGGCGCCGCCCGGGGACGACCCCGGGTCATTCGCTTCAACGGGGACGGCCCCATCCGATCCGGAGTACGTCGCGATGGCGTGGGTATTGTTGTTGATTGCCGGTTTGCTGGAAGTGGCCTGGGCGGCCGGCATGAAATCGTCGGACGGCTTCACGAAGCTCGGCCCGTCGGTGTTTACGATCGTGACGGCGCTGGCCAGCTTCGGGCTGCTCGCGGTCGCGATGCGCCAGTTGCCGCTCGGCACCGCGTACGCGGTGTGGACGGGCATCGGCGCGGTCGGCGCGTTCGTGTTCGGCATCGTGATGATGGGCGAGGCGCTGACCGTCGCGCGCGTCGCGAGCGCCGCGCTGATCGTCGCCGGGCTGATCGGCCTCAAGCTGTCGTCGGCCGCCTGACGATGGAGTCCCGGACGCGCTGCGCCCGGGCACTGCACTGCGGAATTGCGCCGGCTGCCCGGTTAGCCTGTCTATAATGGAACGCATTCGGGCCTGAATGTCGTTGTGCCGTTCGCGGCCTGCGGCGCCGGTCGCCACGCGCCGCGCGGCCGGTCTGACCGACCCGATCCGATCGATCGGCAAAGCGCACGGAAAGTGCAAGGAGAGGGCCATGATCGAAGCCATTTCGCTCGGCGCGGGGCTCGCGTGGGCGAGCGGGCTGCGCCTGTACCTGACGGTGCTGATCGCCGGCGTGCTGGCGCGGGTCGGCTGGCTCCACCTGCCCGACACGCTGGCCGTCCTGATGTCGCCGTGGGTCATCGGCGCCGCCGCCGTGCTCACCGTCACCGAATTCCTTGCCGACAAGATCCCCGCGTTCGACTCGCTGTGGGATGCCGTGCATACCTTCATCCGCATCCCGGCCGGCGCCGTGCTCGCAGCCGGCGCGCTCGGCCATGCCGATCCGACCGTGCTCGCCGTCGCGGGCCTTGCAGGCGGTTCGCTCGCCGGCGCCGCGCACGTGGCGAAGGCCGGTACGCGCGCGCTGATCAACCTGTCTCCCGAACCGATTTCGAACTGGGTTGCGTCGTCGACCGAGGACGGCCTCGTGGTCGGCGGGCTCGCGCTCGCATTCTTCGTCCCGCTCGCGTTCCTCGTGCTGCTCGCGGCCTTCGTCGCCGCTTCGGCCTGGGCGCTGCCGCGCCTGTGGCGCGGCGTGTCGGGCGGTTTTCGCGGGATGGCGAACCACATGGTGTCGCGGCTCAACTCGATCGGGGGTAAGCGCGATTGAAGGGGCGGCAACACGCGGCGCAGCCGCCGGCCGGACAACCCGGCCATGACACGCCCGCGCATGCCGGCCGCTTCGGCCTGCGCGACCTGATCCGCCAGGCCGCACGGATGACCGCGCGCGACTGGCGCGCGGGCGAGTTGACGCTGCTCGTACTCGCACTGGTGCTCGCGGTCGCGGCACTGACGAGCGTCGGCTTTCTCGCCGACCGGCTGCGCCAGGGGCTCGAGCGCGACGCGCGCCAGATGCTCGGCGCGGATTTCGTCGTGCGCGCCGACCGTCCCGTCGATCCGTCGTTCGACCGTCAGGCCCGCGCGCTCGGCCTGCGTACCGCGACGACCGCGATTTTCCCGAGCATGATCGCGTCCGCCGCGGGCGGGCAGACGGCCGACGCAGCGCCCGCGCGCCTCGCGGCCGTGAAGGCCGTGTCGCCCGGATATCCGCTGCGCGGTGCGGTCGAGATCCTGCCGGCCGGCGCCGCCGCCGCGCACAAGGCGACAGCGATTCCCGCACCCGGCACCGTGTGGGCCGACCCCGCGCTGCTCGACGCGCTGCACCTGAAGGCGGGCGATACGGTGCGTGTCGGGCTGCGCACGTTCACGGTCGCAGCGTCGATCTCCCGCGAACTCGATCGCGGCTTTTCGTTCGTCAATTTTTCGCCGCGGCTGATGATGCGCGCGGACGAACTCGCCGCGACGGGGCTCACGGGTTACGGCAGCCGCGTCACGTACCGGCTGCTGGTCGCCGGCGATGCGCAGGCCGTCGCGCGCTTCGAAACCTATGCGCACGAGCGCGTCGATGGCGGGAAGCTGCGCGGCGTCGGGCTCGAGTCGTTGCAGGAAGGCCAGCCGCAGGTGCGGCAGACGCTGGATCGCGCGCGCCATTTCCTGACGCTCGTCGCGCTGCTGACCGCGCTGCTCGCGGCGGTCGCGATCGCGATGGCCGCGCAGCGCTACATGCGGCGCCATCTCGACGGCTGTGCGACGATGCGCTGCCTCGGCGTGAGCCGCCGCACGCTCGGCGCACTGTTCGCGCTCGAATTCGTCGGCATCGGGATCGTGTCGGGCGCCGCGGGCGCGGTGCTCGGCTACGCCGGCCACTGGGCGTTGCTGGCCGCGCTCGGCGGCCTGATCGAAGTCGTGCTGCCGCCGCCCACGCTGTGGCCGGCGCTCATCGGCGTGGGTGCCGCGCTCGTGCTGCTGCTCGGCTTCGCGCTGCCGCCGCTCGTGCCGCTCACGCGCGTGCCGCCGGTGCGCGTGCTGCGCCGCGAGTGGGGCGATGCGTCGCGCACCGCGTGGGCCGCGTATGCGGTCGGCGTCGTGCTGTTCGCAGGGCTGCTGATCGCGGCCGCCGGCGACCTGAAGCTCGGCCTGATCGTCGCGGGCGGCTTCGCCGGCGCGCTGGTCGGTTTCGCGCTGATCGCGCGGCTCGTGCTGTTCGCCGCCGCGCGCGCGGTGCGCAACGCGCGCGTGGCCGCGGGCGTCGGCTGGCGCTATGCGCTCGCGTCGCTGCACCGGCGCGGCACGGCCAGCGCGCTGCAGATCACCGCGCTCGCGCTCGGCCTGATGTGCCTGCTGCTGATCGCGATCACGCGCAACGACCTCGTCGCGGGCTGGCGGCAATCGACGCCGCCCGATGCGCCGAACCAGTTCCTGATCGACATTCAGCCCGACCAGCGCGACGACGTCGCGGCCTATCTGGCCGCGCACGGCGTGCGCGACGCGGTGCCCGCGCCGATGGTGCGCGGCCGCCTCGTCGCGATCAACGGCAAGCCGGTGAATCCGGACGCGTACCCGTCCGACGAGGCGCGTCGGCTCGTCGACCGCGAGTTCAACCTGTCGTATACGACCGAGCTGCCGTCCGACAACCGGATCGTCGCAGGCGACTGGTTCGGCACCGCGGCCGCGCCGCAGATCTCGATCGAGGCCGGCCTCGCGAAGATGCTGAACGTGAAGCCGGGCGACACGCTGCGCTTCGACGTGACGGGGCTGACGGTCGACGCGCCGATCACGAGCGTGCGCAAGCTCGACTGGGGCACGTTTCGCGTCAACTTCTTCGTGCTGATGCCGCCGCGGGTGCTGAAGGATTTCCCGGCCGTCTACCTCACGAGCTTCCATCTGCCTGCATCAGACGCCGCGTTGCTCGATCCGCTGATCGCGCGCTACCCGAACCTGACCGCGATCGACGTCGCGCCGATCCTCGCGCAACTGCAGCGGATGATGCTGCAGGTGGTCGGCGCGGTGCAGTTCCTGTTCGCGTTCACGCTGGCGGCCGGCGTGCTCGTGCTGTACACGGCGCTCGCCGGCTCGCGCGACGAGCGGGTGCGCGAAGCCGCGCTGCTGCGCGCGCTCGGCGCGTCGCGCGCGCAGGTCAATGCGGTGCAGCGCGCGGAATTCGTCGTGGTCGGCGCGCTGTCCGGCGCGCTGGCGTCGGCGGGCGCGATCGCGGTCGGCTGGGTGCTCGCGTCGCGCGTGTTCGATTTCCGGCTCGCCGTCGATCCGTGGCTCGTGCCGGCCGGCATCGCGGCCGGCGTCGCGTGCGCCGGTGCGGCCGGCTGGCTGAGCCTGCATAATGTGTTGCGGCGCCCCGCGCTGCAGTCGCTGCGCGACGCATGAGTGTCGCCGGCGGCCCCGAAGATCCCGTTTTCCGACTATCCGTATGACCGATGTGAATGACGATGCGCCGTCGCAGCCGACGGCGTTCGAGCTCGTGGGCGGCGAAGCCCGCGTGCGCGAAATGGTGGACCGCTTCTACGACCTGATGGACCTCGAGCCCGAGTTCGCGCAGATTCGCGCGCTGCACCCGGCATCGCTCGACGGTTCGCGCGACAAGCTGTTCTGGTTCCTGTGCGGCTGGCTCGGCGGGCCCGACCACTACATCGACCGGTTCGGCCATCCGCGGCTGCGCGCGCGGCACCTGCCGTTCCCGATCGCATCGGTCGAGCGCGACCAGTGGCTGCGCTGCATGGCGTGGGCGATGGAGGATGTCGGACTGCCCGAGCCGCTGCGCGAGCGGCTCATGCATTCGTTCTACGACACGGCCGACTGGATGCGCAACCGGCCCGGTTGATTGACCGGTACGCCGCTGCCCGCGCGCGGGACGATCTGCGTCTGGGCGCGCGCGCCGCGCGGCGCGACACTGGCCGTTTCCCGCAATCGATACGAGGCTCGCCCGATGACGACACAAGCGCTGTTTCGCGAAGACGCGTACCTCACGCGGTGCGACGCGATCGTTCAGGCCATCGGCGACGACGGCATCCGGCTCGACCGCACCGTGTTTTATCCGCTCGGTGGCGGCCAGGCCGGCGACACCGGCACGCTGACCCTGCCCGACGGCAGCACGCTCGGGATCGCCGATACGCGCAAGGCAAGGTTCGACGGCGCGACGCCCGACGACGCCTTGCACGTGCCGGCACCGGGGCAGGAGGCGCGCGTCGCGACGCTCGTGCCCGGCACGCGCGTGGTCGCGGAGATCGACTGGCTGCGCCGCTACCGGCACATGCGCCTGCATACGGCCGCGCACCTGATGTGCGCGGTGCTGCCGTACGCGGTCGACGGCTGCAGCGTGACGGCCGACTATGTGCGGCTCGATTTCGCGACGTCCGAAGCGATCGACCGCGACGACGTCGAGCGGCGCCTCGCCGGCCTGGTCGCCGGCGCGCATCCGGTCACGACCGAATGGATTACCGACGACGAGATGGCCGAGCGGCCCGAACTCGTGCGCACGATGAGCGTGAAGCCGCCGATGGGCCTTGGCCGCGTGCGGCTGCTGCGCATCGAGCAGGTCGACCTGCAGCCGTGCGGCGGCACGCATGTGCGCAACACGTCGGAAATCGGCGACCTGCGCGTCGCGAAACTTGAAAAGAAGAGCGCGCGCACGCGGCGCCTCGTACTGGAGTTTGCATGACGATCGACACCGGGGCGGCGGGCGCGGCGGCGCTGGATCCGCAAGCGCGCGAGATTCTGGATTTCTGGTTCGGCGAACCGGGCTCGGCCGAATTCGGGCAGGAGCGCAAGATCTGGTTCAACGGCGGCGCGGCGTTCGACGACGTACTGCGCACGCGCTACGGCGCGCTGCTCGACGCCGCGTGCGACGGCGCATGCGATCACTGGGCCGGTTCGCCGGAGGGTGCGCTTGCGTTGATCGTCGTGCTCGACCAGTTCTCGCGCAACATCCATCGCGGCACGCCGCGCGCGTTTGCCGCCGATCCGAAGGCGCTCGCGCTCGCACGCCGCGTCGTCGCGGCCGGCTGGGATGCGCAACTGCCGAGCGGCCATCACCGCGCGTTCGCGTATCTGCCGTTCGAGCACGACGAGTCGATCGAGAGCCAGCGCGAGGCCGTGCGCCTGTGCGCGGGCATTCGCGGCGAGGCAGGGTGCGAGAGTTATCACCGCTTCGCGTTGCGGCATGCGGCCGTGGTCGAGCGCTTCGGCCGCTTTCCGCACCGGAACGCGATTCTCGGCCGTGAGTCGACCGATGAGGAGACGGCGTTTCTTCGCGAACCCGGTTCGTCGTTCTGATGATCCGGACGGTCGCGTGAGTGACGAGGAGGGGGCAAGCCCGCAGATTCGCGCGGTTGCGTTGGCGATCGGCGAAACTGGCCGGCGGTGCTGCTCAGGCGGCCGGTCTCAACCTTTTTGCCGGAGATGAAAGCAGGCAAGACGGCGTCGCGCCGTCCTGCGTCACTGCAGGTGCTGTTCGGGCGTGCGCACGTAGACGCGCAGCAGTTCTTCGTTGTCGCCCGGGCGCGCGCCCGTCCAGAACAGTTTCCATTCGCTGCCTGGCGCCGGATCGACGGCCCGCACGCCCTGGACGATCATCCACGTGCAGCGCGTCGTCTTCGCGTCGTCGATCGGCGTGTGCTGGATGCCGGAGAAGTAGTACAGCATCGGCGCTTCCGATTCGCCGAGCCCGTGCAGGCTCGCCATGCAGTCGCCGTCGTTCCATTCGAGCGCGAGATGCGCATTCAGGTCGTCGAACACCGAGCGGTAGCTCTTCGCGACGTCGAGCCACGGCAGCAGCAGCGTATAGATGAGCCCCCACGCGACGACTGCGCCGGCGCCCCACGACAGCGCGCCGCGCCAGAGGCCCGTCGTGCGCAGCTTCGGCAGCAGCGTCAGCCAGCCGACCGTCAGCGCGAGCGCACCGACTACAAGCGCGGGCTCGATCGGCATCGTCCAGTCGAGCGGCAGCCAGCGGCCGAGCAGCGCGAGATCCGCGCGCGACGCGGCCGGATCGGCCATTACTGCCCAGATGCCCCAGGCGAGTGCGGCGGCCGTACCGAACAGCACGCGGCTGAAGTAATCCCACGCGAGATGCAGCGTGCGCGGAATGCGTTCGATCGCCTGCGCGGCGACCAGCGCGAGCGGCGCGAAGAACGGCAGGATGTAGAGCTGGCGCGACGTTGCGGACACCTGCAGCACCACGAGCCCGACGCCGGCGAACAGCACGGGCAGCGCGATGCGCGGCATGCGCCAGTCGCGCCACGCACCGCGCGCGAGCGCGACGATCGCGAGCGGCGCGACCGGGAAGCCGACGAGCAGGAATGCACGCAGGATGAAGAAGGGCTTGTCGTTTTCCGCGCCGAGTTCGGGGACGGAGAAGCCGAAGAAGCGGCCGACGTTGTTGTCCCAGAACCACGTCATGAACAGCGTCTCGGAACGCAGGAACAGCGCGGTCGGCCAGATCAGCGCGAACGGCGCGAACACGAGCGCGGCGACGCCGAGTGCGCGCGCGAACGAGCGGGTGCGGCAGGCCGGGTACAGCACCAGCGCGCCGACGAGCGTGGCCGCGAACACGAGCGGCACGAACAGCCCCTTCGCCATCAGAGCGATGCCGACGCCCGCGCCGAAGATCGGCGCGGCCCAGCGGCCCGACGGCCGGACCGGCAGCCCGTGCCGCATCTGCTGCGCGTGCGCGACGTGCCGCATCACGAGTTCGAGCAGCCCGCAGAAGCCCATTGCCGTGCCGGCGAACAGCGCGACGTCCGTCATCATGTCGTGCATGTGCTTGATGACGACGAGCGTGCCCGCGCTCAGCACGACGGGACCGATCACACGCAGGTCGAACCAGTTGTCCGCGCGGTTGGCGATGCGCGCCGCGCGCGCGATGAAGCCGAACGCGAGTACGGCGAACAGCGCGCTCGCGAGCCGTGCCGCGTCGTGCAGCGGCATCACGCGCTGCAGCAGCCACGCGAGGCTGGTCGCGACCCACGCGTAAAGCGGCGGTTTTTCCATGAACGGCAGGCCGGCATTGGTCGGCACGACGAAATCGCCGGTCTCGAGCATGTGCTGGATGATGCCGAACGTGTAGGTTTCGTCCTGTTTCCACGGATCGTGGCCGAGCACGCCGGGCAGCACATACGCGCAGACCAGCGCAGCGGCGAGCAGCCACGCGCGCCAGCCGAGCAGGAGCGAGCGGTCGCGCGCGGTGCTGGTCGAGGCGGTCACGGCCATGACGGGCGTGCCGGCGGCTTCAAGCGTCGCGGTAAGGTCGGCGTCGGCGGTTGAGCGGGTGTGCGGGGCCGGAGCGGGCACCGACGTGCGTCGCCGGCCGGGCGCTGCGGTTCCAGGCATGGAAAAGATCTCGGGTCGAGTCGAGCCGGTTCGGCGACATGGGCCGGACCGATAAGGGCCACATCATGGTGGCAAGAAAACAGGCGTTTACGGCGCCTGTCTGGCTGGCCGCTAGTAAATCACGGAACTGTTACGAATGTTTACTGAAACCGTCACGAAATTGTGGAGATTTGTGGCGCCGTGACGACAGGTCGCTTCGGGTGACGGTTTTGACGTGCCGCGCGTGCGGTTACCGGCCGCCGCCGACGTCGAGCAGGGCGCCCGTCGTGTAGGACGCTGCGTCGCCGAGCAGCCAGACGATCGCTTCGGCGATCTCGTGCGCTTCGCCCGCGCGGCCGAGCGGCGTCTGCGCGCCGAGGCGGGCAGCACGGCCCGGCTGGCCGCCGCTCGCGTGGATTTCGGTCTCGATCAGGCCGGGGCGCACCGCGTTGACGCGCACGCCGTGCGGGCCGAGTTCCTTTGCAAGACCGATCGTCAGCGAATCGACCGCGCCTTTCGAGCCCGCGTAGTCGACGTATTCGTTCGGCGAGCCGAGCCGCGAGGCGATCGACGAGACGTTGACGATCGCGCCGCCCTGGCCGCCGCGGTCGGTGGACAGCCGGCGCGCGGCTTCGCGCGCGCACAGGTACGCGCCGAGCACGTTGGTGTCGAACATCCGCCGCAGCCGGTCGGCCGGCATGTCGGCGAGCGGCATCGACGGCGCAACGATGCCCGCGTTGTTGACGAGCGCGTCGAGGCGTCCGAACGCGGCCGCGACGGTGTCGAACATCGCGACGACGTCGGCTTCGTTCGCGACGTCGCCCGCGACGACGCACGCACGGCCGCCCGCATCGCGGACGGCCTGCGCGGTGCGTTCGGCTGCCGCCGCGTCGCGCGCGTAGTTGATGCCGACGTCCCAGCCGCGTTCGGCCGCGAGCACGGCGGTCGCGCGGCCGATGCCGCGGCTCGCGCCGGTGACGAGGACGGCCTTGCGGCCGGACGGTGCGGTCATCGCGTGCGGCTCCCGGGGACGGTTACTTCGCTGCGTCGGGCGCCCACTTGTCGCGGGCGGGCGGTTGATAGCGGCGCAGCCGTTCGATCAGTTCGACCGGTTCCGAATCGACGCACAGCGCGTCGAAATAGGCCGGGCGCATGAAACCCTCATCGACCGTATGACGCAGCAGCGCGATCAGCGGATCGTAGAACGAATCGATGTTGTAGAGCGCGACGGGCTTGCGGTGATAGCCGAGCTGCGCCCACGTGTAGACCTCGAAGAGCTCCTCGAGCGTGCCGGCGCCGCCGGGCATCGCGACGAACGCGTCCGAGAGGTCGGCCATCATTTTCTTGCGGTGGTGCATGTCGGGCACGACGTGCAGTTCCGACAGCCCCGTATGGCCGACTTCCTTGTCGACGAGCAGTTCGGGGATCACGCCGACCGCACGGCCGCCGGCCGCCATCACTTCGTCGGCGATCACGCCCATCAGGCCGACACGGCCGCCGCCGTACACGAGCGTCAGGCCCGCACCGACGAGCGCGCGGCCGAATGCGCGCGCGGCGTCGGCATAGACGGGCCGCACGCCGGACGACGAGCCGCAGTAAACGCAGACTGCCTTCATTGCTTGGAATCCTTGGCGGGGGCCTGCCCAACGGCGACCGGCCCGCCGGCGGGGCGCGGCGACCCGTCGCGCGGCGGCAGGTAGTCGGTGAACTGGCGCTTGGGCAGCTTGCCGGAGACCAGGTCGTCGAACAGCTGGCGCGAACGGCCGCGCAGGTACGGCGCCATCACGGAGATCACGTGCATGCTGACCTGGTGCAGTTCCTCGCGAATCGCGTCCTGGTCGTTGTACTTGCGCGGATGCATCACGTACTGATACGACAGCCAGTACGTCGAAATGACGGCCATGTTGGTGGCGATGACTTCGATCTCGGCGGGCGTCGCGACCATCTCGGCGTCGGACACGAGCAGCTCGCACATCTCGCGCGCGAAGCGCACCTTGTGGCTGATGATCTGCTTGAAGTGCGTCTCGAGCGTGCGGTTGCGGGCGAGCAGGTCGTTGAGGTCGCGATACAGGAACCGGTAGGTCCACATGAAATCGGCCATGTACTGCAGGTACGACCAGGTTTCGTCGATCGTCGGACGATGATCTTCGGGAAAGCGCAGCCGCCGTTCGATCTGCTGCTCGAACTGCGCGAAGATGCTGTTGATGATGTCGTCCTTGTTGCGGAAATGGTAGTACAGGTTGCCTGGACTGATTTCCATTTCCTCGGCGATCGTCGTGGTCGTGACGTTCGGCTCGCCGATCTCGTTGAAGAGTTTCAACGACAACTCGAGAATCCGTTCGCGGGTGCGGCGGGGAGGTTTCGCTTCCATGTCGTCCGGCCCTGTGTGTGCCGGACTGGCGGGCGCTGCAATCGATGCTGCGGGATTCGTCCGGCGCGGGTTGCTGTTCTATGTCTGGCGGACGATTATAAACCGGGGTTTCGCCACATCGGGCGCATTTCGTGATCGCGGCCCCGTGCGACGGATGGTGCAGCGCCGCACGCGGGCGATGCGCAACGCGCGCGGCGGGCAGCCGGCTAGAAGCCGAGCCAGTGCGCGACGACCGGGCCGAGCACGAAGCCCCAGGTCGTCACGCACGCGAACAGCGCGACCGTCACGGCCGCGCTGCCGAGGTCCTTCGCGCGCTTGGAGAGTTCGTGGCGTTCGAGCGAGATGCGGTCGATCGCGGCCTCGACGCTCGAGTTCAGCAGTTCGACGATCAGCACCAGCAGCACCGAGGCGATCAGCAGCGCGCGCGATGCGGCCGGCACCGGCGCGAACGCGCCGATCGGGAGCATCAGCGCGGCGAGCGTGAGCTCCTGGCGAAACGCGCTCTCCTCGCGGATCGCGACACGAAAGCCGTTCAGCGAATGCTTGAGTGCGTACCATGCGCGCGTGATGCCGCGGTGGCGCTTGTACGGATTCGGCGGCAGCGGCGTCAGTTGATCGTCGGGGCCGAGCGGCTCGGACGCGTGCGCGTCCGTGTCGCCATGCGGCTCCTCCTCGTCGAACGGGCGGTGCCGTTGCTGCGTTGCGGCGGGGGGCGGGGTCTTGTCGTTCAGGTCTCGTTTCAAACGGCGGCACCTTCGGCTGGCGAGTACGCGGTTTTCGGCAGCGGCTTCAGATGCGATGCGAACTGCTCGGACGCCGCGCGCCACGAGAAGCGTTCCGCCCATGCGCGCGCGGTCGTGCGTTCGATCTTCAGCGCTTCGAGGCAGGCTTCCTGCAGGTCCTCGTGCATCGCGCCGGCGTCGCCGCCGCTGAGCACGTCGATCGGGCCCGTGACGGGATACGCGGCAACCGGCGTGCCGCACGCGAGCGCCTCGAGCAGCACGAGGCCGAACGTGTCGGTGCGACTCGGGAACACGAACACGTCGGCCGCAGCATACACCTTCGCGAGTTCGGCCTGTGACAGCACGCCGAGATAGTTCGCCTCCGGATAGCGCGACTTCAGTTCCGCGAGCGCGGGGCCTTCGCCCGCGACCCACTTCGAGCCGGGCAGGTCGAGACGCAGGAACGCCTCGACGTTCTTTTCGATCGCGACACGACCCACGTACAGGAAGATCGGCCGCGCGGTGTTGAGCACCTTCGACTCCATCGGGCGGAAGATGTCGAGATCGACGCCGCGGGTCCACAGCACGACGTTCGTGAAGCCGAACTTCTCGAGGTCTTCCTTGACGACCGGCGTCGGCGCCATCACCGCGAGCGACGGGCCGTGGAACCAGTGCAGGAAGCGGTAGGTCGCGGCCAGCGGAATGCCGAAGCGCGCCTGCACGTATTCCGGAAAGCGCGTGTGATACGCGGTCGTGTACGGCAGTTTGCGCGAGCGCGCATAGCGTCGCGCGGCGAGGCCGAGCGGGCCTTCGGTCGCGATGTGCAGCGCGTCGGGCGCGAACGCGTCGATCCGTGCGCGCAGCTTGCGGTACGGCAGGATCGACAGGCGGATCTCGGGGTAGGTCGGGCAGGGTACCGTGCGGAATTCCAGCGGCGTCAGCAGTTCGACGCGGTGGCCGAGCGCAGTGAGTTCGCGCGAGGTGCTCTTCAGCGTGCGCACGACGCCGTTGACCTGCGGTTCCCACGCGTCGGTGACGATCATGATCTTCATCGCGGCATTGTCCTGTAAGTAGGGTTGTGTCAGGCAGTGGCCTTGGCCTTGCGCGACGTGGTCTCCGACGGTGCGGTGCGCATCACCGTCCAGTAGACGATCTTCAGTTCGCCTTCCATCGTTTCGACGAGCGCGGACAGGCTTTCGACCCAGTCGCCGTCGTTGCAGTACAGCACGCCGTCGATATCGCGGATCTCCGCCTTGTGGATGTGACCGCACACGACGCCGTCGCAGCCGCGGCGGCGCGCCTCGTCGGTCATCACGGTCTCGAATTGCGAGATGAAGTTGACCGCGTTCTTGACCTGGTGCTTCAGGTACTGCGACAGCGACCAGTACTGGAATCCGAGCCGGCTGCGGATCCGGTTGAACCAGCGGTTCAGCACGAGGATCAGCGTGTAGAGCGTGTCGCCGAGATACGCGAGCCATTTCGCGTGCTGGATCACGCCGTCGAACAGGTCGCCGTGCACGATCCACAAACGTTTGCCCGCGAGCGTCGTGTGGAACGCCTCGCCGCGCACCTGGATATCGCCGAACGCGAGGTCGCAGAACTGCCGCGCGCCTTCGTCGTGGTTGCCGGGGATGTAGACGACCTGCGTGCCCTTGCGCGCCTTGCGCAGGATCTTCTGCACGACGTCGTTGTGCGCCTGCGGCCAGTACCAGCCTTTCTTCAACTGCCAGCCGTCGATGATGTCGCCGACGAGGTACAGGTATTCCGAGTCGTTGTGACGCAGGAAGTCGAGCAGGTACGGCGCCTGGCATCCGCTCGAGCCGAGGTGGATGTCGGACAGCCAGATGGTGCGGTAGCGATGCGCGGACGGGTCGGGGTCGTCGTGCCGCGTGGCGTGTACGGCAGGTGGTTCTTGCGACGCCAGGCCATCGGTTGCGCCTGAGCCGGACAGGAAAGCGGTGGCGGCGCGAGCGCCGAGCGGGTGACGGAACAGGGAGGTCGCGGACGGTTTCTGGCCCATGCATGACTCGCGCCGGTTGACATTACCGGCATTCCGCCATGCGGGCGTGACTGTGCCATGACAGTCACGAGACGTTCTTATTACGACCTATGCAGGGTGTTTAGCAGTGAATGAAAGGCATTGTGTAATCTGCCGCACCGAACGGTCGGCGGTTGTCCGGCAGGCGCGTCGGGCGACGCGGGAAAGGCTTGGGCGAACTGATTTCGTCTGGCGAATGCGGCGCGTCAGCGCGGCATGGCGACGACGCGCGTGCGCGCGATCCGGTCGTGCGGAAACTGGCGGCCGGCATGCAGCCGGGCGGCGCCGGCCCACGCGACGATCCACGCGGCGGTGAGCGCCAGCGTGACCGGCACCGACAGGCCGAGGAGCGGATGCAGCGCGAGCGGCGGCAGGAACCACAGCCAGCCGAGCGCATAGCGCACGAGCGCATGGCCGGCGCTCAGCGGCCGGCCGCTCGACGATTCGAGCCGCAGCCGCCAGGTCTTCATCGGCAGCGTCTGGCCGCCGTGGGTCCAGAACCAGACGAAATACGCGCCGACGACGAGCGCGATCCACGCGGCGAGCAGGTTGTGATGGACGAGGCCGTTGCGCTGCTGCGTCGCGAGACTGAACGCGAGCCCCGCGAAGAACACGACGCCGAACAGCAGCACGCCTTCGTAGAGCAGCGCGGCGAGGCGCCGCCGCACCGACGGCGCGGCGGCCGGAGTCTCGGGTGCGCGGGCGTTCGCCACGGCCGCTCAGGAGCCCCTGAACAGCGAAGGCGCGTCGGCGGGCGACACCGGTGCCACCGCAGCGGGCACCGACGCGGCGCCGGCCGTCGACGACGCGGGCACCGGCGGCACGGAGGCGCTGGCCGAGGCGGGCGCCGGTGCGGGGGCTGCACCGCTTGCCGGGTGCTCGTGCGAATTGACGAGGCGGCGAACGTCACGGTCGGCGACGGTCGGCGGCGCACTGACGACGCTCGGCCGGCGGCGGCGCTCGGCAGCCGCGAGACGTTCCTTCTGTTCCTCGGGGAGTTGCTGGTAGGCCTTCCACGCGCGCTCGCGCGCCTGCGCGGAAAGCTCCTTCGCGCTCTGGTAGTTCTCGCGCGCGACGCGGCGCTGCTCGGGCGTCATTCGCGCCCATTCGGACATCCGGTCCTGCAGGCGTTTTTGGTCATCCGGCGTCAATTTCGCGAAACGCGACGCGATCTTCAGCCATTTTCGCTTGCGGGCGTCGCTGAAGCCGTCCCACTGGTCGGCGAACGGCGCGAGTGCCGCGTGCTGCGCCGGCGTGAGGCGCGCCCACGACAGCGGACCGGTGGCGGCCGGCAGCGGCAGTGGCAGCGGCGGGAGGTCGGCGGTCAGCCCGGTCGCGGCCGATGCGGGCGCGGCAGGGCTGGCAGCCGCGACGGTAGTCGTCGCGGGGGGCGGGTGGAATCGCGAATACGTGGCGACGTAGGAAACGGCGATCGCGATCACGCATCCGAAAAATACGGCCAGGCCGCGCTTCTGACTCACCCGTGCGATCCCCTCGTTATTGTCTGTTAGCGAGCGTGCGAAAGATACGCGTTGAACCCGTGATCGAGATACGCGTTGAGCGGCAGGTCGTCGCTGAGCATCGCCGCGTCGATGTCGGCGAGTTCGGCGGTGCGCTGCATGTCTTCCCAGTAGGCGATGCCGATGAGCCCCGCGAGCAGCAGTGCGAGCGGCCACGCGCGCAGCAGGCGGCGCGCGAACGACGCGTACGGGCGGCCGGCCTGCGGGCGGCTCGTGGGCGCCGGGCCGTAGGCGCCGGCCGCGCCGGCGAAGGCCGGCACGAACACCGGTGCGGTCGCGGGCTCGGGCTTCTTGCGCGCGAGCGCAGCCCGGCGGGCGACGGCCAGCCGATCGGTGGTCGCGGCAGGCAGTGCGGCCGCGCGCTCGTCCAGCGCGCGGCGCACCTTCAGCGCGAATTCGTGTTCTCGGTTTGCGGGAGCGGAGCTCATAGCGTGATTCCTTTGGCCTTGAGCGCTTGCGCCAGGGTGTGGGTGGCTCGTGAGCAGTGCGTCTTGACGCTGCCTTCGGAGCACCCCATTGCGGCGGCAGTCTCGGCGACATCCATATCTTCCCAATAACGCATCAGGAACGCTTCCCGTTGACGCGCCGGAAGTTTCTGGATTTCTTCGTCGATCAGGGCCAGAACCTGCTCTCTTTCGAGGCGGTGCTCGCTGCTCTCGACGCCCGCGTTGTCGTTCGCGGATTCGAGCGTTTCGAGGGGGTCGAAGTCTTCGTCGTCGGTGTTGTTCAGCGACGAGAAGAGCGTGACCCAGGTGTTGCGGACCTTCTGCCGGCGGAACCAGTCGTGGATCGCGTTCTGCAGGATCCGCTGAAAAAGCAGCGGCAGTTCGGCCGCCGGCCGGTCGCCGTATTTTTCGGCCAGCTTGATCATCGCGTCTTGCACGATGTCGAGCGACGCATCGTCGTCACGCACCGCGTACGCAGCCTGCTTGAACGCGCGCCTTTCGACGCCCGCCAGAAAGTCGGCGAGTTCCTTGTCTGATGCCATTCCGTGAAGGTATGCGCTGCGGGCCGCTGCGTGGTGTAAAAGGTCGAAAAATTTCGTAAAACCCGCGGATGCTAACAAATTTTCGCTCTGGTTGGCACCGGGTTGGGCGCCGCGCGTTGCGCGCGAGCCGCGGCGGTGGGGTGCCGGGCGGCGCGCATGATGCGGTGCGGGATATTTTGCTTGACGACCTAATCACGACCCGCTATCGTCAGCGATTCGCAACATGAAGTGATGGTCTCATTTGAGGCTGGCCCAAGAAGCCCGCCCTTCAAACTGGACGCGCCGCTTGAACCCGAGCCACAAGCCCGGCAGAGAGCACCCGATCAATTTTTTGCCGAAAATTCGAAAGGTCAAAATGAACATGCCCAGCGCGGAATTCTCCACGTCGGAACCCCTTTCCCCTCCCGATAGCGACTCCATCGGCGCCACCGTGCTCATGAAGGCACTGGCCGACGAGAACGTCGAATTCATCTGGGGCTACCCCGGCGGCTCGGTTCTCTATATCTACGACGAGCTTTACAAGCAGGACAAGATTCAGCACGTGCTGGTGCGCCATGAACAGGCGGCCGTGCACGCAGCCGATGCGTATGCGCGTTCCACCGGCAATGTCGGCGTCTGCCTCGTGACGTCGGGCCCGGGCGTCACCAACGCGGTGACCGGCATCGCGACGGCTTACATGGATTCGATCCCGATGGTCGTGATCAGCGGCCAGGTGCCGACTGCCGCGATCGGCCAGGACGCATTCCAGGAGTGCGACACGGTCGGCATCACGCGCCCGTGCGTGAAGCACAACTTCCTCGTGAAGGACGTGCGCGACCTCGCGGAAACCGTCAAGAAGGCGTTCTATATCGCCCGCACCGGCCGTCCGGGCCCGGTGCTGATCGACATTCCGAAGGACATCTCGAAGACGCCGTGCCAGTACGAGCCGGTCAAGAGCGTGTCGCTGCGTTCGTACAACCCCGTTACGAAAGGCCATTCGGGCCAGATCCGCAAGGCCGTGTCGCTGCTGCTGACGGCGAAGCGTCCCTATATCTACACGGGCGGCGGCATCATCCTCGCCGACGCGTCGCGCGAACTGAACCAGTTCGCGGACCTGCTCGGCTACCCGGTCACGAACACGCTGATGGGCCTCGGCGGTTATCGCGCGTCGGACAAGAAATTCCTCGGCATGCTCGGCATGCACGGCACCTACGAAGCGAACATGGCGATGCAGCACTGCGATGTGCTGATCGCGATCGGTGCCCGCTTCGACGACCGCGTGATCGGCGACCCGGCGCACTTCGCGTCGCGTCCGCGCAAGATCATCCACATCGACATCGACCCGTCGTCGATCTCGAAGCGCGTGAAGGTCGACATCCCGATCGTCGGCGACGTGAAGGAAGTGCTGAAGGAGTTGATCGAGCAACTGCAGACGGCCGAGCATGGCCCCGACACCGAGGCGCTCGCGCAATGGTGGAAGGACATCGAGGGCTGGCGCGCGAAGGACTGCCTGAAGTTCGACCGCGAAAGCGAGATCATCAAGCCGCAGTATGTGGTCGAGAAGGCGTGGGAGCTGACGGACGGCAATGCGTTCGTGTGCTCGGACGTCGGCCAGCACCAGATGTGGGCCGCGCAGTTCTACCGCTTCAACAAGCCGCGTCGCTGGATCAACTCCGGCGGCCTCGGCACGATGGGCTTCGGCCTGCCGGCGGCGATGGGCGTCAAGATGGCGCACCCGGACGACGACGTGCTGTGCATCACGGGCGAAGGCTCGATCCAGATGTGCATCCAGGAATTGTCGACCTGCCTGCAGTACGACACGCCCGTGAAGATCATTTCGCTGAACAACCGCTACCTCGGCATGGTTCGCCAGTGGCAGCAGATCGAATACAGCAAGCGCTATTCGCATTCGTACATGGATGCGCTGCCCGATTTCGTGAAGCTCGCCGAAGCGTACGGCCATGTCGGCATGCGGATCGAAAAGACCTCGGATGTGGAGCCGGCGCTGAAGGAAGCGCTGCGCCTGAAGGATCGCACCGTGTTTCTCGACTTCCAGACCGATCCGACCGAAAACGTCTGGCCGATGGTACAGGCCGGCAAGGGCATCACCGAGATGCTGCTCGGATCGGAAGATCTGTAACGGCGCGACGCGCGCTTGAGCCCGATGCGGCCGCCTTCACGAAGGGCGGTGCGGCACGCGGCGGCGCGCGGCGCGAGTGAATCGACACGGACACATTCTGGAAGAAGCGAACATGAGACACATCATTTCCGTCCTGCTGGAGAACGAACCGGGCGCGCTGTCGCGCGTGGTCGGTCTGTTTTCCGCACGCGGCTACAACATCGAAACCTTGACGGTGGCGCCGACCGAAGACCAATCGCTGTCGCGGCTCACCATCGTTTCCATTGGCTCCGACGACGTGATCGAACAGATCACGAAGCATCTGAACCGCCTGATCGAGGTGGTGAAAGTGGTGGACCTGACCGACGGTGCACACATCGAACGCGAGCTGATGCTGATCAAGGTACGTGCAGTGGGCAAGGAGCGCGAAGAAATGAAGCGGATGTCGGACATTTTCCGCGGCCGCATCATCGACGTGACCGAAAAGACCTACACGATCGAATTGACGGGCGCGAGCGACAAGCTCGACGCATTCATCCAGGGGCTGGACGCGAGCGCGATCCTCGAGACCGTGCGTACCGGCAGCTCCGGCATCGGACGCGGCGAGCGCATCCTGAAGGTTTGATGCCGAAAATGCCGAAGAGGCACGCCGGGTGCGCCGTCATGTCCCGGCTCGCAGTACTCCATCCGAACGAATTGTTGAATTTTTGAATTAGCGAAGGAACCATCATGAACGTTTTCTACGACAAAGACGCCGACCTCTCCCTCATCAAGGGCAAGCAAGTCACGATCATCGGCTACGGCTCGCAAGGCCATGCACACGCGCTGAACCTGAAGGAAAGCGGCGTGAACGTGACGGTCGGCCTGCGCAAGGGCGGCGCGTCGTGGAGCAAGGCCGAAAACGCCGGCCTGTCGGTCAAGGAAGTCGCGGAAGCGGTGAAGGGCGCGGACGTCGTCATGATGCTGCTGCCGGACGAGCAGATCGCCGACGTGTACGCGAAGGAAGTGCACGCGAACATCAAGCAGGGCGCGGCGCTCGCGTTCGCGCACGGTTTCAACGTCCACTACGGCCAGGTGATCCCGCGCGCCGACCTCGACGTGATCATGATCGCGCCGAAGGCACCGGGCCACACCGTGCGCGGCACGTACTCGCAAGGTGGCGGCGTGCCGCACCTGATCGCGGTTGCGCAGAACAAGTCGGGCGCGGCACGCGACATCGCGCTGTCGTACGCGGCGGCGAACGGCGGCGGCCGTGCAGGCATCATCGAGACGAACTTCCGTGAAGAAACCGAAACCGACCTGTTCGGCGAGCAGGCCGTGCTGTGCGGCGGTACCGTCGAGCTGATCAAGGCAGGTTTCGAGACGCTGGTCGAAGCAGGCTACGCGCCGGAAATGGCGTACTTCGAGTGCCTGCACGAACTGAAGCTGATCGTCGACCTGATCTACGAAGGCGGCATCGCGAACATGAACTACTCGATCTCGAACAACGCCGAGTACGGCGAGTACGTGACGGGCCCGCGCGTCGTCACGGAAGAGACGAAGAAGGCGATGAAGCAGTGCCTGACCGACATCCAGACGGGCGAGTACGCGAAGAGCTTCATTCTCGAGAACAAGGCAGGCGCTCCGACGCTGCAATCGCGCCGCCGCCTGACGGCCGAGCACCAGATCGAGCAGGTCGGCGCGAAGCTGCGCGCGATGATGCCGTGGATCGCGAAGAACAAGCTCGTCGACCAGACGAAGAACTAAGCACCGCGTGCTGTTCCGGCCCTTCGAGTGGAGGGTCGGCATCAAAAAGCCGTCCGAAGGCAGCAGTGCCCCGGGCGGCTTTTGTTATGCTACGGGCTTTGCAATTCACCGAACACAGAACGAATCCATGAACTATCCTCATCCGATCATCGCGCGCGAAGGCTGGCCGTTCATCGCGATTGCTGCCGTCATCGCGCTGTTGATCCACGCCGTCGGGGGCTTCGGCTTCGCGTGGCCGTTCTGGCTGCTGCTCGCCTTTGTCGTCCAGTTCTTCCGCGATCCGCAGCGCCCGATCCCGGCGCAGCCGAACGCGGTGCTGTGCCCGGCGGACGGCCGCATCGTCGCGGTCGAGACCTCGCAGGATCCGTACGCGAACCGCGAAGCGCTGAAGATCAGCGTGTTCATGAATGTATTCAACGTCCATTCGCAGCGTTCGCCGGTCGATGGCGCGATCACGAAGGTCGAGTACTTCCCGGGTGCGTTCCTGAACGCGGCGATCGACAAGGCGTCGACCGAGAACGAGCGCAACGCGGTCGTGATCCAGACGGCGAGCGGCAAGACCGTCACCGCCGTGCAGATCGCGGGTCTCGTCGCCCGCCGGATTCTCTGCTACGTGCGCGCCGGCGAGCCGCTGTCGCGCGGCCAGCGCTACGGTTTCATCCGCTTCGGTTCGCGCGTCGACGTGTACCTGCCGATCGGCAGCCGCGCGAAGGTGTCGATCGGCGAGAAGGTCTACGCGTCGTCGACGATCCTCGCCGAGCTCGAACAGTAAGCGGCGGGGCGCACGATGGCCGCATTCAAACCGCGCCGGCCGCGCAACGGCACCAGCCAGACGCCACGCCCGTTCCGCCGCAACAAGGGGATGGCGCCCGATCCGGTGCCCATCGAGAGCCGCCGCGCTTCGCGCCAGCGGTTCCTGAAGACGCGCGGCATCTACCTGCTGCCGAACGCGTTCACGACCGCCGCGCTGTTCTGCGGCTTCTTCGCGGTTGTGCAGGCGATGAACGTGCGTTTCGAGATCGCCGCGATCGCGATTTTCGTCGCGATGGTGCTCGACGGGATGGACGGGCGCGTCGCGCGCATGACGCATACGCAGAGCGCGTTCGGCGAGCAGTTCGACAGCCTGTCGGACATGGTGTCGTTCGGCGTCGCGCCCGCGCTCGTGATGTACGAGTGGGTGCTGAAGGATCTCGGCCGCTGGGGCTGGCTCGCCGCGTTCGTCTACTGCTCGGGCGCCGCGCTGCGCCTCGCCCGCTTCAATACGAACATCGGCGTCGTCGACAAGCGCTTCTTCCAGGGGCTGCCGAGTCCGGCCGCCGCCGCGCTGATCGCGGGCTTCGTATGGCTCGCGACCGACAACCGCGTGCCGATGAAGCTCGGCTGGCTGCCGTGGGTCGCGTTCGTGCTGACGATCTATGCGGGCGTGACGATGGTGTCGAACGCGCCGTTCTACAGCGGCAAGGCGCTCGACGTGCGGCACCGCGTGCCGTTCGCGGCGATCCTGCTCGTCGTCGTCGCGTTCGTGCTCGTGTCGTCCGACCCGCCGCTGATGCTGTTCTGCCTGTTCGTGCTGTACGGGTTGTCCGGCTACGTGTTCTGGGCCTACATGGCGATCCGCGGGCGTGCGAATCCGGCGCGCTCGTCGCAGCGCGATCACTGACGCACGATTTGTCCGGAAACGGCGACCGCGAGGCCGCCGTTTTCATTTGCCCCTTTTTCAAGCCGGGCCGCCGGACCCCGGGGTGCCGTCCGATTGCGCGCCCAGCGGAATGTCGCTATAGTCTTCGGCATGACTGCATTTTCCCGCCTCTCCCTCCTTCTAGCCGGTGCGCCGCTACGCGCGCTAGCTTTGGCGCGCCTGCCGCGCTGACCGTTCCCGCCCTCCGTCAAGCCTCGTCTGTTGTTGAGCGTCGCCAGCGGTGGCGCGATCTCATTACGTTTGACTTCCGTATAAAAAGCCCTGGAGCCCCCCATGACAGACAAGCTGATCATTTTCGATACGACGTTGCGTGACGGCGAGCAATCGCCCGGCGCGTCGATGACGAAGGAAGAGAAAATCCGCATCGCGAAGAACCTCGAGCGGATGAAGGTCGACGTGATCGAGGCCGGCTTCGCGGCCAGCTCGAACGGCGATTTCGACGCGATCCACACGATCGCCGGTCTCGTGAAGGACAGCACGATCTGCTCGCTGGCGCGGGCCAACGACAAGGACATCCAGCGCGCGGCCGACGCACTGAAGCCGGCCAATAGCTTCCGGATCCACACGTTCATCGCGACGTCGCCGCTGCACATGGAGAAGAAGCTGCGGATGACGCCCGACCAGGTGTTCGAGCAGGCACGCCTCGCGGTGCGTTTCGCACGCAAGTTCACCGACAACATCGAATTCTCGCCGGAAGACGGCAGCCGCTCCGACCTGGATTTCCTGTGCCGCGTGCTGGAAGCCGTGATCGCCGAAGGCGCGACGACGATCAACATCGCCGATACGGTCGGCTACGGCGTGCCGGAGCTCTACGGCAACCTCGTGAAGACGCTGCGCGAGCGCATTCCGAACTCGGACAAGGCGATCTTCTCGGTGCACTGTCATAACGACCTCGGGATGGCCGTCGCGAACTCGCTCGCCGGCGTGAAGATCGGCGGCGCGCGTCAGGTCGAGTGCACGATCAACGGTCTCGGCGAGCGCGCGGGCAACACGTCGCTCGAAGAGATCGTGATGGCCGTGAAGACGCGCAGGGATTACTTCGGCCTCGATGTCGGCATCGACACCACGCAGATCGTGCCGACGTCGAAGCTCGTGTCGCAGATCACCGGTTTCGTCGTGCAGCCGAACAAGGCGGTGGTCGGCGCGAACGCATTCGCGCACGCGTCGGGCATCCACCAGGACGGCGTGCTGAAGGCACGCGACACTTACGAGATCATGCGCGCGGAAGACGTGGGCTGGTCCGCGAACAAGATCGTGCTCGGCAAGCTGTCGGGCCGCAACGCGTTCAAGCAGCGCCTGCAGGAGCTCGGCGTGTCGCTCGACAGCGAAGCGGAACTGAACGCCGCGTTCATGCGCTTCAAGGATCTGGCCGACCGCAAGGCCGAGATCTTCGACGAGGACATCATCGCGATCGTGTCCGAGGAATCGGCATTCGCGCACGAGCAGGAACACTACAAGTTCGTGTCGCTGTCGCAGCGTTCGGAAACGGGCGAGCAGCCGCAGGCGAAGATCGTGTTCGCGGTCGAAGGCAAGGAGGTGACCGGCGAGGCGCGCGGCAACGGTCCGGTCGATGCGACGTTCAACGCGATCGAGGGCGAAGTCGGCAGCGGTTCCGAACTGCTGCTGTACTCGGTGAATGCAATCACGACCGGCACGCAGGCGCAGGGCGAAGTGACCGTCCGGCTGTCGAAGAGCGGGCGGATCGTCAACGGCGTCGGCACCGATCCGGACATCGTTGCCGCGTCCGCCAAGGCGTACATCTCCGCGCTGAACAAGCTGCATTCGAAGGACGACAAGCTCAACCCGCAGCGCTCGTAAGCGCCGCGCGCTGCGCATCACCGAAACGCCCCGTGCGGCCTTGCGTCGCCGGGGCGTTTTTTCATCTGCCGCTCATTCGGCGGCCGGTGCGCGGAACAGCCAGCGGCGCGCGGCCGGGCGGGGCGCCGGGCTGCGTCGGCGGAACTCGACCGCGATCCCGCGCCGCGGCGCATCGGCGACGAACGCGTCGAGCAGTTCGAGCACGTCGTGATCGATGTAGTCGGCGCGCGTCGCGTCGATGATGACCGCTGCCCGGTCCGGAATGTGCCGCAGGTGGTGTTTGACCTGGACCTTGCCGAGAAACGACACGTCCTTGCGGAACGACAGCAGGAAGTGATCGTCGTGTTGCGCGAGCGTGACGGGGCTCTTCAGGTTCGCGGCGGCGACCGCCAGCACGCTGCATGCGAGGCCGAGCGCGATGCCGAACAGCAGGTCGACCGCGAGCACGCCGGCGATCGTCGCGGCGAACGGCACGAACGCGGCCGGCCCCTGCTTCATCACCGAGCGGAACAGCGCCGGTTTCGCGAGCTTGAAGCCCGTGTGGATCAGGATCGCGGCGAGGCTCGCGAGCGGGATCAGGTTGATCAGGCCGGTGAGTGCGAACACGCTCGCGAGCAGCAGCATCCCGTGGACGATTGCCGACATCCGGCTTTGCGCGCCTGCATTGACGTTGACCGAGCTGCGCACGATCACCGAGGTGATCGGCAGGCCGCCGAACGCGCCCGCGACGAGATTGCCGACGCCCTGGGCCTTCAGTTCGCGGTCGGGCTGGGTCGGCCGGCGCTTCGGGTCGATCTGCTCGACCGCTTCGAGGCTCAGCAGCGTCTCGAGGCTCGCGACGACCGCGAGCGTGATCGCGACGCGCCACACGTCAGGATTGACGAGC
This sequence comes from Burkholderia sp. LFS061, assembly GCF_047978125.1. Classification (NCBI taxonomy): domain Bacteria; kingdom Pseudomonadati; phylum Pseudomonadota; class Betaproteobacteria; order Burkholderiales; family Burkholderiaceae; genus Burkholderia; species Burkholderia sp. LFS061. The sequence continues at coordinate 41,431 of NZ_JBFPFS010000024.1, read as the reverse complement.
TGCGCGAAGTTCGGGCCAAGCTCCGCGTGCTTGAGCGATGCCGCGAAAGCCGCGAACGATCCGAGCTCGGGCAGCGTCACGCGATGGGCGGCGCCCGGCGCGACCGACGGCGCGACGAGGCCCAGCACGAGCGTCGCGCCGATGCCCAGCACGACGACCGCGAGCGGTGCGGGCACCGAACGCACCAGCGCGAAGCGGCGCAGCGCGGGCGTGTCCCACGCGACCAGCAGTGCGAGCGATGCGAGCGCGATGGCCGTGGCGGCCCACGCGACCGGCAGGCCAGGCCAGTTCGCAAACGATTGCGCGCCCGAGCCGCCGATGCCGAACGCGAACGGAATCTGCTTCACGATCAGCAGCAGGCCGATTGCGGCGAGCATACCCTTGATGACGGGCGACGGCACGTAGGCGGCGAAGCGGCCGGCGCGCAGCATGCCGAATCCGAACTGCAGCACGCCGGACAGCAGCACCGCGAGCAGGAATGCGGAGAAGCTGCCGAGTTGCGCGATCCCTTCGACGACGATCACGACGAGGCCGGCGGCCGGCCCGCTGACGGACAACGACGAGCCGCTCAGCAGCGCGACGACGATGCCGCCGACGATGCCGGATACGAGCCCGGCGAACGGCTCGACGCCGGATGCATTGGCGATGCCGAGACAGAGCGGCAGTGCGACGAGGAAAACGACGATGCCGGCGACGACGTCGCGCGGCAGGGTGGACAGGCGCTCGTTCAGTTTCATGATTGGGGCGATTTCGTTGGCATAGGGGACGGGGGAATCAGCCGAGCGCGGCGGCCGTAGCGGCCTGCGCGGGCTCGACATTGGCAGGCGGCGTCGCGTAGCCGGAATCGAGTTCCTGCAGGCGGCCGTCGGCGAGCGAAAAGATCCAGCCGTGCACGAGCGGCGGCCGTTCCCGGCCGCGCACGATCGGCGACGCGCGCAGCAGCCGTACCTGTTCGAGCACGTTCAGCTCGGCGAGGCGGTCGGCGGCGGCCGTGTCGTCGAGCCCGTCGAGCGTGTCGCGATGGCGCCGCGCGAGCGCGCAGAGCGGTGCGATGCGGCGCGCGACGTGCGGCAGCTCGGACGGCGGCGGCAGCAGAGACGCGCGCACGCCGCCGCACCCGTAGTGCCCGCACACGATCACATGGTCGACCTGCAGCACGCGCACCGCGTACTCGAGCACGCTGGCGGAATTGTCGTCGTCGGGATGGAACAGGTTTGCGATGTTGCGATGGACGAACAGCTCGCCGGGCGCGCTATGCGTGATGGTTTCGGCGGGCACGCGGCTGTCCGAGCATCCGATCCACAGCACGCGCGGATTCTGGCCGCGCGCGAGCGCGTCGAAAAAGCCGGGCGTGTGTTCGCGCGTCTCGCGGGCCCAGGCAATGTTGGCAACCAGCATGCTCTTGGGGCGGTTCATGAGGACTCCTTTATGACAAAGGCAAATAAATATCGGCCGAAATGGCGCAATAGGATTCTTTCTGAATTGAAAGGTTGAATTTCGACTGATATTAGGGGTATGCCCTAGCACTTCGGGTGTGTTGAAACAAATTGTTTCAAATTGGATTGGTGTAGTGCATTGCGTGCACCAACCCAACGCATGACATGCATTGCGCATGCCTGTTTCCGCGCAGAGGCCCTCATGACGGGGATTTCAGCTTATTGGCATCGGAATGTCATCGATCGGAAAAGATTTCCGTCGTATTTCCTGAATTAATTGGATGGCGGAAAAAAGGAATGGCCGTTCACGCAATAATTCGTGAATGGCCATTGTGAAAATTGCGCGTAAATGCGTAATCGGTCAGAACAGGTTGCGGCGATCGGGATCGTGCAGCGGGTCCGGCGTTTTCTGCGTGATGCGCAGGATGCCCTGCGGATCGAAGTAGAAGCTGTACATCATGTACCAGACGTTGTCCTCGAGATACCGGTACGTCCACACCTCGCGCTTCATCAGCGGGAAGTAGGACGTCTCGACGGGGCGCCCGAAATTGACGAGGACATCGGTCTTCGTCCACTTGCCGATCTCCGCACGATAGAACTCGCTCGGCTGCAGCACCTGGCGCACGTTGACGATCTTGTGGGACGCGTCGACGTCGGCCGCGATCGTGACCTCGCCCATCGGCTGTGTCGGCCACATCAGGCGCTTGCCGCCGCCGGGCAGGTCGTAGATCTCGCGCGGCGGACCCATGCGCGCGACGATCGCCGACTCGTCCTGGCCCGCCTGGTATTGCTGCCACGGTTGCGCACAACCGGCCAGCAGCGCGGCGGCACAGGCGAGCAGCACCGGCAGGCGCGCGGGAATGCGTATGCGCATGGGGATTCTCCAGAATACGGAAACAGGTTCCGTTTTATCACGGACGGCGCGCCACGGCACATCGCGTCGAAAAAATCGGTACGGATCGCGGGCGCTGCCGCGCTTGCGGCCGGCGGGGGCGCCGGCCTATGATCCGCGCTTCTCGGGCAGATCGAAGGGCAGGTAGCCGATGCAGGGGTGGAAGCGGTGCGCGCTCGCGTTGAGCGCGGGGTGGATGCTGGTGTCGTCCGCGTTTGCCGGCGGCGAGCCGGTGCGGATCGTGCTGATCGAAGGGATGTCGGGCCCGTTCGCGAACGCCGGCGCGGCGGTCGAGCGCAACCTGCGCTTCGGCGTCGAGCAGGTCAACGCGTCGGGCGGCGTGAAGCTGCGCGACGGCGCGCATCCGCTCGAACTCGTCGTGCTCGACAGCAAGGGCAGCCCGGAGGAGGCGCTCGTGCAGTTGCGCGCGGCCGCGGACCGGCATATCGGTTTCGTCGCGCAGGGCAACAGTTCGGCCGTCGCGGCCGTACTCGTCGCGGCGCTCGACAAGCTGAACGCACGCGACCCGGACAACCGGATGCTGTTCCTCAACTATTCGGCCGACGATCCGGCGCTGACCGGCGCGCGCTGCAGTTTCTGGCATTTCCGCTTCGACGCGCACGCGGGGATGCGGATGGCCGCGCTCGCGGACGTGATGGCGCGCGACCGCGCGCTGCGCAAGGTCTATCTGCTGAACCAGGACTACAGTTTCGGCCGCGACGTCAGCACGCTCGCGCGGCAGACGCTGGCCGCGCGGCGCCCGGACGTGACGATCGCCGGCGACGAATTCCACCCGATCGGCCGGATCAAGGATTTCTCGCCGTATATCGCGAAGATCCGCGCGAGCGGCGCGGACGCCGTCGTGACCGGCAACTGGGGCAACGACCTCACGCTGCTCGTGAAGGCGGCGCGCGAGCAGGGGCTGAATGCGAAGTTCTACACGTTCTACGGCAACAGCCTCGGCGCGCCGGCCGCGCTCGGCGATGCGGGCGTCGGGCGGGTCGTCGCCGTGGCGGACTGGCACCCGAACGCGGGCGTCGCGAAATCCGACGCGTTCTACCGCGCGTTCCGGACCCGTTTCCCGGCCGCGCAGGACGACTATCCGGTACGGCGAATGAGCGTGATGGTCGAAATGCTGGCCGCCGCGATGAACCGCGCGGGGTCGGCCGATCCTGTCGCGGTCGCGCGTGCGTTCGAGGGCTTGTCGTTCGACGACGGCTTCCACGCGTCGCGGATGCGCGCGCAGGATCACCAGTTGATCCAGCCCCTTTACGTGATGGAGATGGACAAGGCCGGCACGCCGGGCGTGCGCTTCGACAACGAGGGTTCCGGCTACGGTTTCCGGACGGTGCTGGCGGTACCGGCGCAGCGCACGGAAATGCCGTCTGCCTGTTCGATGACGCGCCCGTGACAGGGGCGGTGGGAACGGTGTGGAGTTGTGTTACAATGCCCGCCGGTTGTAAGTCACGGCACGGCCATTCTTCCGTGTCCGCCTGTTCAGTTAGAAAGGAAATCACATGTCTGTTGCAGATATCAAGAAGTCGGAAGTCGTTGCTCAGTTCGCCCGCGGTACCAACGACACGGGGTCGCCCGAAGTCCAGGTCGCACTGCTGACCGCACGTATCGTCGAACTGACGGGTCACTTCAAGACCCACGCGAAGGATCACCACAGCCGCCGCGGCCTGCTGCGCATGGTTAGCCGCCGCCGCAAGCTGCTCGACTACCTCAAGGGCAAGGATGCCGACCGTTACCGCGCACTGATCGAGAAGCTGGGTCTGCGCAAGTAATCGAGGCGATTGCCGCCAGCAAGATGCCTGTGTCAGTCCGCTGATACAGGCATTTTGTTTTTGCGCGGTGCGTAGCGTCACACGCACCGCAGGCTGTCAGGCACGTTGGTGCCGGGCTGCCGGAACGGCTGATACCGGGGTCGGGATTTGTGTCATTCCAGCGCGTCGCTGCCTGAGCGCCGCGCTGGAATGGCATAAAAAACACACCTTGCTCCGGGTGATTCGGTCGGGACGCCGCCGCGCGGGATGGCCCGTACGGCGAATGAAATGCATGAATTCAAAGGAGCAACCATGTCCATGTTCAACAAGGTCGTGAAGGAATTCCAGTGGGGCCAGCACAAGGTGCGCCTCGAAACCGGTGAAGTCGCTCGCCAGGCAAGCGGCGCCGTGATCGTCGACGTCGAAGACACCGTCGTGCTGGCAACTGTCGTCGGCGCGAAGTCGGCGAAGCCGGGTCAGGATTTCTTCCCGCTGACCGTCGACTACCTCGAAAAGACCTACTCCGCCGGCAAGATCCCGGGCGGCTTCTTCCGCCGGGAAGGCCGTCCGTCGGAGCACGAGACGCTGACGTCGCGCCTGATCGATCGTCCGCTGCGCCCGCTGTTCCCGGAAGGCTTCTACAACGAAGTCCAGGTCGTGATCCACGTGCTGTCCGTGAACCCGGAAATCCCGGCGGACATCCCCGCGCTGATCGGCGCATCGGCTGCGCTCGCCGTATCGGGCCTGCCGTTCAACGGCCCTGTCGGTGCCGCGCGCGTCGCGTACATCGACAACGCCTACGTGCTGAACCCGACACGCGACCAGATCAAGGCGTCGAGCCTCGACCTCGTCGTCGCGGGTACGGAACGCGCGGTGCTGATGGTCGAATCGGAAGCCGACCAACTGTCGGAAGACGTGATGCTGGGCGCCGTGGTGTTCGGCCACGAGCAGATGCAAGTGGCGATCGACGCGATCCACGAACTGGTGCGCGAAGGCGGCAAGCCCGAGTGGGACTGGCAGCCGGCGCCGAAGAACGAGGCGCTGATCGCGCGCGTGACCGAGTTGGCGCAGAACGACCTGCTCGCCGCTTACCAGCTCCGCGACAAGCAGGCTCGCTCGACGAAGCTGAAGGAAGTCTATTCGGCGACTTCGGCGAAGCTCGAGGAAGACGCGCTGGCGGCCGGCACGGTTGCAGCCGACAAGGCCACCGTCGGCAACGTCCTGTTCGACATCGAGGCAAGGATCGTCCGTTCGCAGATCCTGAACGGCGAGCCGCGCATCGACGGCCGCGACACGCGCACCGTGCGCCCGATCGAGATCCGCACCGGCGTGCTGCCGCGCACCCACGGCTCGGCGCTGTTCACGCGCGGCGAGACGCAGGCGCTGGTCGTCGCGACGCTCGGCACGAAGGGTGACGAGCAGATCATCGACGCGCTCGAAGGCGAGTACCGCGAGCGCTTCATGCTCCACTACAACATGCCTCCGTTCGCGACCGGCGAAACGGGTCGCGTCGGCTCGCCGAAGCGCCGTGAAATCGGTCACGGCCGCCTCGCGAAGCGTGCGCTGGTCAAGTGCCTGCCGAGCGCCGACGAATTCGGCTACTCGATCCGCGTCGTGTCGGAAATCACCGAGTCGAACGGTTCGTCGTCGATGGCATCGGTGTGCGGCGGCTGCCTCGCGCTGATGGACGCCGGCGTGCCGATGAAGGCGCACGTCGCGGGCATCGCGATGGGCCTGATCCTCGAAGGCAACAAGTTCGCGGTGCTGACCGACATCCTCGGCGACGAAGATCACCTCGGCGACATGGACTTCAAGGTGGCCGGCACGGAGCAAGGCGTTACGGCGCTGCAGATGGACATCAAGATCCAGGGCATCACGAAGGAAATCATGCAGGTCGCGCTCGCGCAGGCGAAGGAAGGCCGCATGCACATCCTCGGCAAGATGACGTCGGCGGTTTCGGGCGCGAACACGCAACTGTCGGAATTCGCACCGCGCATGATCACGATCAAGATCAACCCGGAAAAGATCCGCGACGTGATCGGCAAGGGCGGTTCGGTGATCCGCGCGCTGACGGAAGAAACGGGCACGACCATCGACATCTCGGACGACGGCGTCGTGACGATCGCGAGCACGAACAGCGACGGCATGGCCGAAGCGAAGAAGCGCATCGAGAACATCACGGCGGAGATCGAAGTCGGCCAGGTGTACGAAGGCACGGTGCTGAAGCTGCTCGATTTCGGCGCGATCGTGAACCTGCTGCCGGGCAAGGACGGCCTGCTGCACATCTCGGAAATCGTCAACGAGCGTGTGAAGGACATCAACGACTACCTGAAGGAAGGCCAGCAGGTCAAGGTCAAGGTGATCCAGACGGACGAGAAGGGTCGCGTGCGTCTGTCGGCAAAGGCGCTGCTGAATGAAGCAGCGGCTGCGTCGCAGTCGGACGCGCCGCCGCAGCAGTAAGCGGGCAGGCGGACCAACGGCCGGCTGTGCGAAAGCGCGCCGGCCGTTTTTTCTGTAGCATCGTTGTGCGGCGCAACAGCGCCGGCGAGGCGCCCGTGCCGCGCGCACGGCGAGCCATCCGATTCCGATCCTGGAGCCACCGTCACCATGAAAGCCATCGAAATCACCGAATTCGGCGCCCCCGACGTGCTGAAGCTTGCGGAGCGTCCGCGCCCCGAACCGAAGCGCGGCGAGGTGCTGATCAAGGTGGCGGCTTCCGGCGTGAACCGGCCCGACGTATTCCAGCGCAAGGGCGCCTATGCGCCGCCGCCGGGCGCGTCGGATCTGCCGGGCCTCGAGGTCGCGGGCGAGATCGTCGGCGGCGACCTGTCCGATGCCGCGCTGAACCCGTTCGGCCTGAAGCTTGGTGATCGCGTGTGTGCGCTGCTCGCGGGCGGCGGTTATGCCGAGTATGCGGTTGCACCGCTGCCGCAATGCCTGCCGGTGCCCGACGGGCTCACCGATATCGAGGCCGCGTCGCTGCCCGAAACGTTCTTCACCGTATGGAGCAACGTGTTCGACCGTGCGCAGCTCGGCGCGGGCGAGGGGGGCGAGCAGGAAACGCTGCTCGTGCAGGGCGGCTCGAGCGGCATCGGCGTGACGGCGATCCAGATCGCGCATGCGCTCGGTTTTCGCGTGTTCGCGACGGCCGGCACTGCCGACAAGTGCCGTGCGTGCGAGGCGCTCGGCGCGGAGCGCGCAATCAACTACAAGACCGAAGACTTCGTCGAGGTCGTGAAGTCGCTGACGCATGATCGCGGCGTCGACGTGATCCTCGACATGGTGGCGGGCTCGTACGTGCCGCGCGAGCTGTCCGCGCTCGCGGACGGCGGCCGTCTCGTGCTGATCGCGCTGCTCGGCGGCGCGAAGGCCGACGTCAACCTGAGCGAGATCCTGCGGCGCCGGCTGACGGTCACGGGTTCCACGCTGCGGCCGCGCCCGGTCGAGTTCAAGGCGCGCATCGCCGCGCAACTGAAGGCGCGCGTGTGGCCGCTGATCGCAGACGGCCGCATCAAGCCGGTGATCTATCGTGTGCTGCCGGCCGCGGACGCCGCGCAGGCGCACGCGCTGATGGAAAGCAGCGAGCACACCGGCAAGATCGTGCTCGATTGGGGTACGAACGCCTGACGGCCCGTGCGGGCGGGCTTGACATGCGCGGTTTGACCGGTTCAAGCCGTGCGCAGTAAAATCGCGGGTTTGCTTCGCCAGATCAAACCTGACGGCCGGTTTCCGGTGCGTCAATGACACAGTAGTGACGAGACAGACACGATGTCGAAACAGAGAACTAAGCGGGTGATCGGCAACTGGAAGATGCACGGCCGGTTGGCCAGCAACCAGGCGTTGCTGAACGAAGTGGTGCAGAGCGCGGGCGCGGTGGCGGCCGAAACGTCGGTCGGCGTGTGCGTGCCGTTCCCCTATCTCGCGCAGGTTCAGGCGCAGCTCGACGGCGGCCGTGTCGCCTGGGGTGCACAGGACGTGTCCGCGCACGAGCAGGGTGCGTTCACCGGCGAAGTGGCGGCCGCGATGGTTGCGGAATTCGGCGCACGCTATGCGATCGTCGGCCACTCGGAGCGTCGCGCGTATCACGGCGAGCGCAACGAGACGGTCGCGGCGAAGGCGCAGCGCGCGCTCGCGGCCGGTCTCACGCCGGTCGTGTGCGTCGGCGAGACGCTCGACGAGCGCGAGTCGGGCGCGACCGAGCAGGTCGTCGGTGCGCAGCTCGACGCGGTGCTGGCCGTGCTGACGGCCGACGAGGCTGCGCGCATCGTCGTCGCGTACGAGCCGGTCTGGGCGATCGGCACGGGCAAGAGCGCGACGTCGGCGCAGGCACAGGACGTGCACGCGTTCCTGCGTGCGCGTCTCGCGGCAAAGGGTGCGGCGGACGTATCCGTGCTGTACGGCGGCAGCGTGAAGCCGGACAACGCGGAAGAGCTGTTCGCGCAGCCGGACATCGACGGCGGCCTGATCGGCGGCGCGTCGCTGAAGGCGGAAGATTTCCTGGCGATCTGCCGGGCCGCGCGTTGAGCGGTCCGCGATCGAATTGAACCATGACGGCGGCCGGTCGATCCGGTCGCCCGATCCAATCGGGTGGGTGTGATGCTGTTATTCAAGACGCTGATTATTGTGGTGCAGGTGCTGTCTGCACTCGGTGTGATTGGTCTCGTGCTGCTGCAGCACGGCAAGGGTGCCGACATGGGCGCTGCATTCGGCAGCGGCGCGTCGGGCAGCCTGTTCGGTGCGACGGGCTCGGCGAACTTCCTGTCGCGCACGACGGGCATTCTCGCGACGATCTTTTTTATCGCGACGCTCGCGCTGACGTACCTCGGCTCGTACAAGTCGACGCCGTCGGCAGGCGTGCTCGGCGCGGCTGCGACCGCGCCGGCATCGGCGCCTGCGGCGTCGGCGCCGGCCGTTGCGGCATCCGCTGCCGCGGGTTCGGCTGCAAGCGCGCCGGGCCAGGACGTCCCGAAATAAAGAGTTAAATTTTTTGCGTTTGTGCGTTGAACAATTCTAGAAGTCAGGTTAGAATTTAAGTCTTGAAGCGATTCGCGGGAAACAAGCAGCACAACCCGAGTTGCATGCAGTGCCGACGTGGTGAAATTGGTAGACACGCTATCTTGAGGGGGTAGTGGCGAAAGCTGTGCGAGTTCGAGTCTCGCCGTCGGCACCAAAGTTACTCAATGCCAGCCGCTTCCAGTGGCTGGCATTTTTCATTTCTGGGGTGTGCTTGCGGTTGTCTTGCGATCGCCTGCACTCCGAAATGATTCCTTCCGCCGGAAGTGGTATTCTCCGGACGCTCAGAACCAACCGATAGAGGATTGCCTTGAACCTCGCAGCCTATTACCCCGTCTTGTTGTTCCTCCTCGTGGGCACTGGTTTAGGTATAGCGCTGGTCAGCATCGGCAAGCTCCTGGGTCCCAACAAGCCGGACGTCGAGAAGAACGCACCATACGAGTGCGGCTTCGAAGCCTTTGAAGACGCCCGGATGAAATTCGACGTCCGGTATTACCTCGTCGCCATCCTGTTCATCATCTTCGATCTCGAAACCGCATTCCTGTTTCCGTGGGGCGTCGCGCTCCGGGACATCGGCTGGCCGGGTTTCATCGCAATGATGATTTTTCTGCTCGAATTCCTGCTGGGCTTTGCCTATATCTGGAAGAAAGGCGGGCTCGACTGGGAGTGATGGGTTAATCGCCGGTTTGCATGGGCGGCCACGCTCGGTCGCTCGTCTGGAGTGGAAAGCAAATGAGTATCGAAGGGGTCTTGAAGGAAGGGTTTGTCACCACGACGGCTGACAAGCTGATCAACTGGACGCGTACCGGCTCGCTGTGGCCGATGACGTTCGGGCTCGCGTGTTGCGCCGTCGAGATGATGCATGCGGGCGCAGCCCGTTACGATCTGGACCGGTTCGGCGTCGTGTTTCGTCCGAGCCCGCGTCAGTCGGACGTGATGATCGTTGCCGGCACGCTCTGCAACAAGATGGCGCCCGCGCTGCGCCGCGTGTACGACCAGATGGCCGAGCCGCGCTGGGTGATCTCGATGGGGTCGTGCGCGAACGGCGGTGGTTACTACCACTACTCGTACTCGGTGGTCCGCGGCTGCGACCGGATCGTGCCGGTCGACGTCTACGTGCCGGGCTGCCCGCCCACGGCCGAGGCGCTGGTCTACGGCGTGATCCAGCTTCAGGCGAAGATCCGCCGCACCAATACCATCGCCCGTCAATAAAGCCCCGAGCGTCCCCTCAATATGGCAAGCAAAATCGAGACCCTCAAGGCAAACCTCGCAGCCGCGCTCGGCGCGCGCGTGGTGAGCCTCACCGAAGCGATCGGTGAACTGACGCTCGTCGTGAAGGCGAGCGATTACCTCGAAGTCGCAAAAACGCTGCGCGACGATCCGAAGCTCCGTTTCGAGCAACTGATCGATCTCTGCGGCGTCGACTACCAGACCTTCGGCGACGGCGCCTACGACGGCCCGCGCTTCGCGGCCGTGTCGCACCTGCTGTCGGTCACGAACAACTGGCGCCTGCGCCTGCGCGCGTTCGCGCCGGACGACGACCTGCCGATCGTGGCATCGCTGGTCGACATCTGGACCTCCGCGAACTGGTACGAGCGTGAAGCGTTCGACCTGTATGGCATCGTGTTCGAAGGCCACCCCGACCTGCGCCGCATCCTCACCGACTACGGCTTCATCGGCCACCCGTTCCGCAAGGACTTCCCGGTGTCGGGTTATGTCGAAATGCGTTACGACCCGGAAGAGAAGCGGGTCGTGTACCAGCCGGTGACGATCGAGCCGCGCGAAATCACGCCGCGCGTGATCCGCGAGGATCGCTATGGCGGTCTGAAACATTAAGGGGGCGTCATGGCAGAAATCAAGAACTACACGCTCAACTTCGGCCCGCAGCACCCGGCAGCGCACGGCGTGCTGCGCCTCGTGCTCGAGCTCGACGGCGAAGTCATCCAGCGTGCCGATCCGCACATCGGCCTGCTGCACCGCGCGACCGAAAAGCTCGCGGAATCCAAGACCTTCATCCAGTCCGTGCCGTACATGGATCGTCTCGACTACGTGTCGATGATGGTCAACGAGCACGGCTACGTGCTCGCGATCGAAAAGCTGCTCGGCATCGACGTGCCGGAGCGCGCGCAGTACATCCGCGTGCTGTTCGACGAGATCACGCGCGTGCTGAACCACCTGATGTGGATCGGCGCGCACGCACTCGACGTCGGCGCGATGGCCGTGTTCCTGTATGCATTCCGCGAACGCGAAGACCTGATGGACGTGTACGAAGCGGTGTCCGGCGCGCGGATGCACGCGGCGTATTATCGTCCGGGCGGCGTCTACCGCGACCTGCCTGACGCAATGCCGCAATACAAGGCGTCGAAGATTCGCAACGAGAAGGCGCTCGCGAAGATGAACGAAGCGCGCAGCGGCTCGGTGCTCGACTTCATCGACGACTTCTTCACGCGCTTCCCGAAGTGCGTCGACGAATACGAAACGCTGCTCACCGACAACCGGATCTGGAAGCAGCGTCTGGTCGGGATCGGCGTGGTCAGCCCCGAACGTGCGCTGCAGATGGGCATGACGGGCCCGATGCTGCGCGGCTCGGGCATCGCGTGGGACCTGCGCAAGAAGCAGCCGTACGAAGTGTACGATCGCATGGATTTCGACGTGCCGGTCGGCGTGAACGGCGATTGCTACGACCGCTATCTGGTGCGCGTCGAAGAAATGCGCCAGTCGATCCGCATCGCGAAACAGTGTATTGAGTGGCTCCGCAAGAATCCGGGCCCGGTGATGACGGACAATCACAAGGTTGCACCGCCGTCGCGCGTCGGCATGAAGACCAACATGGAAGACTTGATTCACCACTTCAAGCTCTTCACCGAAGGTTTCCATGTGCCGGAAGGCGAAGCGTACGCGGCGGTCGAGCATCCGAAGGGCGAGTTCGGCATCTACCTCGTGTCGGACGGTGCCAACAAGCCGTATCGCCTCAAGATTCGCGCACCGGGTTTCGCGCACCTGGCGTCGCTCGACGAAATGGCGCGCGGTCACATGATCGCCGACGCCGTCACGATCATCGGTACGCAGGACATCGTGTTCGGCGAGATCGATCGCTAATGGTTGCGCCGCCCGTTTGCTCCGGGCGGCGAGCGGTAAGTCACACGCGATGCGCGCTGAACCGGCGCGACTTCGCAAGCTGTCAACAGAGTGAGCGCCAGGTCTGCCGTCCATGCACCCCAAGTGTGCGGCAGGTTCTTCGTTCGGTAGGAATTGAAAGAGTCGTGTCTGAAAATGATCTCAGCTGAAGGCCTGAAGGAAATCGATCGAGCGTTGACGAAGTATCCCGCCGATCAGAAACAGTCCGCCGTGATGTCGGCGTTGGCCGTTGCTCAGGAAGAGCACGGCTGGCTGTCGCCCGAACTGATGCAGTTCGTTGCGGACTATCTCGGCATGCCGGCCGTCGCCGTGCAGGAAGTCGCGACGTTCTACACGATGTACGAGCTCAACCCGGTCGGCAAGCACAAGATCACGCTCTGCACGAACCTGCCGTGTCAGCTTGGCCCGCACGGCGGCGCGGAAGCGACTGCCGACTACCTGAAACAGAAGCTGGGCATCGGCTTCGGCGAAACCACGCCCGACGGCAAGTTCACGCTGAAGGAAGGCGAATGCATGGGCTCGTGCGGCGATGCGCCGGTGCTGCTGGTGAACAATCACAGAATGTGCAGCTTCATGAGCCGCGAGAAGATCGACCAGCTGCTTGAGGAGCTCTCGAAATGACGTCCCTCCACGACCGTCACATCAAACCGCTGATCCTCGCCGGTCTGAACGGCGAGAACTGGCATCTCGAAGACTACGTCGCGCGCGGCGGCTACAAGCAGCTGCGCCGCATTCTCGAAGAAAAGATTCCGCCCGAGCAGGTGATCGCCGACGTCAAGGCGTCGGGCCTGCGCGGCCGTGGCGGTGCGGGCTTCCCGACCGGCCTGAAGTGGAGCTTCATGCCGCGCCAGTTCCCGGGGCAGAAATACCTCGTCTGCAACTCGGACGAAGGCGAGCCGGGCACGTTCAAGGATCGCGACATCCTGCGCTGGAACCCGCACGCGTTGATCGAAGGCATGGCCATCGGCGCATACGCGATGGGCATCACCGTCGGCTACAACTACATCCACGGCGAAATCTTCGAAGTGTATCGACGCTTCGAGGCCGCGCTCGATGAAGCGCGCGCCGCAGGCTTCCTCGGCGACCACATCATGGGCTCCGAATTCTCGTTCCAGCTGCACGCGCACCACGGTTACGGCGCGTACATCTGCGGCGAGGAAACGGCGCTGCTCGAGTCGCTCGAAGGCAAGAAGGGCCAGCCGCGCTTCAAGCCGCCGTTCCCGGCGAGCTTCGGCGTGTACGGCAAGCCGACCACGATCAACAACACCGAGACGTTCGCCGCGGTGCCGTTCCTGCTGTCCATCGGGCCGCAGAATTATCTCGAGATCGGCAAGCCGAACAACGGCGGCACGAAGATTTTCTCGGTGTCGGGCGACGTCGAGCGTCCGGGCAACTACGAAGTGCCGCTCGGCACGCCGTTCGCGACGCTGATGGAGCTCGCCGGCGGAATGCGCGGCGGCAAGAAGATCAAGGCCGTGATTCCGGGCGGTTCGTCGGCGCCGGTGATCCCGGGCGACATCATGATGCAGACCGATCTCGACTACGATTCGATCGCGAAGGCGGGCTCGATGCTCGGCTCCGGCGCGGTGATCGTGATGGACGAGACGCGTTGCATGGTGCGCTCGCTGCTGCGCCTGTCGTACTTCTACTACGAGGAATCGTGCGGCCAGTGCACGCCGTGCCGCGAAGGCACCGGCTGGCTGTATCGCGTCGTGAACCGTATCGAGCACGGCGAAGGCCGCCAGGAAGATCTGGACCTGCTGAACTCGGTTGCCGAGAACATCATGGGCCGCACGATCTGTGCGCTCGGCGATGCGGCGGCGATGCCGGTACGCGGGATGCTCAAGCACTACTGGGACGAATTCGCGTACCACGTCGAGCACAAGCACTGCATGGTCGGCGGCCACGCGCACGCGGCTGCGGCCTGAAGCGAACCGGTTGCGGAATTTGAGCGCACGGTCGGGCGAAGGCGCGAACGGGCGGAAATAGGTTAAGGACCATTCACCATCATGGTTGAACTTGAAATAGACGGCAAGAAGGTCGAGGTGCCCGAAGGCAGCATGGTGATCCAGGCTGCGCACAAGGCGGATACGTACATTCCTCACTTCTGCTATCACAAGAAACTGTCGGTAGCGGCCAACTGCCGGATGTGTCTCGTCGAAGTCGAGAAGATGCCGAAGGCCGTGCCTGCCTGCGCGACTCCCGTATCGGCCGGCATGATCGTCCACACGCAGTCCGACAAGGCCGTGAAGGCGCAGCAGTCGGTGATGGAATTCCTCCTCATCAATCACCCGCTCGATTGCCCGATCTGCGATCAGGGCGGCGAATGCCAGCTGCAGGATCTGGCGGTCGGCTACGGCAAGTCGTCGTCGCGCTACTCGGAAGAAAAGCGCGTGGTGTTCCACAAGAACGTGGGCCCGCTGATCTCGATGGAAGAAATGTCGCGCTGCATTCACTGCACGCGCTGCGTCCGCTTCGGCCAGGAAATCGCCGGCGTGATGGAGTTCGGCATGCTGGGCCGCGGCGAGCATTCGGAAATCACGACGTTCGTCGGCAAGACGGTCGACTCCGAGATGTCGGGCAACATGATCGACCTGTGCCCGGTCGGCGCGCTGACCAGCAAGCCGTTCCGCTACAGCGCCCGGACGTGGGAACTGTCGCGCCGCAAGTCGGTGAGCCCGCACGATTCCGTCGGCGCGAACCTCGTCGTGCAGGTGAAGAACAACCGCGTGATGCGCGTGCTGCCGTTCGAGAACGAAGCGATCAACGAATGCTGGATCTCGGACAAGGACCGCTTCTCGTACGAAGGCCTCAACAGCGAAGAGCGCCTGACGAAGCCGATGCTGAAGCAGGGTGGCCAGTGGATCGAAACGGACTGGCAGACCGCGCTCGAATATGTCGCGAAGGGCCTGAAGGGCATCGCCGCGGATCACGGCGCGAACGCGCTGGCGATGCTCGCGAGCGCGCACAGCACCGCCGAAGAGCTGTTCCTCGTGAAGCAGCTCGCACACGAACTGAAGACGCCGAACGTCGATTTCCGTCTGCGTCAGCAGGATTTCTCGGCGCCGGTCCAGGGCGCGCCGTGGCTCGGCATGCCGATCGCCGACCTGTCGAACGTGGACGCCGCGTTCGTCGTCGGTTCGTTCCTGCGCCGCGACCACCCGCTGTTCGCCGCCCGCCTGCGCCAGGCCGCGAAGAACGGCGCGAAGCTGCACTTCCTGCACGCAACGGGTGACGACGCACTGATCCCGACCGCGCAGCGCATCGTTGCCGCGCCGTCGGCATGGCTCGACGAGCTGGCCGGCATCGCCGCGGCCGTCGCGCAACTGCGCGGCGTCGCGCTGCCCGACACGCTCGCCGGCGTCACCGCATCGCCGGCCGCCCAGGCGGTCGCGCAGTCGCTCGCGAACGGCGAGCGCCGCGCGGTGCTGCTCGGCAACGTCGCGGTCCGCCATCCGGAATTCGCGAAGCTGCACGCGGTCGCCCAGTGGATCGCCGACAATACCGGCGCCACGTTCGGCTTCCTGACGGAAGCGGCGAACACGGTCGGCGCGCACGTCGTCGGCGCGCTGCCGGGCGAAGGCGGCCTGAATGCACGCGAAGCGTTCGCGCAGCCGCGCAAGGGCTACGTGCTGCTGAACGTCGAACCGGAATTCGACACCGCCGACCCGGCGCAGGCGCTTGCCGCGCTGAACCAGGCGGAGATGGTCGTCGTGATGTCGCCGTTCAAGCACGGCCTCGACTACGCCGACGTGCTGCTGCCGGTTGCGCCGTTCACGGAAACGGCAGGCACGTTCGTCAACGCGGAAGGCACCGTGCAGAGCTTCAACGGCGTCGTGCGCCCGCTCGGCGATACGCGTCCGGCCTGGAAGGTGCTGCGCGTGCTCGGCAGCCTGCTCGGCCTGCCGAACTTCGAATACGAGACGGCGGAAGAAGTGCGTCTCGCGGCGCTCGGCGATGAAGGCGTCGCGGGCCGTCTGTCGAACCAGACGTCGGTCGCGCCGGCACGCGTCGCGGCGAATGCCGCGAACGGCGGCTTCGAGCGCCTGGCCGATGTGCCGATCTATCACGCCGACGCGCTCGTGCGCCGCGCAGGTGCACTGCACCTGACGGCCGCCGCGAAGGCGGCGAATGCCGCAGCCCTGCCGGCCGCGCTGTTCGACAAGCTGGGCTTGAAGGAAGGCGACGCCGTGCGCGTGCGCCAGGGCGAGCGTGCGGTGCAG
Organism: Burkholderia sp. LFS061; assembly: GCF_047978125.1. Taxonomy (NCBI): domain Bacteria; kingdom Pseudomonadati; phylum Pseudomonadota; class Betaproteobacteria; order Burkholderiales; family Burkholderiaceae; genus Burkholderia; species Burkholderia sp. LFS061. Next base: position 24,963 of record NZ_JBFPFS010000024.1, on the reverse strand, counting down.
TTGCCGGCCGTGCGCGACGCGAATCTTGCGGAGACGGTCGTTCGCGTGTCGGCGGCGACGCCTGCCGGCGCAGCGCTCGGCAGCCTGTCCGGTGAACTGGTGGTGGAGAAGGCGTAAATGAGCTTGTTCGATACGATCAACGCGGGCGGAGCCCAGCTTCTCGGCTTCGCGTGGCCGACGGTGTGGGCAATCGTGCGCATCCTCGTCGTCTCCGTCGTCATCCTGCTGTGCGTCGCGTACCTGATTCTGTGGGAACGCAAGCTGATCGGCTGGATGCACGTGCGTCTCGGCCCGAACCGCGTCGGCCCCGGCGGCCTGCTGCAGCCGATCGCCGACGTGCTGAAGCTGCTGCTGAAGGAAGTCATTCAGCCGAGCGCCGCCAGCCGCTGGCTGTACCTGATCGCGCCGGTCATGACCGTCGTGCCGGCATTCGCCGTGTGGGCCGTGATCCCGTTCCAGGCTCAGGCCGTGCTCGCGAACATCAACGCGGGCCTGCTGTACGCGATGGCGATCTCGTCGATCGGCGTGTACGCGGTGATTCTCGCGGGCTGGGCGTCGAACTCCAAGTACGCATTCCTCGGCGCGATGCGCGCCGCGGCGCAGATGGTCTCGTACGAAATCTCGATGGGCTTCGCGCTGGTGCTCGTGCTGATGACGGCCGGCAGCCTGAACATGTCGGAAATCGTCGGTTCGCAACAGCACGGCTTCTTCGCGGGCCACGGCGTGAACTTCCTGTCGTGGAACTGGCTGCCGCTCCTGCCGGCGTTCGTCGTCTACTTCATCTCGGGCATCGCCGAAACGAACCGTCACCCGTTCGACGTGGTGGAAGGTGAATCGGAAATCGTTGCCGGTCACATGATCGATTACTCGGGCATGGCGTTCGCGCTGTTCTTCCTCGCCGAGTACATCAACATGATCGTGATCTCGGCGCTGGCTGCGACGCTGTTCCTCGGCGGCTGGGATGCACCGTTCGAGTTCCTGTCGTTCATTCCTGGCATCTTCTGGCTGGTGCTGAAGGTCTTCGCACTGCTGTCGGTGTTCATCTGGGTTCGCGCGACGTTCCCGCGCTACCGTTACGACCAGATCATGCGTCTGGGCTGGAAGGTGTTCCTGCCCGTCACGGTGATCTGGGTGGTCGTGGTCGGCTTCTGGATGATGTCGCCGCTCAACATCTGGGTGAAGTAATCGGACGAAATCATGACGGCAATCCAACACTTCTTTAAGACCTTCTTCCTGACTGAGCTGCTGAAGGGGCTCGCGCTGACTGGTCGTTACACGTTCAAGCGCAAGTTCACCGTGCAGTTCCCGGAAGAGAAGACCCCGATCTCGCCGCGTTTTCGCGGGCTGCATGCACTGCGCCGCTACGAGAACGGCGAAGAGCGCTGCATCGCGTGCAAGCTGTGCGAGGCCGTGTGCCCCGCCTTGGCGATCACGATCGAATCGGAAACGCGCGCGGACAACACGCGCCGCACGACGCGCTACGACATCGACCTGACGAAGTGCATCTTCTGCGGTTTCTGCGAAGAGAGCTGCCCGGTCGATTCGATCGTCGAGACGCAGATTCTCGAGTACCACGGCGAGAAGCGCGGCGACCTGTATTTCACGAAGGAAATGCTGCTCGCGGTGGGCGATCGCTACGAGAGGGACATCGCTGAGGCGAAGGCCGCCGACGCGCCGTATCGTTGATTGTGTTTGCAGTGCCGGCCCGCAGCACGGGCCGAGCCGCCGCGACGGGTGCGGGCGTCCCGCAAGCCGCGCCTGACTATGGCCTAACGATGAACCGGTAATCATGGAATTCACGACCGTACTGTTCTACATCTTCGCGCTGCTCCTGGTGGTATCAGGGCTGAAGGTGATCACTTCGCGCAACCCGGTGGCGTCTGCGCTTTTCCTTGTGCTGGCGTTCTTCAACGCCGCCGCGATCTGGATGCTGCTGGAAGCGGAGTTCCTCGCGATCCTGCTGGTGCTGGTCTACGTGGGCGCCGTGATGGTGCTGTTCCTGTTCGTCGTGATGATGCTGGACATCAACATCGACTACCTGCGCCGCGACTTCAAGCGCTTCGTACCGATGGCGACCGTGGTCGGCGCGATCATCGTGATCGAGACCGCGCTGATCCTGTGGCGCGGCTACGGCGACACGCATACGGTACACGCGATGGCGACGGGCGAGATGGCCAACTGGTCGAACACGCGACTGATCGGCAAGGTGATCTACACCGACTACATCTTCGCGTTTGAAATCGCCGGCCTCGTGCTGCTGGTCGCGATCATTGCCGCGATCGGGCTGACCGAGCGCAAGGGCAAGGACAGCAAGCGCCAGCGCGTGTCGGATCAGGTCAAGGTGCGTCGCAACGACCGCGTGCGCCTCGTGAAGATGGAAGCGGACAAGCCGGAGCCGGAAACGGCGCAAAGCGAAGCCGGTACGAGCACCAACGGCTAAGCGGAGGAAAGAAAACCATGTTGACTCTTGCTCACTACCTCGTGCTCGGCGCGATCCTGTTTGCGATCGCGATCGTCGGGATCTTCCTGAACCGCCGCAACATCATCATCATCCTGATGGCGATCGAACTGATGCTGCTGGCGGTGAATACCAACTTCGTCGCGTTCTCGCACTACCTCGGCGATGTGCACGGCCAGATCTTCGTGTTCTTCGTGCTGACGGTCGCCGCAGCGGAAGCCGCGATCGGCCTCGCGATTCTGGTGACCCTGTTCCGTAAGCTCGACACGATCAATGTCGAGGATCTCGATCAGCTCAAAGGTTAATTTCAGGCAACGCTGTTATGTCAACGACACTCAATGAAAACCTGCTGCTGGCGATTCCGCTCGCTCCGCTGGCCGGCTCGCTGATTGCGGGGCTGTTCGGGAACGCAGTCGGGCGCAAGGGCGCACACCGGATCACGATCCTCGGCGTGATGATCGCGTTCCTCCTGTCGGCGAAAGTCTTCGTCGACGTGATGGGCGGCGCGAGCTTCAACGCGACCATCTACGAATGGATGCGGGTCGGCTCGCTGAAGCTCGAAGTCGGCTTCCTGGTCGATTCGATGACCGCGATGATGATGGTCGTCGTGACCTTCGTGTCGCTGATGGTGCACATCTACACGATCGGCTACATGTCGGAAGAAGACGGCTACCAGCGCTTCTTCTCGTACATCTCGCTGTTCACGTTCTCGATGCTGATGCTCGTGATGAGCAACAACTTCCTGCAGCTGTTCTTCGGCTGGGAAGCGGTGGGTCTGGTGTCGTACCTGCTGATCGGCTTCTACTTCACGCGTGAGAGCGCGATCTACGCGAACATGAAGGCGTTCCTCGTGAACCGCGTGGGCGACTTCGGCTTCCTGCTCGGTATCGGCCTGTTGCTCGCATTCGCCGGCTCGATGAACTACGGCGAAGTGTTCGCGAAGCGCGCGGAGCTCGCGAGCCTGCACTTCCCGGGCACCGACTGGGGTCTGCTGACCGTCGCCTGTATCTGCCTGTTCATCGGCGCGATGGGTAAATCGGCGCAGTTCCCGCTGCACGTGTGGCTGCCGGACTCGATGGAAGGCCCGACCCCGATCTCGGCGCTGATTCACGCGGCGACGATGGTGACGGCCGGCATCTTCATGGTGTCGCGCATGTCGCCGCTGTTCGAGCTGTCGGACACCGCGCTGTCGTTCGTTACGGTGATCGGCGCGATCACCGCGCTGTTCATGGGCTTCCTCGGCATCATCCAGAACGACATCAAGCGCGTGGTCGCGTATTCGACGCTGTCGCAGCTCGGCTACATGACGGTCGCGCTCGGCGTGTCCGCGTACCCGGTCGCGCTGTTCCACCTGATGACGCACGCGTTCTTCAAGGCGCTGCTGTTCCTCGGCGCGGGCTCGGTGATCATCGGCATGCATCACGACCAGGACATCCGCAACATGGGCGGCCTGCGCAAGTACATGCCGATCACGTGGATCACGTCGCTGATCGGCTCGCTCGCACTGATCGGCACGCCGTTCTTCTCGGGCTTCTACTCGAAGGATTCGATCATCGAGGCCGTGAAGGAATCGCATCTCGCGGGTTCGGGCTTCGCGTACTTCGCGGTGGTCGCAAGCGTGTTCGTGACGGCGCTGTACTCGTTCCGCATGTACTTCCTCGTGTTCCACGGCGAAGAGCGCTTCCGCAACCCGAAGCATCCTGAATCGCCGATGGGCATGGCGGCCGCGCACGGTCACGACGACCACGCGCACGAACCGCACGAGACCCCGTGGGTCGTGTGGCTGCCGCTCGTGCTGCTGGCGATTCCGTCGGTGATCGTCGGTGCGATCGCGATCGGCCCGATGCTGTACGGCAGCTTCTTCGAACATGGCGTGGCATTCGACAAGGTGATCTTCATCGGCGAAAACCACCCGGGCCTCGAAGAGCTGGGCAAGGAATTCCACGGCTGGGCCGCGATGGGCCTGCACTCGCTGACGACGCTGCCGTTGTGGCTCGCGATCGCCGGCGTCGTGGTCGCATGGTTCCTGTACCTGAAGCGTCCTGAGCTGCCTGCCGTGATCCGCCGCGCGTTCGGCCCGATCTACACGCTGCTCGACAACAAGTACTACATGGACAAGATCAACGAGGTGGTGTTTGCCAAGGGCTCGGTCGCGATCGGCCGCGGCCTGTGGAAAGAGGGCGATGTCGTGGTGATCGACGGCCTCGTCAACGGCAGCGCCCGGTTCATCGGCTGGTTCGCCGGCGTGATCCGCTTCCTCCAATCCGGTTACATCTATCACTACGCGTTCGCCATGATCATCGGCATGCTGGGGCTCTTGACCCTGTTTGTAACGCTCGGCGGCAAATAAGGCGAGGGGACAAGAACAATGCACGCTTTTCCGATTCTCAGTACCGCGATCTGGCTGCCGATCGTTTTCGGCCTCCTCGTGCTCGCGGTGGGTAACGACAAAAATCCGGGGACGGCCCGCTGGGTCGCGCTGATCGGCTCGCTGCTCGGCCTCGCGGTCACGATTCCGCTGATCACGGGCTTCGACTCGAGCACGGCTGCGCTGCAGTTCGTCGAGAAGTCGACCTGGATCGAACGCTTCAACATTGCGTATCACCTCGGCGTCGACGGCATCTCGATGTGGTTCGTCGTGCTGACCGCGCTGATCACGGTGATCGTCGTGATCGCCGCGTGGGAAGTGATCACCGAGAACGTCGCGCAGTACCTCGCGGCCTTCCTGATCCTGTCCGGGATCATGATCGGCGTGTTCTCGGCGGCCGATGGCCTGCTGTTCTACGTGTTCTTCGAGGCGACCCTGATCCCGATGTACATCATCATCGGCGTGTGGGGCGGCCCGAACCGCGTGTATGCGGCGTTCAAGTTCTTCCTGTACACGCTTGCCGGCTCGCTGCTGATGCTGGTCGCGCTGATCTACCTGTACACGGAAACGCACTCGTTCGACCTCGCGACGTGGCAGAACGCGAAGATCGCGATGACGCCACAGATACTGCTGTTCATCGCATTCTTCCTTGCGTTCGCGGTGAAGGTGCCGATGTGGCCGGTGCACACCTGGCTGCCGGACGCGCACGTGGAAGCGCCGACGGGCGGTTCGGTCGTGCTGGCCGCGATCATGCTGAAGCTCGGCGCGTACGGTTTCCTGCGCTTCTCGCTGCCGATCACGCCCGACGCGAGCCACTTCCTGGCACCTGTCGTGATCACGCTGTCGCTGATCGCAGTGATTTACATCGGCCTCGTCGCGATGGTGCAGGCCGACATGAAGAAGCTGGTCGCGTATTCGTCGATCGCGCACATGGGCTTCGTCACGCTCGGCTTCTTCATCTTCAACCAGCTCGGCGTCGAAGGCGCGATCGTCCAGATGATCTCGCACGGCTTCGTGTCGGGTGCGATGTTCCTCTGCATCGGCGTGCTGTACGACCGTGTGCACTCGCGCCAGATCGCCGACTACGGCGGCGTCGTCAACGTGATGCCGAAGTTCGCGGCGTTCGCGATGCTGTTCTCGATGGCCAACTGCGGCCTGCCGGGTACGTCGGGTTTCGTCGGCGAGTTCATGGTGATTCTCGCGGCCGTCCAGTACAACTTCTGGATCGCGTTCGGCGCGGCATTCACGCTGATCCTCGGTGCCGCATACACGCTGTGGATGTACAAGCGCGTGTACTTCGGCGCGGTGGCGAACGATCACGTCGCCAAGCTGAAGGACATCGGCCGTCGCGAATTCCTGATGCTGGCCGTGCTGGCCGCGTTCACGATGCTGATGGGCCTGTATCCGAAGCCCTTTACCGACGTGATGCACGTTTCCGTCGAAAACCTCCTCTCCCACGTCGCGCAGTCCAAGCTGCCGCTGGCCCAGTAATCGCGAGCGGAGGAAATCAAGATCATGCAAAACGCTCCTATGAATGTCCTGTTGCCTGACGCGCTGGTGATGGCCGCCATCGTCGTCGCATGGCTGAACGACACCTTTACCGGTGCTTCCGGCCGCCGGCTAACCTATCTGATCGCGGTCGTATCGTCGGTCGTTGCCGGCGTGTGGTTTGCGGTGCAGGCGCTCGACCCGCAGCAGTACTACTTCTTCTCGAAGATGGTCGTCGTCGACTCGTTCGCGAGCATGATGAAGGCCGTCGTGTCGTTCGGTTTCGCGGTCTCGCTCGTCTATTCGCGCAAGTACCTCGAAGATCGCGACATGTTCCGCGGCGACGTGTTCCTGCTCGGCATGTTCTCGCTGCTCGGCCAGCTGGTCATGGTGTCGGGCAACAACTTCCTGACGCTGTACCTCGGTCTCGAACTGATGTCGCTGTCGCTGTACGCGGTCATCGCGCTGCGCCGCGATGCCCCGCAGTCGAGCGAAGCCGCGATGAAGTACTACGTGCTGGGCGCGCTTGCGTCGGGCTTCGTGCTGTACGGCATCTCGATGCTCTACGGTGCGACCGGCTCGCTCGAGCTGGGCGAGGTGTACAAGGCGGTCGGCGGCAACACCGACGCAGCCGTGCTGATGTTCGGCGTGGTCTTCATCGTCGCCGGTATCGCGTTCAAGCTCGGCGCCGTGCCGTTCCACATGTGGGTGCCGGACGTCTACCAGGGCGCACCGACCGCGATGACGCTGTTCGTCGGCGGCGGCCCGAAGGTTGCCGCGTTCGCGTGGGGCCTGCGGTTCCTGGTGATGGGCCTGCTGCCGCTCGCGCAGAACTGGCAGACCGCGCTTGTGATCCTCGCCGCGCTGTCGCTGATCGTCGGCAACATCACGGGTATCGTCCAGCGCAACATCAAGCGGATGCTGGCCTACTCGGCGATCTCGAACATGGGCTTCGTGCTGCTCGGCCTGCTCGCGGGCATCGTGAAGGGTGACGCGGCGGCACCGGCGAACGCATACAGCTCGGCGATGTTCTACGCGATCGTCTACCTGATTACGACGCTCGGCTCGTTCGGCGTGGTGATGCTGCTCGCGCGCCGCGATTTCGAAGCGGAAACGATCGACGACTTCAAGGGCCTCAACAAGCGCAGCCCGGTGTTCGCGTTCGTGATGATGGTCATGATGTTCTCGCTGGCAGGCATCCCGCCGACCGTCGGTTTCTACGCGAAGCTCGCCGTGCTCGAGGCAACCGTCAACGCGGGCCTTACGTGGCTGGCCGTGCTGGCCGTGATCACGTCGCTGTTCGGCGCGTTCTACTACCTGCGCATCGTGAAGCTGATGTACTTCGATGCGCCGCAGGATTCGACGCCGATCTCGGGCGATATCTGCAAGCGCACGATCCTCGTGCTGAACGGCCTCGCGGTCGTCGTGCTCGGCCTGATCCCGAGCCCGCTGCTGACGGCCTGCCTGCAGGCGATTCGTCACACGCTGCCGCTGTAATGTCGGCAGCCGGCTGGTTTATCGTGCTGTTGGCGCTCGTGTGCGCCAACCTGCCGTTCCTGAACCAACGCCTCTTCGCCGTCGTGCCGTTCGGCGCGGCGAAGAAGAGTGCGTGGGTGCGGATCGGCGAGCTGATCGTGCTGTACTTCGTGGTCGGCGCGCTCGGCTTCTGGCTCGAGTCGCGCGCCGGCAACCGCTTCGAACAGGGCTGGCAGTTTTACGCGATCACGTTCAGTCTCTTCATCGTGTTCGCGTTTCCCGGCTTCACGTTCCAGTATCTCGTCAAACGACGCTGACGGCTCCGGCCGTCCGTCGCGCTCAATCTTGGAGCCGCCGATGGCCGAACTACCCAATCACGACGCCGCACTGACCGAAACCTGCCTCGAAAGCGAGGCGATCTTCGACGGCTCGTTCCTCAAGCTCAAGCGCGATACCGTCCGTTTGCCGGACGGCAAGAAGGCCACGCGCGAATACGTCCAGCACCCGGGCGCGGTAATGGTGATCCCGCTGTTCGACGACGGCCGCGTGCTGATGGAAAGCCAGTATCGCTACCCGATCGGCAAGGTGATGGCCGAATTCCCGGCCGGCAAGCTCGATCCGGACGAAGGCGCGCTTGCGTGCGCGGTGCGCGAACTGCGCGAGGAAACGGGGTATACGGCGCGCGAATACGTGTTTCTGGCCCGCATTCACCCGATCATCTCCTATTCGACCGAATTCATCGACCTGTATCTCGCGCGCGGGCTGACGGCCGGCGAGCGCAAGCTCGACGAAGGCGAATTCCTCGAAACCTTCACCGCCACGCAAGCCGACCTGCAGGAATGGGTGCGCACCGGGCAGATCACTGACGTGAAGACGATCATCGGCACGATGTGGCTCGACAAGGTGCTGTCCGGCACCTGGCCGCTCGGGCCGGTCCTGACGCCCTGAACGCGGCGTCGGCGGCGAGTGGGGCGCCGCGTTACAATCCGATTACGCGGCGTTTTCGCGTCGCGCGATCGGGATTTAGCACGATCGTTCACAAAACCGCTTTTTGCGCTACACTTGTCACACGCCCTGATTCAGCATGAAGGTCCTCGATTTACAGTGCCCGCACGGTCATCGGTTCGAAGGCTGGTTCGCTTCCGCCGATGAATTCGAAGCGCAGTTGTCCCGCAAGCTGGTCGAATGTCCGGTGTGCGGGACGACCGAGGTCAACCGTCTGCCGTCGGCGCCGCGCCTGAATCTGTCGGGCGCGACGCAGGCCCAGCCGGCCGATCCGCGTGCGCTGCAGGCGCAGGTGATGCGCGCGTTGCGCGAGGTGCTGGAGAAGACCGAGAACGTGGGCGAACGCTTCGCCGAGGAAGCGCGGCGCATCCATTACAACGAGGCGCCGGCACGCAGCATCCGTGGCGTCACGACGCCGGAAGATGCGCAATCCCTGGCCGAAGAAGGCATCGACGTGATGCCGCTACCGATTCCTGCCGCGCTGAAAGAACCGCTGCAATGACGTACGCAGTGGGTCCTTGCCGGGCCGGACGGGCGCGGCGAGCCTTGCATGGAGCCTGAGTAAGCGCTAAAGCACTAACTCTGGTCGACCGCGAAGCATGGGACCAGAGTAAGCGCTAAAGCGCTAACTCTGGTCGACAGGAGACACTGCGCATGGATCTGGATTATTCCCCCGCCGACGACGCGTTCCGCGTCGACGTCTGCGCCTGGCTCGAGGCCAATCTGCCTCACGCACTGCGCGCCAAAGTACTCGATCACAAACGACTCGACCGCGAGGATTTCGCGAGCTGGCACCGGATTCTCGGCCAGCGCGGCTGGTCCGCGCCTGCGTGGCCGGCCGAATACGGCGGCCCGGGCTGGAACGCGACGCAACGGCACATCTGGGACGAGGAATGCGCGCGGATCGGCGCGCCGATCGTGCTGCCGTTCGGCGTGTCGATGGTTGCGCCGGTGCTGATGAAATACGGCAGCGAAGCGCAGAAACGCCATTATCTGCCGCGCATTCTCGACGGCTCCGACTGGTGGTGCCAGGGCTACTCGGAGCCGGGTTCCGGGTCCGACCTCGCGTCGTTGCGCACGCGCGCCGAGCGTCAGGGCGACCACTACGTCGTCAACGGCCAGAAGACCTGGACGACGCTCGGCCAGTACGCGGACATGATGTTCTGCCTCGTGCGCACCGATCCGACCGCGAAGAAACAGGAGGGCATCTCGTTCCTGCTGATCGACATGAAGACGCCCGGCATTACGGTGCGTCCGATCATCACGCTCGACGAAGACCACGAGGTCAACGAGGTGTTCTTCGAGGACGTGAAGGTGCCGGTCGAGAATCTCGTCGGCGACGAAAACAGCGGCTGGACCTACGCAAAATACCTGCTTGGCCATGAGCGCACCGGCATCGCGCGTGTCGGCGCGTCGAAGCGCGAACTCGCGTTCCTGAAGCGCGTGGCGTCGAACCAGCGCAAGAACGGCAAGCCGTTGCTTGCCGACCCCGTGTTCGCCGCGAAGGTCGCGGCGCTCGAAGTCGAGCTGATGGCGCTCGAGGTGACGGTGCTGCGCGTCGTCAGCCGCGAGACGAGCGGCAAGGGGCCGGGCCCCGAGGCGTCGATGCTGAAGATCAAGGGTACCGAAGTGCAGCAGGCGCTCACCGAGCTGATGTTCGACGCGATCGGCCCGCTCGCCGCACCGTTCGACGTGCCGTTCCTCAATGGCGAACGCGAGCACAGCATCGCGGGCGACGACGATGCGGCGCCGCTCGCCGCGTACTACTTCAATTACCGGAAGACGTCGATCTACGGCGGTTCGAACGAGATCCAGAAAAACATCATCGCGCAGATGATTCTGGGTCTGTGAACAGGGACGGGAGCGGAGACAACCATGGATTTCAGCTTTACCGATGAGCAGCAGCAGTTCGCCGACGCGCTGCACCGTTATCTCGGCGAGCAATACGGCTTCGATGCGCGCCAGGCGATCGTGCGCAGCGACACGGGCGTGTCGGACACGCAATGGAGCGCGTTCGCCGAACTGGGGCTGACCGCGCTGCCCGTGCCGGACGCGCAGGGCGGATTCGGCGGCAGCCCGGTCGACATGCTGGTTGCGATGCAGGAGCTCGGCCGCGCGCTCGTGATCGAGCCGTACTGGGCAACGGCGGTCGGCGTCGAGGCATTGCGCATCGCCGGCTCCGGCGCAGGCGACGATGCCGCACTGCTGGAGGCGGTTGCGCAGGGGCAGAAGAGGCTGGCGGTCGCATTCCACGAACCGCATGCGCGCTATGACCTGTTCGAGCTCGACACGCACGCACGCGAGCAGGGCGGCACGCATCGGCTGACCGGCACCAAGTCGGTCGTTCAGCATGGTGCGCAGGCGCACGCGTGGATCGTGCCTGCGCGCGTCGACGACGGCGGCATCGGCCTCTTTGTCGTCGAACGCGATGCGGCGAACGCGACGGTGGTCGACTACCGGACCATCGACGGCCAGCGTGCGGCAACGATCGAGTTCAACGAAACGCCGGCCCGACTGCTGACGGGCGGCGCACGCGACGCGGCGGCGCTCGAGCAGATTGCCGATTACGCGACGTTCCTGCTGTGCGCGGAGGCGGTCGGCGCGCTTGACGAACTGAATCGCGCGACGGTCGAATACACGAAAACGCGCGAGCAGTTCGGCGTGCCGATTGCGCGTTTCCAGGCACTGCAGCACCGGATGGTCGAGATGCTGATCCATGCCGAGCAGGCGCGTTCGCTGACCTACCTGGCAGCGGTGCGCTATGCGGGCGGCGATGCCGATGCGCGACGCAAGGCCGTGTCGGCCGCGAAGGCGCGCGTCGGCGCGGCCGCGCGCTTCGTCGGCCAGCAGGCCGTCCAGTTGCACGGCGGGATGGGCGTGACCAACGAGGTTGCCGCCGCACATCTGTTCAAGCGGCTGTCGATCATCGAGACGACGCTCGGCGACACCGATCATCATCTTGCCCGCATCGCGGCGCTGCCCGATTTCGTGCAGGCCGACGCGGCATGACGGCGACGCGCGAGCGCGTCAGACAAGGGGACACACAGTGGGTATCAGTTACGAAGATCTGGTGGTCGGCAGCACCATCGAAGTGGGCAGCTACACGTTCGAGCCCGACGACATCAAGGTGTTCGCGCAGCGCTACGACCCGCAGCCGTTCCACCTCGACGAGGAGGCCGCGAAGGCGTCGCCGTTCGGCGGACTGGTCGCGAGCGGCTGGCACACGTGCTCGGTGTTCATGAGCCTGCTCATCAAGAAGCTCGGGCCGGACTCGACCAGCATGGGCTCGCCCGGCATCGACTCGATCCGCTGGCTGAAGCCGGTGCGCGCCGGCGACACGATCACGATGCACCAGAAGATCCACGGCAAGCGCGTCTCGGAGAGCAAGCCCGATCGCGGCATCGTGTCGACGGAGTGGATCGGCATCAACGGTAGCGGCGAGACGGTGATCACCGTGCATAGCAAGGTGATTTTCGGATTGCGCGATCCGCGAGGCACGAACGCATGACCGACGTGACATTGCCGTTGATCGCGTCGGCGCAGGCGTTGCAGGCACGTGTCGGCGCAGAGCCGCTCGCGAGCGGCTGGATCGCGATCGACCAGCATCGCGTCGACGGCTTCGCCGACGCGACCGGCGATCATCAATGGATTCACGTCGATCCCGAACGCGCGCGGCGCGAGTCGCCGTTCGGCGGGCCGATCGCGCACGGGTTCCTGACGCTGTCGCTGATTCCCGCGTTGATGACCGATGCGATGCGCTTCGAGCAGAAGATGGGCGTGAACTACGGACTGAACCGCGTGCGGTTCCTGAAGCCGGTGCCGGTCGGTGTGCGCGTGCGCGCGCTGTTCGCGGTGAAGGAAACCGCCGAGGTCGCGCGGGGCGGCGTGCAGGTGACATGGTCGGTGTCGATCCAGGCCGAGCGTCCCGACGCCCCGTTGCTTGTTTGCGCGGCGGAATTCATCACGCTGCATTACTTCTGACGGGCGGGGCGGCATGCACGGATGCCGCTCCGCCCGTCATGCACGGGTCAATGCTTCGCGTATTGCGTCGCGCCGAACAGCACCTCGCGTGCCTTGTCGTCCTGCAGCGCCTTGCGCATCGACGCGAGTACTTCGACGCCGCGCTGCACGGCCGGTCGCGCGGCGATTGCCTCGTGCCAGCGCTTCACGTTCGGCAACTCGTCGAGCACGATGCCCTGGTTCTGCCATGAGCGCGTCCATGGGAACGTCGCAATGTCCGCGATCGTGTACGCGTCGCCCGCGAGATATTCGGATTCGCCGAGGCGCTTTTCCATCACGTTGTACAGGCGCTTCGCTTCGTTCGTATAGCGGTTGACCGCGTATTCGATCTTTTCCGGCGCGTACAGCCGGAAATGGTGCGCCTGCCCCAGCATCGGGCCGATACCGCCCATCTGGAACATCAGCCACTCGAGCGTCGCATAGCGGGTGGCCGGATCGGTCGGCAGGAACTTGCCGGTCTTCTCCGCGAGGTAGATCAGGATCGCACCCGATTCGAACAGAGAGATCGGCTTGCCGCCGGGGCCGTCAGGATCGACGATCGCCGGAATCTTGTTGTTCGGGCTGATCTTCAGGAACTCGGGCTTGAACTGGTCGCCTGCGCCGATATCGACCGGAAGTGCACGGTAGGCGAGGCCCGTTTCCTCGAGCATGATGTGTACCTTGTGGCCGTTCGGGGTCGCCCAGCTGTAGACGTCGATCATCGTCAACTCCTTGGTTGCATGCGCGAAAACGGCGCCGGCAGCGCGCCGCGACAGGCGGTCATTAGAGCATGGTTCGGCACGGACTGCTGGCGACGGAAACATGCCTGCCGATGCGTACGTGCAGGCGAACGGGAGATGATTGCCGACGTGCCGACAGTTCCCGGTCGAGCACGGCGGGCGCGCACGGTTCGTGCGGATGGAAGATCCGGTTGTCGAGCCGGTAGTCGCCGTGCACGATCGTCGTCGGCCGACGCGGATCAGCGCTTGTAGCGGGGCTGGCGTTTCTCGAGAAAGGCGGTGATGCCTTCGAGCCCGTCCGCGTGATGCAGCGAGGCGACGAAATGATCGCGCTCGGTACCGAGATGCGGTTCTAGCGGCTGAGTCGTCGCAACGTCGAGGAGCGACTTGATGCGCGTGAGTGCGTTCGGCGAGATGCCGGCGAGTGCGTCGGCCCATGCAAGCGCGTCGTTCAGCGCTGCGCCGGGAACGGCGAGCCGGTTGACCACGCCGAGCGCATGCAGGCGTTCGGCCGCGACCGGCTTGCCTTCGAACAGGATCTCGGCCGCGATCGCACGCGGCAGCGCGCGCGCGAGGAACCACGAGCCGCCGCCGTCGGGCGTCAGGCCCACGCGCGCGTACGACATCACGAACTTCGCATCGTGCGCGGCGACGATCAGGTCGCACGCTAGCGCGAGCGAGAAGCCCGCGCCGGCCGCCGCGCCTTCGACCGCCGCGATCACCGGCTTCGTCGACGCTCGAATCGCCGTCACCCATGCGCCGAGCTGATCGATGCTGTCGGCCTGGCAGGACGGATCCTTCGAGCGGTTGTCGAGCAGCCGGTTCAGGTTGCCGCCTGCGCAGAAGAAGCGGTCGGCACCCGTCAGCACGACCGCGCGAATCCCGGGATCGCGTTCGGCAGTGGCGAGCGCTTCGACGCCGGCCGCGTACATGTCGGGATGCAGCGCGTTGCGCGCACCGGGATTGGATAGCGTGAGGACGAGCGTCGAATCGCTCTCGGGCGGACGCGAGGCCAGCAGTTCAGCACTCATGCGAGTGTGTCTCCATCGGATGGCGAGGCTGCGGCGCCGCGCGCGTTGCGCGGACTGGCGGCGCTGCCGCCGCAGCGGATGTAATGTTGTCGTGACGGACAGTGAAACTGTTTTAGACTAGCACGAACGTGCTTTTCAGCGCGATGAATCCCGATGCGGCCGGCATCGTTGCGGCCGCACTCCCGCAAGGAAGGAGACTCCGATGCTACAGCTGTGCGGTATTCCGTTGTCCAACTATTACAACAAGGTGAAGTTCGTCCTGCTCGAGCACGACATTCCGTTCGAGGAGTCGGTGTGCGGTTTGCCGATCAGCGATCCGGCCCAGCTCGCCGATTCGCCGCTCGGCAAGATCCCGTTCCTGAAGACCGAAGAGGGCGCGCTGTTCGAGTCGCAGGTGATCATCGAGTACCTGGCGGCGCGCTATCCCGAGAAAGCCATTTTCCCGGCGGGGCCGTTTGCGGCTGCGAAGGTGCGCGAGCTGGTCGAGACGCTCGAGCTGTATCTCGAATGGATGGCGCGCGAGGTCTATACGGAAGCGTTTTTCGGCGGCAAGGTCAGCGACGGGATGAAGGCGCACGTCGAGAAGCGCCTGCCGCGGGCGATCGATGCGTTCAAGCAGATGACGCAGTTTTCCCCGTATGTGCTCGGCGAGTCGTTCAGTCTCGCGGACATCGCGGCATCGATCCATCTGCCGGTCATCGGGATGGCGACGAAGGCCGTGTTCGGACACGACTTCCTGCTCGATGCGGGCATCGACTGGAAGGCTCACGCGAAGAAGGTCGGTGAGCGTGCCGCCGCGCAGCGCGTGGCAGCCGATCGCAAGGCGTATGTCGAGGCGACGAGCGGCGCGCGTTCGTAAGCGCGATTCTCCGGCTTCTCCGGCGGGGCGGCGCGTGGCCGCCCGCGTGGACTTACAGTCGGACGAGCCGTTCGAGTGCGGATGCGAGCGTGCTTTCCTGCTTCGCGAAGCAGAAACGCACGACACCCGATTCGTGCGGCTCGTGATAGAACGCCGACACCGGAATGGCGGCCACGCCGATCTCCGACGTGAGCCACTTCGAGAATTCCGCTTCGGGCAGGTCGCTGATCGCCGAGTAATCGACGCACTGGAAGTACGTGCCCGTGCATGGCAGTAGCTTGAAGCGCGTGCGCTCGAGGCCTGCGCGGAAGAAGTCGCGCTTCTTCTGGTAGAAGCCGGCGAGTGTCAGGTACGGTGCCGGGTCGCGCAGGTAATCGGCGAGCCCGATCTGCATCGGCGTATTCACCGTGAATACGTTGAACTGGTGGACCTTGCGGAATTCCGCGGTCAGCGCGGCAGGCGCCGCGACATAGCCGACCTTCCAGCCCGTCACGTGATAGGTCTTGCCGAAGCTCGACACGATGAAGCTGCGTGCGGCGAGTTCCGGATAGCGCGCGACGCTCTCGTGGCGCGCGCCGTCGTAGACCATGTGCTCGTAGACCTCGTCCGACAGGATCAGTACGTTGGTGCCGCGTACGATCTCCTCGAGCTTGCGCATGTCCGCCTCGCGCCACACGGTACCCGTCGGGTTATGCGGCGTGTTGATCAGGATCATGCGCGTTTTCGGCGTGATCGCGGCCGCGAGACGGTCGAACGGGATCGCGTAGTCGGGCGCCTCCAGCGTGACGAATACCGGCTTGCCTCCTGCGAGTTCGATCGACGGCAGGTAGCTGTCATAGGTCGGTTCGACGACGATCACTTCGTCGCCCGGATGCACCGCGCACAGGATTGCCGTCAGCAGTGCCTGCGTCGCGCCGGCCGTCACCGTGATCTCGGTGGCCGGATCGTAGCGCCGGCCGTAGACGTGCGCGATCTTGTCGGCGATCGCGTCGCGCAGCGGTGCGACGCCGGCCATCGGCGGATACTGGTTGTGCCCGTTGCGCATCGCGGTCGCGACCGCATCGACGATGCGCGGATCGCAATCGAAATCCGGGAAGCCCTGGCCGAGGTTCACGGCGCCTTTTTCGGCGGCAAGCGCGCTCATGACCGTGAAGATCGTCGTGCCGACGTTCGGCAGGCGCGAGGGGAAAACGGGAGTCGTTGGCATGTCTGAAGGAGCGTTCATCGATACGGTCGAAATCGGGTGCCGCCGCGTGCGTCAGGCCGGCGTGGTCGGTGCGGCGTCGAGCGCGCAGGCTTCGGCAAACGGCGCGGGTTGCGCGATCCGGAAACCGAAGTCGCGTGCAGTGCGCTTCGCGAGCTTCAGCAGCGCACGGTCTTTCGACACGAGCCACTCGGCCCGCGCGGCGCGGGCGAGTTCGAGAAACTTCTGGTCGTCGCGGTCCTTGCACTTCGGCAGCGGCGGCGCGTCGGCGTCGACGGGCGGCGGCTCGACGAGGCTCGCGAGGCGGGCGACGGTCGCGAGCGCGGCGGCCTTGTCGATCGCACGCGCCTGGAACTGCGGATAATCGAGCACGTACTCGAGTTCGGTCAGGCAGCGGCCGTCGATCACGGCGGCAAGCGCGCCGCGTTCCAGCGCGGCCCGGATCGGGCGCGTAGCGGGGTCGTCGAATACGAGGATGTCGATCCAGACGTTCGAGTCGAGCACGACGCGGTGCGCGACGTGCGGGGCGAGGGAGCTGGTCATTCGTTACAATCGGTGGTTTTCGTCTGACCGCAAGGCACGGCGTGCCAGCGAGCCTCTATGATAATCGTTCTCTCTCCCGCCAAATCCCTCGACTACGATACGCCCGCGCACGTCCAGTCTTACACGAAGCCTGCATTCGTCGACGACGCGTCCGAGTTGATCGACGGCCTGCGCAAGCTTTCGCCGCAGGACATCGCAACGCTGATGGATATCTCCGATCCGCTCGCGCGCCTGAACTTCCAGCGCTACGCGGACTGGTCGCCGACCTTTACGCCGGCCAATGCGAAGCAGGCCGTGCTGGCGTTCAACGGCGACGTCTACGAAGGATTCGATGCGAAATCGCTGTCGTCCGCCGATCTCGACTATGCGCAGCAACACGTGCGCGTCCTGTCGGGCCTGTACGGGCTGCTGCGCCCGCTCGACCTGCTGCAGCCGTACCGGCTCGAAATGGGTACGCGCTTCGCGAACGCGCGCGGCAAGGATCTGTACGCGTTCTGGGGCGACCGCATCACGCGGGCGCTGAACGAGCAGCTCGAGACGCGCAGCGGCTCGGCGCGCGTGCTGGTCAACTGCGCGTCGACCGAATACTTCAAGTCGGTCAAGCCGAAACTGCTGGCCGCGCCTGTCATCACGCCGGTGTTCGAGGACTGGAAGGGCGGCCGCTACAAGATCATCAGCTTCCATGCGAAGCGCGCGCGCGGCCTGATGGCGCGTTTTATCGTCGAGAACCGTATTACCGAGCCGAAGTCGCTGAAGGAGTTCGCGACGGAAGGCTATGCGTTCGACGCGGCTGCGTCGAACGATTCGACTTACGTATATCGCCGGCGAGTCGGCGAGTGACCATGCCGGCCGTTCACGAGATGGCCGGCGCATGCATGAGGCCGGGCAAGCGGTACACCGCCTGTTCCGGTCGACAGCTTTGCATGGGACCGGAGCAAGTGCTGAAGCACTAACTCAGGTCGACACTGGAGAAACAGATGACCCTTTCGATCACCAGCAATTTCGACGCAGGCGCAATCGACGTCGTGTCGTGCGACAGCCCCGCTGCGATTCGGCTGCGCGTGCGCGGCGACAGCCGCTCGGAATTCGCGCAATGGTTTTACTACCGCTTGACGGGCGCGCGCGGCGAACGGTGCGTGATGACGTTCGAGAATGCCGCCGAATGCGCGTATCCGTCCGGCTGGCGCAACTACTGCGCGGTGGCGAGCTACGACCGGGTCGACTGGTTCCGCGTGCCGACGACGTTTGACGGCAAGACGATGACCATCGACCATACGCCGGAGTTCGACAGCATCTACTACGCGTATTTCGAACCGTACTCGGAAGAGCGTCACGCGGCATTTCTCGGCGCCGTCCAGCAGTTGCCGCAGGCGAGCGTCGTCGAGCTCGGCCGCACGGTCGAAGGCCGCCCGATGTCGCTGCTGACGCTCGGCACGCCGGAAACCGACGGCGCGCCAAAGAAGAAGGTGTGGATCATCGCGCGTCAGCATCCGGGCGAGACGATGGCCGAGTGGTTTGTCGAAGGCCTCGTCAAGCGGCTGGCCGGATGGGGCAATTGGGCCGGCGATCCGGTCGCGCGCAAGCTCTACGATCGCGCGACGTTCTACATCGTCCCGAACATGAATCCGGACGGCAGCGTGCATGGCAACCTGCGCACCAATGCGACAGGTGCGAACCTGAACCGCGAATGGATGATGCCCGATGCCGAGCGCAGCCCCGAGGTGCTGGCCGTGCGCGACGCGATCCACGCGATCGGCTGCGACATGTTCTTCGACATTCACGGCGACGAGGATCTGCCGTACGTGTTCGTTGCCGGTTCGGAGATGCTGCCGAGCTTTACCGAGCAGCAGGGCAAGGAGCAGACCGCGTTCATCGACGCGTTCAAGGTCGCGAGCCCTGACTTCCAGACCGAGTATGGGTATGCGGCGAGCAAGTACAAGGAGGACGCGCTCAAGCTCGCGTCGAAGTACATCGGCCATCAGTTCGGCTGCCTGTCGCTGACGCTCGAGATGCCGTTCAAGGACAACGCGAACCTGCCCGACGAGCGTGTCGGCTGGAACGGTGAGCGCAGCGCGGCGCTTGGCGCCGCGATGCTGGCCGCGATCCTGGTACACGTCGACACGTTCGGGTAAGCGTATCGTCGTCGCATCAAAAAAGCCGGGGCATCCTGAGATGCCCCGGCTTTTTTGCTTCTGTCGTTGCCGCTCCGTCGTATCAGGACTTCTTCGCGGTTTTCTTCTTCACGGCTTTCTTTTGGCCGCCTGATTTCTTCGTTGCGACGGCCTTCTTGCCGGTGCGGCCCGATGCCTTCGCCTTTGCATTACCCCGGTGCGATTTGCCCTTGAACTTCTTCGTCGAGGACGTGGAGCGCTCGACGCGCGGCTTCAGCGGCGGAACGGGGTCGTTCCAGCTGAACGCGAGCATTTGCTGGCCGACGTAGCCGCAACGGAATTTCAGCGGCGTCGGGTCGCTGCCGTCGCTGTGGACGCCGAGTCCGTCGACCGTGACCATGTTGTCGACCTTCACGCGCTGCTTGCCCTGGTCGAACGAGTCGTTCCACGGCGTGATCGTCGCGTTGCCGCTGTCGAATGCGTTCGGCGCGAAGTCGACGCGGTCGAAGGCCGACGACGTGCTGGCGATGAAGCTGCCGTGCGCCGCACAATCGGCCGCGAGCGGATCGGCATGCATTTCGTTGACGAATTTGTTGATCAGTTCGGAGCGCTGATCGAGCAGGTCGGCGAATACCGGTGTCGGAAGCGCAAGCGACAGGCCCGCGACACAGGCTGCCAGCTTGCCGAGCGCCCGGAGAATCCGGAGCGAGGCAGGTGAGCTGTCCATCTGGTTATTGGTGAGGAGCGAAGGAGACATCGGGCACGTATAGATGCCCGATGGAGAACAGGAGTTCAATCTTAGCGTAAAAAAGTTGTGCGGCAGTAGATGGCCTATTCTCCCGCGCTGCGGAAAATGTCGCCGGCACGTGCTGACGGTGCCCCGATCCGAAGGAGTTTCAGGCGCGCGGGCCGCCGAGGCGATAGCGCCGGACGTCGAAGGTCGTGACCCACGCA
Source organism: Burkholderia sp. LFS061 (assembly GCF_047978125.1). NCBI lineage: Bacteria > Pseudomonadati > Pseudomonadota > Betaproteobacteria > Burkholderiales > Burkholderiaceae > Burkholderia > Burkholderia sp. LFS061. The sequence goes on along the minus strand of NZ_JBFPFS010000024.1, from coordinate 4,727 downwards.
GGGCGATAGACGGCGATGAGCGCAGTCGCCATGCCGGTGAACCACGCTTCGCCGAGCGCGAGCAGTGCAGTGTTCAACAGATAACCGGCAGGAATCACGACAGGCACGCCGTCCGCGAGGGCGAGCTGGACGCCCGCTGCTGCGGCGGCGACCGCGATGATCGCGATGGCCGGCGACAGGAATCCCTGGCCGGTGATGAACGACGCGAGGTTGTGCGGCAGCCATGCGAGCGCGGCGCGCTGCAGCAACGCCGACACGGTGACAGGCAGCGCGCCGTAGATCAGATAGGTCAGGCCAATGCCCTGCCACGGCGCGTCGAAGATGATCGCAGCCACCGCCGTGACGGCGCCCATTGCAATCAGCGCGAGCGTCCAGTCGAACAGCGTGACGAGTAGCGTTGCGCCCAGCAGATGCATGACGATGCCATCATCGAGCCACGCATTCAGAGAGTAATAAGACCCAAATTAACGGCCATAATGGCCGCTACGCGGCGGGAGGTCACACCGAACTTCCGCCGAATATTTCCCATATGGAAGTTCACATTGGCTTCCGAGCAGTTGCAGATAACCGATATCTCCCAACTGGTCTTGCCGATGGCGCACCACTGCAACACTTCCTTCTCCCGGCTGGTCAGAACCACCGGTTTGCTGACCGGATGTTCGAAGGCCAGTCCGGCACCGCTCTGCAGTGCGTAGTCCTTGAGCATCCACAGGGTCGGCAGGACCGACTCTATGAAACGGTTGGCCTCGGCCCGGTTTTCCGCTTCCACGCTGAGGCTCAGCGCGCCGAGTTCGCCGCGAGCACCATGCAGCGGCATGGTCAGCCCATACACCAGGCCGGCGGCCGAGGCTTCCTCGAAGAACTCGTGCTGCTTTCGCGTCTGGTAGATGGACGGTTCCCAGAAAATCGGCAGTACGCTCTGGGTACAGTGACTGACCGTCGGGTCGACCCGCGCGTAGCCAGCCCGGTCGTAATGCTCGCGCCAGGCGGCCGGGTAGTTGCCGACGATGAAGGCGTTCTCGTAGTCCTGGCTGTCCTTAGGCAACAGGCCGAACAGGATCTTCGAGAATCCAAGGTCGCTCGCCATCTTCTGCAGGATGGCGCTCCACTCCAATTTTCCACTTGAGCGTTCCAGCTCAAGAAAACCGTCAACCAAGGCCATTCGAGGCCCAGAGGACCGCGATTGCGGTGACGAGCGCAAGCCACACGTGCTGGAGCGTGGCGTCCTGAAGGCGCACGAAGGGGCGATTCCAGATCGCGAGCGCGAGCAGGGCCACGGCGGCGATCCAGCCACCGATGCCAACCCAGAGCGGAAGCGGTGTGAAAAGAAAACCCATGCGTTCATATTACTCGTTGAGCATCAAAGGTGGGAATCCGCACATGTCGACCGTCGCAATATCGAGACTGTCTGCTAGCGCTCGCGCCGGAACCGTGCCCGCGGCTCGGCGGCGAGCGGCAGGTCCTGCGTGCCGGCATGCGCGGCTGGCAACGGGTACCGATGATCGTTCCGTGGCGTGCGTAGTGGAACGGTGCCGCGTTCGCCGATGGCCGGCTTGCGGGTGCGGTTGCGATTCGCCAGCAGCACTTCGAGGTGCGGTGACAGCCAGCCGTTGTAGATCGCGACCGCGGCGGCGCGGTTGACGGCGCCAAGTTGCTGGAAGATGCTGGCAAGGTGGATTTTCACGGTGCCTTCGCTGATACCGAGCGTGCGGGCAATCATCTTGTTCGTGCTGCCCATGTGGACGAAGCGCATGATCTGCGCTTGCCTGGGCGACAACAGGCCGCTCGGCGCGCGGCGGGGCAGCGATCCGGCGAGCGTCTGGAAATGGGCCTCGTGGCGCGCTCCGGCGGCGGAGGGCAGCAGGCGGAGGGCGATCGGCGGGATGTAGTGCCCGCCCAGCAGCACCATCTCGAGCGCACGCACGATCAGGTGCGGCCGCGTGGAATGCGGGATCACGCCTGCTACGCCATAGTTGAAGAAGCGCTGGATGGCCTCCGGCGAGGCTTCGTCGATCATTACGGCCGCGGGCGTCGGCGAGCAGGCGCTGCAGAGTGCCTGCAGTTCGCTTAGCCGGCCGACGTCCAGCCAGTCGATCGCGACGAGGTCGAAACGCTGGGTGCGCAGCAGCCGGCGCGCCTGGAAGCTGTCGGGTGCATCGTTGATGCTGGCGTGGCGGTCGATCTGTCGCAACAGGGCCTTCAGTCCGTCACGCCGTTCGGCGTCTGAGTAAAGCACCAGGAACCGCATATTCAACCTCCGTAAGGGTGGGTCATTGATCTGCTGTCGGGCATGCGTTGGCCCCGATAATGACAAAGACCTTACACGATGTCTGCTTGGCTGAAAGGCTTAGGAAAAGTCTGAAATTTTGAGCGACGGAATATAGGACAAGAAAAAAGCCGCTCCGGCGGGAACCGGGAGCGGCTTCGGGAGGGCAGGCCGTTCGGGCCTGCTGCGAGAGATTAGTGGAAGTGCGGCTGGGCGGGCGAGGCGTCTTCCGGCATTTCCGCATGGACGATTTCGCCGAGCGGATCTGCGTAAAGCGGCACGCCGCAGTCGTCGCAGTATTCGGGTTCGAAGCGGCCCGCGTGCCGTCGGACGTCGGTTACACCGCATTCACACCGCCATCGACAGCGGTACACCCTGCAGCCATTCCGGGTGGTAGCGCAACAGCATCTCCAGGCCGCGCTCCTGGTAGGCCGGGAAGCTGATCGCGACCAGCGTCTCGCCCTTGACCTTCTGCGGCGGGCCGAGGCGCTGGAGGATCACGCCGTTGCGAACGAAATAGCGCTCCATGGCCGTGGTGGTCACCGCCACCACCGAACTGGCCCCCAGGTACCAGCCGCATTGCAGGCTGGACCAGAATATCTTCATCGCCAGCTGCGGATCGTCCGCCGCGCTGGCGGCGTAGCGCGAAAGCTCCCAGACCGACGGATCGCTCGGCGGGGTTTCGCTGCACAGGTAGGCGAAGACGTCCTTGAGCAGGTAGGCGTCGGTCGTCGGCAGCAGGCGGGCGCAACCGCAGATGCCCTGGCGGCCCATGGCGACGATGTAGCGGGTTTGCGGATGGTCGAACTGGTCGAATTCCTGGTCGCGGACCCTGGAGGTGGAGACCACGTCCCAGCCCAGCTTCTCGATGAAGACTTGATGCCGGTAGCGTCCCAGCTCGGCGATCATGGCGGCGGAAAGCCCTTCCAGCGATTCAGAGAGCAATTCGATCATTCCTTCAACAGGCTCACGATTTCCTCGAGCGGCCCTTCGATCGGCGCCTCGCCTTCGAGCGTCGCGCTGTCGATCGACACGTCGCCGTTTTCACGGCCGTAGAGCGGCCACACGACGCCGTAGATTACGTCGTTGCTCGCACGCCGAGTGAAGCCGACACGATATTCGTCGATACGGCGTTCGCCAAAGCCGGCGACCACTGCGCGCAGCTCCTGCGGCGCCGTACCAAGTGTGTCGAAAAGATAACGAATGGCGGTTCGCACCGTGTGTGGACGAATGCGTTCGTCCGCGTCGCGGCAGGCCGAGTAGTACGCGTCCGGAAGTAGGCACTCGAATTCGCATCCGGGCAGTGCGATCGACAGATTCGGGCCGCCTTGGGCCGTCCATTGTTCGAGGCACTGACCGCGCTCGATCCGGCTACCGCCTTCTTCTTCCTGCCAGCGGAACAGCGGCGCCCCGGCGGGCGCGGCGACGACGGCGAGCAGGAAGCGCGGGTCGGCCAGGATCGGCGAGGTCTCGGGCAGGTCGCCGAAGCTGAGCTTGGGTGTGTGCTGGCCGATCGCCGCATGCGCGAGCTGCTGGGCAAGACGGTAGGTCTCGACGTGATGCCGCGGCAACTGGTCGATGCTGTAGAGGAACGGGGCAAGCCCGACGAGCGTGCCGTTCGCAAGGACATGAGCCTGCAGGTGCGTTCGCAGCGCGTCGGCCACGTCGCCCTTGAGCGGGCCCGACGGAATCATGTAGCGCGTCCATGCGAGAACCGGGACGGCGACCAGCAGCGCATCGTACGGCTGGCCGTCGTGCTCGATCACCATCGACTCGCTGTGGGTCTCGGCCATGTCGGCGAGCGCGCCGTAGGCGTCGGGATGATTCTGCTGCAGATGGTCGAGGGCTGCGTCGAGCGTGGTCTGGTTGCCGTTGCGGACTATCTTGGCGAGCAGCGCGTCGAGCTTCGCTTCCCAGAAGCGATCCTCGATGCGGCTGCCCGAGGCGAAGAGCGCAAGCGACAGACCGACCAGTTTGTCGGCATCGGGGGGGAGGCGTTTGGCGATTCGCTGGCGCATATTAAAGACGTATATAGAAAGAGGCGAAGAACCTCACATTCTAGTCCGTTCTTTGCACCATAAGCGGTCTTGTGCCCTGACATGGCCGGACGGCCGAATTGCGGCTTTTGTAAAAAAGTTGCATCGAACCCCTTGCGCGATCGACGCGAGGTGCATAGAATCACGCCTCTTTCGCGCTAACGGCAACGCGGCGCGGGAGAGGGGAAGCGAAGTCGGTGGTGTGCAGCAGGTTGGGCGCACGGCTGGCGCAGGAAGATGGACCCCGCAGTCGCAACGAAGCAGTTAAAAAGTTGTTGACGATCTGCGAAACACGGTTCATAATCTCGCTTCTCTGCTGCTGAAAACGCAGCGCTGCTGAGAAACACGAAGTTTCTCGCAGAAATGCTCTTTAAAAATTAACAGCCGATAAGTGTGGGCGCTTGATGGAAGCGAGCTGATCTTCG
>NZ_JBFPFS010000023.1:0-107174 GCF_047978125.1 Burkholderia sp. LFS061 | reverse complement strand
TCCAGCTTCGACGATCCGTCGCCAACTCAGCAGCCAATCGCATACGAAATCCTTTTGCGCAGCGACCTCGTGATCAAGACGAGGCGTTTTTCAACAGCCTGCTAGGGGCAAGAGACAGCGGCAACAAGGCAACGGATGGCGATTACGGCATTTGCGTTTCGCGAATAATCGCGCGGGTCACCGCACCCAGCCACGCTCCAGAAGCGGAAGATCCCACGGGGGCTCGTCGCCGATGTATTCGGCGAGGAATTCGACCAGCGCCTTCACCTTCAACGCCTGTCGCTGCGTTGCGGGATAGACGGCGGCAAAGCTCAGCGGCGCGAGCTGGTAGTCGGTCAGGATCGGCGCCAGCCGCCCCGCGACGAGCGCGTCGCTTGCCACGAGCGTCGGCAGGCAAACGACGCCGCCGCCTGTCAGCGCACACTCGCGCAGCAGGTGAACGGAGTTCGAGCGAATCATGCCCGGCAGCTCCATTTCGACGACCTCGTCGTCGCGCGTCATCGTCCAGCGATTGCGCGACGGATAACCCGAATACAGCGCGGTGGTGTGCTGCAGCAAATCGCGCGGATGTTGTGGCGCACCATGCGCTTCGAGGTAAGCGGGCGACGCGCAAAAAAGACGCCTGACCGTGAACAGCCGCCGCTCGATCAGCGATTCGGAAATCGGCGGAAAGATCTGGAACGCGATGTCGAACCCTTCTTCGACGGGGTCGACGACGCGATCATTGACGATGACGTCGAGCTGGATGCCCGGGTAGCGCCGATTGAATTCGACCAGCGGCGCGCCGAAGTGATCGAGCGCGAAACCGGGCAGCATCTGGATGCGCAGCCGCCCGGTCGGCGTGGCGCGAAGCTCGCGCATCTGGTCCGTCAACTCGTTGACGCGCCCCACCACCTCCGCGCACTCGCGATAGAACGCCTCGCCCACTTCGGACAGGCGCACGTGGCGCGTGCTGCGATGGAACAGCGGCGCATTGACGAACTTCTCCAGTTGCTGGATGCGGTTCGTCACGACCGAACTCGTCACACCAAGCTGCCGCGCGGCCTCGGCGAAGCTGCTCGCCTCCGCGACTCTTACGAATGCCTCGATGCTCAGGAACCGGTCCATACCGCGCCCTTTTTTCGACAGCGAAACCGGCAGTCTACCCGCGCCGGGCAACGGGCTGTGTCATGCGAAAAGCGTCACTGTGTCGCCAAATCGATGTCAATCGCGGAGCGGAGCGCACCGCCACCGGCGTTCGCCGGTGCACCCGCTCAGGCATTACCTCGGCTGCTTTCCGGCCGCCAGCTCCGGTTGAACGATCACGCGACGCTGCAGCACGGCGGGCGCGGTTTCCTTCAACAGCATGCTGACCACGATGCCCAGCATGACCGCGCACATCGGCAACCACATAATGTTCTGGATGCCGAAGTGTGCAGCGACGTAGCCGCCCATCGCCGGCGCGATGCCGCCGCCGAAGATCTCGCCGACGCCGACCACCACGCCGATCGACGTCGACACGAGACCGACGGGCGCAGCCTCGGTCGCGACCGGGCCGGACAGCAGCGACACCAGCCCGAGCGTGAAGAACGACGCGACGAACAGGACGCCGAACAACGCGAGCGGCTGCGGGCCGAGGCCGCGGAAGATATAGAGCATCACGGCCGTTCCCGCGAAGCCGACGATACTCGCGAGGCGGCGCCCGACCAGATCGGAGAGGCCGGGCAAACCGAACTGCCCGAGAAAGCCGCCGAAGCCGATCGCCGACACCACGAGGCCCATCTTCTGCGTGCCGAGCGACAGGTAATCGGTCAGGTACAGCGGCAGCAGCGCGCCGAGCACGAAGACGCCGGTCATCGCGCAGCACAGTGCGGCCATCGCGACGAGGATGTTGCGGCTCTTGAGCACGTGGCCGAGCGAAGCCGGCGCGTGTTCCGACGCGACCTCCTTCACGACCTTCGGCTCACGGATGACGCAGAACATGATCGCGCCGAGGATCAAGCCGGGAATCGCCACCAGCGCAAAGACCCAGCGCCACGACACGAAGCCGAGCAGTTGCGTGGCGATGATCGGCGACAGCGCCAGGCCGAACAGAGCGAAGCCGCTTTGCTGCAGGCCGAGGTTCAGGCCGCGCCGCCGTGGATGCGACGCGTCGGCCGTCGCCGCGAAACTCGTCGGGCAGAACGAGCCCTCCGCGACGCCCATCAGCCCGCGAATCGCCATCAGCCCGAGCAGGCCGCCCGCGAGCCCCGAAAAGCCCGACAGCAGCGAAAACGCGATGATGGCCGGAATGAGCACCTTCCTGCGGCCGACCTTGTCCGAGATGCCGCCCATCAGCGCCGCGAATACGCCCCACGACAGGCCGAGCACGCCGATGCAGTTGCCGACATCCTGCGCGGTCAGGTTGAGGTCCTTCATGATCGAAGGGAACAGCGGCGCGATAAGCCAGCGGTCGAGGCCGACCAGCCCGAAGCCGAGCGCCAGCAGCGTCACCGCCTTCCACTCATAGGAGGTATCCCACTCGTTTGCTTTCATTTCCGTCTCCGAGGACGCTGGTTCGCCTGCGCGCGCCGCAGCGCCTGCGCATGAGCCAGGTCCGATGTTTTTCGTGTGGTGTGCGATGTGAATCGCGACGAAGTGCCGGCTGCCTTTCCGGTTCGACGCATCGAATCCAGCCAGCCGACGCCACCACGATAGGTGCACGGCCGCGGATCGGGTATGGAACAACCGGCGAACGCGCCATTCGCGAAATGCAAATAATCGGGCGCAAGGGGGCGGGAAGTGTCTGCGGGGAAGCGCGGGGCGAATGGGCGCGGCGTTGAAATGACGCTCACGCACGTGTCACGGGGAAATCCCTCATGGACATCGAGGAATCGGCGTATTGCCCGTTTACACCCTGCATGCACACGGTCCGGCAAGCTCGGCGAGCACACGAGCGCGATCCTGTTCGGGCCCCTTCCGATACTGCAATGTGCCGACGTCCATTCTGAATTGGAAAAAGTCTGATTTTTAAATTTGGCAACCGAAGTCAGTTCGACGAAAAAGTCAGTCCCTGTGGCGCAGGCCGACCAGTAAAGAACAGACACGGATATCACCAAATATTTCCGGCATAGGATTTTTATTAAAAAATCCATCACCACAAAAAAACGTCAAACACTGTTTCTTAAGGCACGATTTTTCATCTCAAAATATCAATATGCAATGAAACCGATATAAGTTTGATATTCTCCGCATCGAAATTACGAATGTCGTCGTTTTATTAAACCGAGAATCCGATTCGAACAAGTCCGAATCCGGAAAAATAATAACGAGATTGCCGTCATGTCGATCGCAGCAACACTTCGAAACTTTGCATCCGGTCTTGTGGACTGGAACAAACGGCCGGTCGCGCTTCATTTCGGGCCGGCGCAACGCGCGGTCGGCCATCTGCTGGCGCTCCATCACGCCGATATCCGCGAAGGATTGATGTCGGGAATCGACGGGAACCTGACCTGCGTTTCCACACACGATCATCTCTCCCCCACGCTGTTTCTCGGCGTGCCTGTATCGGTCCGCCTGACGACCGACCGGGGCGACGTGCGGACGATCGATGCAATCGTGCGGGACGTGCATATCGGTCAATCCGACGGCGAGCTGACGGTGTACCAGTTGCACGTCTGCGATGCACTTTCGTTGATGGACTACCGCACCAACTCCCGCGTATTCCGATCGCTGAGCATTATCGAGATTCTTGCCACGCTGATGAACGAATGGCGACAACGCAGCGCCGCACTCGCGCGTGCATTCGATTTCGACCTGTCGGGATTGGGAGCCGAGCGCTATCCGGCACGCGAACTGACGCGGCAGGTCAACGAATCGGACGCTCGTTTTGTGCGTCGACTGCTGCGGCGCGAAGGCATCACGGTTTTTGCGAAAGCCGGGCCGATCGGAGGGGCACGCAGCATTACCGAAGAGCGGCCGATCCATACGCTCGTCTTCTGCGATGACCCGCTTCGATTGGCGGAATCACCTGCCGGTGCCGTGCGTCTTCACCCGCGCGATGCAGGAACCGAGCTACGCGATACGGTGACGCTGTTCGCTCGTTATCAAAGCCTGTCTCCCGGCAAAGCCAGCCGTCCGTCGTGGGACTACAAGAAGGCCCGCATGGACGTGTCTGCCATCGCAAGCAGCATCGATCAAGGCGACGCCGGCAACGACCTTGCCCGATTGCTGACCGATGTGGCGATCGACATTCCGCACGTCGGAGATTCGTGGAACGATCACGACCGCATCACGCACGACCGGATACTCGCCCACCAGTTCGAAGCGGAGCGCTACGACGGTATCGGTAGCGTGCGCGATATGCCGGTCGGTCACTGGTTCACGCTGACGGGCGACCCCGAACTGGACATGAAGCTGGCCGAACAGCGGCAGTTCGTCGTGACGTCGGTTCGGCACGATATCTTGAACAACCTGCCGAAAGACCTGACGAGCCGCGTAAACGCGCTGTTCGCGGCGAGCCGGAACCTCACGCGAACCACACCGCCCGCGCCGGCCGATGCGCCGGAACAGACGGACACGCGCTACGAGAACAGCTTCACGTGCGTGCGTCGCGGCGTGCCGCTCAAGCCGTCATACGATCCGAAAATCGACCTCCCGCCGGCTCACCTGCTGACCGGCACGATCGTCGGCACGCAGGGGGAAGAAGTGTTTTGCGACGCAGCCGGCCGCGTGCGCGTGCGGCTTCACGGCTTCGATCCCGCGGATCACGCGCACGCGCAAGGCGCCGGCACGAACGGTTCGGCCGGCGACAGTGCGCCGATACGTGTCGGGGCGAGTCTGGCGGGCAAATACTTCGGTGCGCTCTTCCTGCCTCGGGTGGGGATGGAAGTCTTGCTCGGGTGCCTGTCGGGCGATCCGGACCGTTTGGTGATCATCGGGGTTTTGAGCAACGGGGCGAACCAGCCCGCGACCTTCAGCGATACCGGCGCGCTACCGGGCAACCGCTACTTGTCCGGAATCAAGACCAAGGAAATCAAGGGCGATCGGTACAACCAGCTTCGTCTGGACGATACGCCATCGCAAATCTCGGCGCAGTTGGCGAGCGAACACGCGCATACCCAATTGAATCTGGGGTACCTGACGCAGCCCCGGAAGGATGGGCACGGAAACGATCGGGGCGAAGGTGCGGAACTGCGCACCGACGCGGCCGCGGCGTTGCGCGCCGCCCAGGGCATTCTGTTATCGACCTACGCGCGCACGCGTGCGACCGGTGGTCAGCTCGATCGCGATGAACTGGTTCACTTGCTCGACCAGTGCGCCGAACTGTTCAAATCGCTTGGCGACTATGCCGGCCAGCATGGCGGACAGTCCGCCGATACCGCCGGCCAGGACAAGATCGCCGATGCGTTCCGTCACTGGACACCCGGCAGCGCGGAATCCGGTGCGGCCGACCACGCATCCGCATTGCTGGCGTTCGGCGCGCAGTCAGGGTCGCTGCACGTCACCCCTAAAACGCATGTCGTATATGCGGGCGAGAACATCGATCAGATCGCGCAGCAACACGTGCAACTCACCAGCGGCGAGCGCATCAATCTGCATGGCGGTCATGGCATCTCGATGTTCGCGCATAGCGATGGTGTGTCACCGCGCCGATCATGTATGCGGCAACCGCTGTGACTTCGGCGCTGAAGATGTTTCGTGTGAACGAAGATCCGCCGAAGGGATGGACGATCGTTGCGGACGCGCCGGCGTTGGACGAGTCGTTTCCGCCGAAGGCGCTGCGGTTCGGCAAGCCGATTTTGACGGAGGACGGCGAAGCGAAAAGCGACTTCAACGAAGGTAACGATCCGCCGTCCGCATGGCGCGATGCGAGCAAGACCGATGCGGACAAACAGGCCGACGATCCTTATGACCAGTACAGGGCGAAGAACAAGGACGGTGACGCCCAAGGTACGGCCGAAAGTGAAGCCGGACAGCGTTACGAGGACCGTGCACTGATGCGGATGGAGGCGCGCCGCACGTTGAACACCGACTGGGTCGACGGTGACGGTCATGTTATCGGAGAGGATGGGAAAAGCGATCTGCCTGACGGCTACAAGGACTGGCGCGACAAGCAGATCACGGATTGGTTTGATCGCGGCGAAATCAATAGCCCGACAAACCACTCAACGACGATGACGAACCCGGAACATGCGAGAAAGGCGCTTGCGTATGATGTGGCGATTGGTCCTTGCTATCTGACGCCTGAGCAATGGAAGGCGCTGCGGATTGAGGCTGACTGGCGGATGGGCGATGGTATTCCTGACGGGATTCCCAACAAGAAATATTGGAAATATTTTTCCAAGGGTGTGATTGATGAGTTACCCATGCACCAATGGGTGCATGCGGATGGCAGTGAGAGCAATATGCCCGACAAGATCACCGACAAACGAGAAGGACAACCCTATTTGAGGGTCGGGGGTGTGGTATGAAGGCGCTGATCGCTACATGGCCACGTCGCATCGCTTTGGCCGTCGTGACGTGGATAATTACGGCCCTGCTGATCGTCGCATTGATGGCGCATTTTGATCACCCGCACCCTGCATTACTTGAAACAGGAGATTGGATGAAGCGATTAGTGATTTTGCCTGGGCTGCTGGTGCTCGTAGTGTTCTTATTCATCACGGCGACGACGCGTCCAGCGCAGGCCGCTCCAAGTGCCAAGCAAGACATCAGTACCGCTGCACTAACTGAAGGACCCGCCAAGCCGTTCGTTGCGCAAGTCGTCGGTCTGATTTGGCAGAATCCGCTGCAACGCAAGGATTACCCAACGGAATGGCAAACGTTGTGGGCGCAAGGTCTTGTTACGCCAAACAAGAACGACGACATGGTACGCACCGATCCGAAGTCGTTCACGACGCTGCAATCAGTCGCAGGAATTGCCTACGGTAACGAAGGTGCCGAGACGTTCAAGGGCTTCTATCACAAGTACATGGAGCAGTTTCCGCTCTTGTTGAGCTCGCGCTATGCCATGAACGCAAAGTACTTCTACACAGTGAAACCAGACGATCAAAAGGATTGGAACGAACTGTCTGGAATTCATATCGAATTGGCGATTCCACCGCGACTCGATATCGCTGAATCGGGAGCATTCTTAGTCAACGAGATTAGGGAAACGTTTTTTATCGGAAACCCGCATTTTCCGAAAGTATGGAGCCGCAACACTCTTCCCAATGTTCAGGTCACACAGGGCGGCGCGAACGCCGGCTTCACTTCCCTGAACAAGGCACTGAACTACCTGCAGGCGAACCCCGACAAGAGCGTATGGGTGATGAATTGGGATGCGCCGAGTTTCCCGCCGAAGGACGCGCAGATTAACGAAAACCTCGTTGTGCTGTTTCTCGCCGGCCCGACCTTCAATACCGAGCGCGAACCGCTCGCATGGATCGGCGAGGCCGCGACCGGCAACATCGACGAGTTTTCGCAAAAGGCCGGCACGACACGAACTGTGCAAGCATGGAAGGCAACCATCGATCAGACAGCGCACAACGCAGGGATTGCGGTCCCGGATATCAAGTACATCGTTCATGATGCCGGTGCCGGTAGCGACGCCGCATCGAAGCGCCTTGTCGGCCTGTCACAGACACTCACGGAAGTCCTACCCGACTACGACCACCAGAAACAGACCTTCAACACGGCGGCGCTGCTCGGCGACATGGGAACCGGAAGCGCATTGACCGACGTCGCGCTGGCAATCGGCCGGATCAATCACTTCGGCGGTAACGCGTTGGTCGCCGGCACGACCGACCCGAGGCATCCCGTCGCAGTTGTCGTCAAGCCGCCGTCGAAGCTCACGCCAATCGATCCAGACAAAGACTGGTTCCGCGCGCGCGGCGGGAACAACGCCTATCTGCCGTGGTGGGGTCGCCGTCACGATACGAACTACGGAACGCAGGGTTATTCGTGGTGATACAAACCGACGCGACAGCGCGTTTCGAGCGAACGCGACCGCCGCGCCGAGTCATTCAGGAGATGGGTTATATGCGAGGAATCGTTCGAGTTGGCGACGTACACACCCACGGCGGCCGGGTTGAGTCCGGAGCCGGAAGAAGCAAGGTAATGGGACGCGCGGTCGCCCGCATTGGCGACGCGTGTTCATGTCCGATTCACGGAGCCGGTGTGATTGCCGAAGGAGACGTGGCGTTTGACGTTGAAGGCCGCGCCGCCGCATTCGATGGTCACAAGACTTCCTGCGGAGCCGCGTTGATTTCCTCCCTGCAAACTTCCGGGCGTGTCTGAATGCGGCAGAGCCGACGCATGAGCGCCGAACAGTTCCGTCTGTTGAGGCTGCAAGATACCCGGATCAAGCCCGTGAACCATTGGGCGTTGTTTGAAATCTTCGTCAAGGGCCGGACACAGCGCGCGCTTGCCGCCGAACTCGGCATGACCCGTTCCGCAATGTCGCAACTTGTACGGAAAACGTGGCAAAGGTACCTGGAACTGCCGGGCAACGACACGCGCCTCACCACGCTGACGATTACGATCCCGGCGCAGTACGAAAGCGCGTTGCACGCGTGGGTTCGTGACGCTCACCGATTGGCTGCGTCATCCGATCCGAAACCGACGGCTTGACCGATCCGGGGAACGGTAGCCATTACCTCCCCGAATTCGAAATGACGCGGGAAGGCGCCGCGCGTCCATGCGTCTCACGGCAACCCGACGACGAAGGCACGCCGCACGTTGAAGACGGAGTGGATCGATAGCCACGGACATGTCATCGGGGAGGGCGGCACAAGCATCCGCATGGCCAGTCCGCCGACATAACGCGCGGCAGGCCCACCTAGAAATAAATTCCTCAATACCATAAAACAAGAAAACTTAATTCCACATCAAGCTGGCTTGTCGACCGATTTTGGATCCATTTTCCCTTCTGTCCCCCGTATCATTTCTCCCATTCCGAAAGAGAAAGACCAAGAGAAGGACATGAGCGATACCACCACGCTGCACTACCTCGACTACGCGGCAACGACGCCCGCGGATCCCCGCGTGATCGAAGCGATGACGGCCTGCCTCGGCTTCGACGGCATCTTCGGCAATCCCGCATCGAGTTCGCATGCCGCCGGCCGGCTGGCGCGTGAGCAGGTCGAGCGCGCACGCGCGCAAGTCGCCGCGCTGATCGGCGCGGATGCCGACGAGATCGTCTGGACGTCGGGTGCCACCGAATCGAACAACCTCGCGTTGAAGGGCTATGCGGAAACCGCGACCGACAAGCACCACCTGATCACGAGCCGCCTCGAGCACAAGGCCATTCTCGATACGATGGCGAACCTGTCGAAGCGCGGGATGTCGGTCACCTTCCTGACGCCCACGCGCGCCGGCGAAATCACCGCCGACGCGGTCGCCGCGGCGATCGGCCCCGACACCGGCCTCGTGTCGCTGATGCTCGTGAACAACGAGATCGGCACGCTGACCGACATCGCCGCGATCGCGCGCGTCGTGCACGCCGCGGGCGCGCTGCTGCACGTCGACGCCGCGCAAGCGCTCGGCAAGACGCCGATCGACGTGCGCGCGCTCGGCATCGACATGATGTCGATGTCGGCCCACAAGGTGTACGGCCCCAAGGGCATCGGCGCGCTGTTCGTGCGCCGCGACATCGCCGACCGGATCGCTCCGCAAATTCATGGCGGCGGACACGAGCGCGGGTTGCGCTCGGGCACGCTTGCGACGCATCAGATCGTCGGCATGGGCGTCGCGTGCGAACTGGCCGCTGAAAAACTCGGCGGCGAAGCCACGCGGATCGCAGCGCTCGGCGCACGCCTGACGGACGCGCTGCTCGCGCTCGGCGACGTCACGCAGAACGCCGCTGCCGCGCGCCGCATCCCGCACACGCTGAGCCTGACGGTGAATGCGCCAGGCTTTTTCCCGTTCATGCTCGGCGAAGCGCTCGCCGTGTCGTCTACATCCGCATGCAACTCGACCAGCGGCGCACCGTCCCACGTGCTGACCGCGATCGGCCTCGACGCGGAAACTGCCGGCCGCACCGTGCGCGTGAGCTTCGGTCGCTTTACGACGGAGCAGGACGTCGATTTCGCGATCGCCTGTTTCCGGAAAGCAATCGAGCAATGTCGCGCGACGGCTGCGAACGGGTTTTCCGCTTCGCGGCAGATCACACCGGCCGACCTGAAAGCGATCCGGAATGCAGGTTTCCGCTCGGTCATCTGCAACCGTCCGGACGGCGAAGGCGACGATCAACCTGCGTTCGACGAGATCGCAGCAGCAGCCCGCGAACTGGGCCTCGAAGCGCGCTACCTGCCCGTCGAGCGCGATCGCATCGGCGACGCTGAGGTCGATGCGTTCGGTGCATTGGTCGATTCGCTGCAGAAGCCGGTGCTCGCGTATTGCCGAAGCGGGAGCCGGTCAGGAATGCTGTGGAATCGTTTGTCGAGCCGGCGTACGGCCTGACGCGGAACACTGCCCGAACACGCCGCCGCACCACCCGTCTTCGCACGCGAAGGATGCCGATGCGTTGATGCGTCGCCGGGTGGTGGCGCCGCCCAATCAAGCCTCGGCGCCAGGCTGACGACTGCCGTTGCATGCCCCGCCGGCAATCCTGTCGCTCGCGCGCCCCTATTCGCCGACGCCCCCGTCGCCACTCACCGGCGTATAAATCGCCAGCTTCAACGCGGGATCGTCGTTCGCCTGGAACGTCGCGTATTCATAACGCTGCTTGCCGCGTTGCGCATGCACGAGCACCTTCTGGCCCGATGCCCCGCTGCGCACATCATGCGTGCCCCACCATTGCGCAAACTCGTCGCTGCTCGCGCGCAGGCGCTCCACCAGCGCGATGAACGCCGGATCGTTCGCATGGAGATCATGGTTCGTGCGAAACAGCGCAATCATCCGGTGCGCTTCGTCGGCCCAACTCTCGGCAAAGAGCCGGCGCGCGTGCGGCTCGACGAACGTGTAGACCAGAATGTTGCGATCGGCTTCCGCGAGCCGATCGAAGCCGAGCAGGTCGGCTGCCGCGGCATTCCACGCGAGGATGTCCCAGCGCCGCCCGGTCACGTACGCAGGCAGGTGAAGATTCGCGACGAGCCGCGCGATGGCGGGCGGCACGCTCTCCGGCACGAACGCACGCGACGTGTCCCGCCGCGCGAGCGCGCGCAGATGGGCGGCCTCGGCCTTGTCCAGCCGCAATGCGTGTACCAGAGCGTCGAGCGTCGCATCCGACGGGCTGACGTCGCGCCCCTGCTCGAGCCGCACATACCAGTCGACACCGATACCCGCCAGTTCCGCGACTTCCTCGCGCCGCAGGCCGGGCGTGCGCCGGCGCGGGCCGTCGTGCAGGCCGACGGCATCCGGCCGCAGCCTCTTGCGCCGCGAGCGCAGAAAATCGCCGAACGGGGTTCGCGTGGTGGCGGCCATCGGGTTCGCTCCGTGCAGGGTGGTATCGGGAAATCCTGGGCTCGTGCCGGGCCTTGTTGCGGATTCTAAGCCTGCCAGAATCGGCGCGTCCCCCACCCTCTGGAACAGTCATGAAAGCTGCGATTCTGAAGTCGCTCGGCATGCCGCTCGCAATCGAAACGCTGCCGGATCCCGTGCTCGGCACCGGCGAGGTCATCGTGGATGTCGTTGCGGCACCGGTTCTGTCCTATGCACGGGAAGTGTTCAACGGCGAGCGTCAGTACCCGATCGAACTGCCGATGGTGCCCGGCTGCGGCGCAATCGGCCGGGTCCGGCAAACCGGCCCCGACGCGACGAAGTTGCAACGTGGCGACTGGGTGTTCTGCGATCCGACCGTGCGCTCGCGCGACGATGCGCTGATGCCCGACATCGTGCTGCAGGGCTGGAGCGCGCGCGGCGAAGGCGGCAAGCAATTGCAGCGCCATTTCCACGACGGCCCGTTTGCCGAACGACTGCGGGTGCCGACCGAGAACGCGGTGCGCATCGGCGACGTCCCGCCGGCCGACGCCGCACGCTGGTGCGCGCTCAATACGCTGCTCGTGCCGTACGGCGGGCTGCTCGCGTCCAATCTTCGGGCCGGCGAGATCGTGCTCGTCAGCGGCGCGACCGGCAACTTCGGCAGCGCAGGCATCGCGGTCGCGCTGGCGATGGGCGCGCGGTGCGTGGTCGCGCCCGGCCGCAATGCGCGCGCGCTCGCGGATCTCGAACGCCGCTTCGGCGAACGCGTGCGCACCGTCGCGCTGACCGGCGACGAAGCCACGGATCGCGCACGCATGCAGCAGGCGGCGCCGGGGCCGATCGACTGCGTGATCGACCTGATGCCGCCGTCCGTGCCCGCGACGACGGTGCGTGCCGCGGTAATGGCGGTGCGCCCGTACGGGCGCGTGGTGCTGATGGGCGGCGTCGGCATGCTCGGCGGTGCGGGGCTCGAGTTGCCGTATCCGTGGCTCATGCGTAACGACATCACGCTGCGCGGCAAGTGGATGTGCCCGACGGAAGCCGTGACGTTGATGACGGGACTTATCCGCGGCGGGCTGCTCGATCTCGGGCATTTCGACGTGACGGTCTTCGCGCTCGACGATGCGAACGAAGCGGTCGCACATGCGGCGGCGAACGGCGGGCCGTTCAGGATGACCGTTATCGAGCCATAGCACGTCTTTCCGGCATCGCACCGAATCGGCCCGTCATGACGCCGCGCCACGCCCTCGAACAGTGCAGGCATCCGGATTTTCACTACGTTGCCGAAATCCGATATTGCCGGGAGATTTGGTTTCATACCGTTCACGCATCGGATCGGAATGCGATTGCCGTGAATGTCGAAATCGAGCCCGACGAAGTACTGGTCGCTGGTCAACGCCGTGCAGGAGCGGCTTCAGGACGCATCGACCTGTCCGTTGTCGATCGCCGAACTGTGCGTGCAACTCGGCATCGGTCGGCGCACCGCGCAGTATGCGTTCCACGACGCGCTCAATCTGAACCCCGTTGCGTATCTGCGAGCCGTTCGACTGAATCACGCGCGCCGCGAACTTCGGCTCGGCGAATCCGTGACGTCCGCCGCAACCAAATGCGGACTTCTGGCACCTGAGCAGTTTCACGCAGGACTACCGCGCGATGTTCGGTGAATTGCCGTCGGCCAAGGCCAGGCGCTACGCGCGCCAGGCAACCTGAACGCGTGGCGCGGTCCGGCGGCCGGTGCCGACCTCACACCGGCCGCCACCCTGCCCGCTACTTCACTCGTCCTGCTGTTCCTGCTGCGCCTGCACCTGCCGCTGCTGGATGAACTGCCGTACATCGCTCATCGTCACGCGGCCCGTGTGCTTCGCATCGATCTCGTCGAAGTGCTTCGACACGAAACCGAGCCCGCTGCTCTGCGCCTGCGCCTTCGTCACGGCCGCGCCGTTGCTCAGCACCGTATTGGCGCCGAGCCTCGCGTCCACACGCCGCTGCGCCTGCTGCTGCAGCGTCGCGCCGGTCGACGGCAACACCGGCGCCGCACGCGTGGCAGGAAAGAACGGACCGTCGACACCGCGCCCGCCATGCGGCAGCTTCACCGGCGCCACCGCCTGCGGCGGCGATGCGTAGGCGCTGCTCATCGCGGCACCGAGGACGATCAACGCAGACATACGCCGAATCAATTTGATTAGGGACATGATCACTCGCATTCAATGGATGAATAGAGGGTTCCTTTGACAAGGAGTCCGTCGCTCAAGGGGCCGCCGCCAGCGTCGTCGCGGCCGTCGCGCCCGGCACGCTGCCGGTCGGCACGCTGGGCGGGTTCTCGTCCGGCCAGGGCGGCGGCAGCGTGTGCAGCGTCAGCGCCGTCGGAATCCGCTTGCCGCGATAGAACGTCGTCAGGTCCCGCTTCATCTGCGGACGCGCGACATCGTCCAGATAAGTCATGTGACCGCCCTGAAAGAAGTTCACCTGCAGCTTCGGATTCAGGCCCTTCACCGTCTGCAACCGCGCGAGTTGCTTCTCGGTGTTGAAGAACGGCGTCGCGAGATCGTGGAAGCCATTCTCCGCGAGCACGCGAAGCTTCGGGTTGAGCTGCAGCGCACCGAGCAGATCGGGGATCGTGTCGGGCATCGGCTGGCCGTCGTGCGAGAAGTCCCATACGCCGATGATGTTGTCGTTCAGCGGCAGGTAGGTCGCATTCGGCGCGGTGTAGCCGAGGTAGTCCGGCATCTGCGTCGCGAGCGCGTTCGTGAACGGCTGCGAGATCAGGATGTCGGACGGGTCGCCGTCGGTCTGCAGACGCGGATCGGAGTTCGGCAACGACACGCGTCCGTCATACCGGCCGACCGTCGTTCCGGGCAGCAGGCTCGTGCCGAACGGATTCGCGTTGAAGTAGCCGCGCAGCGCCTGTTGCGTCAGGCTCGACGGGATCGACCACAGCTGGAGCGTCGCATCGCTCGGGAACACCGGCGTGCCGAGCGCATCCGGAATGCCGAGCTGGCTCAACACCCACGACTGCGAATACTTCTGCAGCTGGTTGTAGATCAGCGTCGTGAACAGTTCCGTCTGCAGTGCGTACAAAGCCTGGTTCACCGGCGCCGGCGATACCTGGTTGAAGTACGCCGCGACCGCCGCATAACCGGGCAGGTAGCCGGCCACGGTATCGGTTTCGAGCAGCAGCCCTTCCGTCGACTGCGTGATCGCCACCGCTTCCACTGCATCCGCGAAGTAGTTCAGGATCGCCGACTGCAGCACGATGCCCGTCAGGTGCACGCCGGCCGATTCGAGCGCGAGCGCCAGCATGTCGGTACGCGGCGTGCCGTACGATTCGCCGTACAGGTAGATCGGCGAGCTGCCGCGGCTGTTGACGTTCAGGTAGCGCTGGATGAAGTCGCGCATGATGTTCACGTCCGCATCGGAACCCCAGTACTTCTGGTTGGTGTTCGGCAATACGGCTTCCGACAGCCCGGTTCCCGGCGGGTCGATGAACACGAGGTCGGTGGTGTCGATCAGGCTTTCCGCGTTGTCGACGAGCGGATAGTTCGGCCAGTTGCTGCCGAACAGCGGATCGGGCGTGGCGACGCGGGTCGGCGCGAACGAGCCGAGGCGCAGCCAGATCGACGACGAGCCGGGGCCGCCGTTATACACGAACGTGACGGGACGCGGCTTGCCGTTCGTGCTCGGCGCGGTGTACGCGACATACGACATCGACGCTTCCGCATTGCCGTTCGCGTCCTGCGCGGTCAGGTGGCCGGTGGTCGTCGTGTAGTTGATGGTCGTGCCGCCGGACTTCCACTGGTAATGCATGACCGCCGCTTTCTCGGACACCTGCGCGGCGGCGAGGCCGTCGGTCGCATTCATCGAATACGCGACCTGATCGACGTAAGGCTGGTTGGCCGCCGGCGTCTGGCTGCCGGCCGATTGTTGCGCGCCGGCCTGCTGGCTGGCGGTCGCCTGCGCGAGGCTCGACGCGCCGACGGACGACGAATCGTCGCCGCCGCACGCCGCGAGCGCCAGTGTCATGACGGTCAATGCACCTAGCCCGGCCAACCGGCCGTGACGGCCACGGCGGCCATGACGGCTGCCGGTACAGCTCCTGTCTGGTTTCATCTCTGCCCTTTGATTTGGTTCGGATACCGCTTCACAAAGGCCGCCTTCGCCGGCGAGACGCGCAGCAACACCCGCCACTCGCGCAAAAGGCGGTTGGGATCGGACTGCTTCAAGAGACTGAACGTGATACAGACACAGCAAACTGCCGGCGAGAATCGTGCGTGAACCGCCCCCTGCAGTTTGGACTTCTTTTCTGATTACCGAAATTTACGACATCGACAAAATAGGCGGTGCTGCGCCGCGTTGTCAAAGATCATTCCGATATTAAAAATCCCGTAATGATGCGAAGGCCGGCCAGTGTCTGGGATTTGAAAGAAAGATGGATTATTCGCGCAAGGCGCGCTTTATCGGCAATGCTTCGTCGAATATTTTACTTTTCGCACACAACGCAAAAGCCTTTGCTGTATTGATGCAGCGCCCCAAAAGCCTTCATATCAACAGGAATTTTCTTTCATTTTTATTATCCACAATCGATTAAAGCAGCGTAGCCGCACGCATGTGCGATTCGGTGATTTGATTCACCTCATCCATTTGCCAATCCGGGTGCTTATGCGCACCTCGCCATCCATAAAATACCGATTCAGCCAATTCAATCCGGTTGCAGTGGAATTATTTACCCGATATCCGACCGGATTTTCCGCAGCGCGGGCGGCGGCGCGCGATACACTCGCCGCCGCCCGTCACCAACAATCAACCCGCCATCAATGCCCGCCGCCCGGCAGCGCGATATCGATCAGCACCGGATCGTGATCCGACGAACGATATGCATCCGGTGCGTAGTACGTCTTCTGCTGCTCGGCCGACTTGTACGCCATCGTGTATTGCAGCGCGAGCGGCTCGTCCGCGTTGATGTGCCATTCGTGCACGGCCTTCACGTGCGATGCAAGCGGCAGCGTCGCGAGCGCGTGATCGAGATAGCCGGCTTCGCCGTTGTACACGTAGCTGTACGCATTCGCGCCGATCCAGCGCGCGACGAGGTTGCGGTAGCCGCGCGATTCGAGCGCGCGGATCGGATCTTCATGCGTGTAGCTGTTGAAGTCGCCGATCAGCAGCACGCCCTGGCCCGCGACACCCGTCGGCGTGCCGGCGAGCCAGTCGGCGACCTTCGCCGCCGCACGCGTGCGCGTCGGGTTCCAGCAGCCCTGGCCGTCGCCCTGGTCGAGATCGTCGTTCGCGGCGTCCGGGCAGTTCTTCGACTTCAGGTGGTTCACCGCGATCGTCAACGCCTGCTTGCCGCCGATGCGGCGGAACGACTGCGCGAGCGGCTGGCGGTTCTTGTCGTCGATCGCGAGCGTGGCCGCGCGGCCGACCGGTTCAACCTTGCGGCTGTCGTAGATCATCGCGACCGCGATCGCATCGCCGCCAAGGCGCGACGTGCCCGGATCGACGACGCGCCAGTGGTTGCCGAGCTTCGCCGCAAGCTGGCGTACCGCGCTCAGTTCGCCGTAGCCGTTGTTCTGGATTTCCATCAGGCCGATCACGTCGGCGTCGAGCGCCTTCAGCGCGCTGACGATCTTCGCTTCCTGACGCTGGAATTCCTGGTAGTTCTTCGCACCGCGGTTGTTCGGATCATCGAAGCCGCCGCCGAGACCGTTGCCGTTGAAGTAGTTGAGGACGTTGAACGATGCGACGCGCAGGTTCGATTTCGGATCGCGCGCGGGCGCGTTGGTGCGAGGGTTCGTGCGCGCGTCGAATGCCGGCACGGCCGCGCCGGGCAGCGGCTGCACGCGCCATGCGCCGTAACGCACTTCGAGCACGCCTTCGACGTCGCGCACGGTGTAGCCCGCGCGCAGCGTGTTCGCGGCCGACAGGCCCGGCGCCGGATACGGCACGGTCGCGGGGTTCTGCTTGTTCGAACCGTCGTCGAGGACCAGCCGGTTGCGTGCGTTCGCATCGATCTGCGTCTGCGCCTGGGCGGGCGGCACGACGCTCGTCGGCGTGCGCAGGCGGCCGTTGCTGAGCAACACGCTGCCGTAGCGGCCGAGCTCGTAGTTGTCGGTGACGTTCAGCGTCTGCGGCAGGCGCACGAGCATCCCTTCATACGCGGCGAACCCGTTCGGGCTGTCGACCGGCAGCGCGAGCGTCGCAGGCGTGACGGTCTGGCCGTTCGCGCACACCGCGATCGCACCCGACTGCGTGAGCTGCGTCTGCCCGTATTTCTCCTCGACCTTGCCCGTCACGTGCACGAGATCGCCGGCCTTCGCACGCACTTTCGGCGCATAGACGAACAGGCCTTCGGACACGCCCGGCTGGTTGCGGCGCTGCGCGTCGGCCTGCTGGACGA
Source organism: Burkholderia sp. LFS061 (assembly GCF_047978125.1). Classification (NCBI taxonomy): domain Bacteria; kingdom Pseudomonadati; phylum Pseudomonadota; class Betaproteobacteria; order Burkholderiales; family Burkholderiaceae; genus Burkholderia; species Burkholderia sp. LFS061. The sequence goes on along the minus strand of NZ_JBFPFS010000023.1, from coordinate 89,422 downwards.
AGAAGCCGCCGAAACCGTCCGTGCCGCCGAAATCGGCAGTGACGACGGCTTCGATCGATACGTTCTGGCCGGCGAGCGGCGACGGCGCGCCCGGCCCCTGGATATCGGCGATCGGCGTCGCGCTGCCGCCGCAGTTCGGGCTGACGGGCGCGGCGGTGGCGGCGATCGCCGGCGCAGCGAGCGTGGGCAGAAGCAATAACGGGGCAAACAGGCGGATTGTCGAGCGCATGGCAGGGAATCCCGGTTGTGAGGGTGGCGAAAGCTTAACGGCGCTCAATGACAGTTTTTGGTAATCGACAGACAGGCCGATGTAATTTCCGCTATCGCGCCGCGATCGCCACACCGGCCACACGATCGCGCATAAAAAGCGGGGAATCGTCCGACAAAAAATCTGCCGTGCTCGCGACGATTCCCCTGAGTGACCTTCGTCAACGCACCGTCGCGCTAGACCGTCCCCGGCAGCGCGCTCGACACGAGCACGGCCGCCACCATCAGCACGCCGGCCAGCACGACCGCCTCGATCCGCAACACCGCGCCGAACCGCCGCAACGGGCCGGCCGGCATCGCGGCGGCCGGATTCTTCAGCGCGGCCAGCAGCTTCGGCATCCCGAAGAAGCGGTTGTGTCCGCCGAGCGCCGCCGCAGTCAGTACGAGCGCGAACTTCAACAGCAGGATCTGCCCGTACGTCGACGCGAGCAGGTTGGCGGGCGTATCGACACCGCGCCACCCGTTGTACGCGCCGGTCGCGAACAGCACGATCAACGCATAGGTCGACGCATCGGAAAGCGACTGCACGAACGACGCGCCGGTCTCGCGTTCGCCCGCGGGCATGCCGACGAGCCGCGGCATCACGCCGAACGCCGTCACGAGCACGAGCCCGACCCACGCGCTGATCGCCAGCAGATGCAGCCAGTCGACCCACACCGGCACGCTGAACAGCCCTGCGTCGACCGGATGACCGCCGTTGCTGCGCGCGAGCGCGACGCATGCGAGCGCGGCCCACATCGCGAACGGAAAGCGCGTGTCGTTCGCATGTCTGACGAACGACAGCAGCACGACGACAACCATGAGCGCGGCGCCGGCCAGCCACGCATGGCCGAAACCGGTGCCCACGAGCATCGCGCGGACGGCCGGCCCTGCGTCGAGCATCGACACTTCGCTCATCAGCGCGCAGTGCGCCCAGAACGCGGTGATGCTCGCGAGCAGCGACGCGACCGACGCAATGCGCAGCGTCGCGACGAGACGCCGCGCGATGCCGTGCTGCCACGCCGACGCGCCGCGCGCGAGCCAGTGGCTGCCGAGCAGCGCGCCGACGATCACCGCGAACCCGGCGTTCTGGATCGCCACCGATACGAGCCGCAGCAGGCCGACGAAGCCCTCGTTCACCCTTTCACCTTGAACGTATAGGTGCCCTTGGTGCGATGCGCGTCGGCCGTCATCACCGCCCACTGCACCGTGTACGCGCCCGGCGCGAGCTTCGGCATCGCGACGGTCATCACGCGCGGGTTCGACGCATCGACCTTCGCCTTTTCCTGCGTGACAGCGTTGCCGTTCGCGTCCGACACCTTCACCGAACTGAAGGTCGGTTCGAGGTCTTCGTTGAACGTAAGCCGCAACGCGTCGGGCGCCGTATCGACCGCGCTGCCCGTCGCGGGCGCGGCGCTTTCGAGCTTGCCGTGTGCCGATGCCGCGACCGGCGCGGCCGCGAGAATCGCGCCGGCCGCGGCGAAGGCGGCCAGCCGCGTGAGAGTCGTGATCTTCATGTTCATGCCCGGCGTCACGGCTTCTTCAGCTCGACGACGGTCAGCGCACCGCCCACGTCCTCGGCGACGAAATCGATCTTGTCGCCTACCTTCACCTGCGACAGCATTGCAGGGTCCTTCACCTTGAACACCATCGTCATCGCGTCCATCCCGAGGTTGTCCAGCGGGCCGTGCTTGATCGTCAGCCTGCCCGCGGCCGTGTCGACCTTGCGGATCTCGCCGTGCGACATCCCGTGCTTCGCGTCGGCGCCCTGCTTCGCGCCGCCGCTCATGTCCATGCCGGCCATGTCGCCGGCCGCGTACGACGCGGCGGAAAACGCCAGCGCGCAACCCGTTGCAATCGAAACCAGTCCCTTCTTCATCATGCTTGCTCCCGAGTGAGTGAATCGAAACCGGCGGCCGCATCGGCACGGCCGCCGCGTACTGCTACTGCTGCTCAGCCGTCCGGCAATTCGCCGGTGTATTCGTATGCGACGGTGCCCTTCGGATGCCGGAACCAGCCCGGGTCGCGATAGTCGTTGCGGCCGAGCCCCTGCCGCACCTTGAGCACCGTGAACATGCCGCCCATCTCCAGCGGCCCGAACGGGCCCGTGCCCGTCATCATCGGCAGCGTGTTGTCGGGCAGCGGCATTTCCATGTTGCCCATCGCACCGCCGGTGCTGCCCATCGCCATGTAGTCCGGCACGAGCTTGCCGATCTTTTTCGCGAGATCCTTCTGCGGCACGCCGATCAGGTTCGGCACCTGATGGCCCATCGCATTCATCGTGTGATGCGACTTGTGGCAATGGAACGCCCAGTCGCCCGGGCGATCGGCGGTGAACTCGATCGCGCGCATCTGGCCCACCGCGACATCGGCCGTCACTTCCGGCCAGCGCGCCGCCGGCGGAATCCAGCCGCCGTCGGTGCCCGCGACTTCGAAGCTGTAGCCGTGCAGGTGGATCGGATGGTTCGTCATCGTCAGGTTGCCGAAACGAATCCGCACGCGGTCGCCCGCGCGCACCGGCAGCGGGTCGATGCCCGGGAACACGCGCGAGTTGAAGGTCCACATGTTGAAATCCGTCATCTCGTTCACGCGCGGCGTGTAGCTGCCGGGATCGATGTCGTACGCGGCGAGCAGGAACACGAAGTCGCGATCGACCGGCATCGTGCCGCGATCCTTCGGGTGCACGATGAACATGCCCATCATCCCCATCGCCATCTGCACCATCTCGTCGGCGTGCGGGTGATACATGAACGTGCCGTGCGATTCGAGCTGGAACTCGTAGACGAAGGTCTTGCCTGGCGGGATATGCGGCTGCGTGAGGCCGCCGACGCCGTCCATCCCGTTCGGCAGCCGCAGCCCGTGCCAGTGGATCGTCGAGTGCTCGGGCAGCCGGTTAGTCACGAAGATGCGGACGTTGTCGCCTTCGACGGCCTCGATCGTCGGGCCCGGCGACTGGCCGTTGTAGCCCCACAGGTTCGCGTTCATGCCGGGCGCCATCTCGCGCACGACGGGCTCGGCCGTCAGGTGGAATTCCTTCCAGCCGTTCTTCATCCGCCACGGCAGCGTCCAGCCGTTCAGCGTCGCGACGGGCGTGTAAGGACGGCCGTTGGGCGGCACGAGCGGCGGCTGCGTGGCGGTTTTCGCCATCGTGGGCGCTTCGGGCAGCGACGCGGCGCCGGCCTTGCTGACCATCGCGGCGCCCAGCAGCGCGGCGCCCGAGCCGCTGAGAAATTGTCGACGGGACACCATGTCAATGACCTTCAGGATGCGTTGTAGGCGCCGGTTGCGCCGCGGGTGAGGAAGCCGGCTGCGGCGCAGCGTCGGCGTCGGGTTCGGGTTCGGCGGAAACCGCCGCGCGCGGCGCGGGGCCCGAAGTCGGCAGCCGGCCGCCGACGGCCATCTGCAGATCGGTTTCGGCAAGCCAGTAGTCCTTCAGCGAATCGATGTAGCCGTTCACCGCGCCGACCTGCTCGCGCGCATCGGCCAGCAGCTCGAACACGCTCGCGAGCATCCCGTTGTAGCGCAGCAGCAGTTCGTCCGAGATCGTCTTGCGCAGCGGCACGACTTCGTCGCGATAGTGCTTCGCGACGTCGTAGCTCGTCACGTATGCCGCGTACGACTCGCGCACTTCGGAGCGCGCGTCGATGGCCGTCTTCGCGAGCCGGTTCGCCGACTGCATGTAGACGGCCTCGGCCCGCGCGACCTTCGCGCCGCCCCAGTCGAACAGCGGAATCTCGACGCTGATCTCGTAGCCGTGCTCGTGGCCCTTGCCGGTCTCGTAGTTGTTCACGTAGCCGAGATCGACCGCGTTGACGAAGCGCGTGGCCTTGCTGAGGCCGAGCGACGACGCGACGCCCTGCGTCTGCAGCTTCGCGGCCTGGATATCGAGGCGGTTGCTCATCGCGAAGCGTTCGAGATCGGGCAGGTCCGGGCGCGCGTTCGGCAGGTCGGGCAAACGGTCGGGCAGCGCGTACTGCGCGCGCTCGCCCCACAGCCCCATCGCACGCGTGAGCTTCTCGCGCGCGGCCACGGCCTGCTGGCGCACCTTCGCGTGCTGCGCGACCGCGTCGGCATGGAACGCCTGTTCGCGCGCGTAATCGAGCCGGCTGAAGTTGCCGGCCTGCCGCATGCGCTGTGCGAGTTCGGCGGCCGCGCTCGCGGCATCGCGCACCTGCTGCGCATAGTTCGCGGCCTGCTCGGCGGCGACGGCCTCGACATACGCACGGCGCGCGTCGGCCGCCGCCTTCAGCATCGCGTCGGCCGTTTCGAGCTTGGTCTGTTCGAAACGGCGGCGCTCGATGTTCGTCGCGAACGGCATCGTCAGCAGCGCGAACACGTTCGCCGAGAACGTGCGGCCGAGGCTCAGCTCGCCGTCGCCGGCGCGCGTGCGGCTGAACGAGAAGCGCGGGTTCGGCAGCCGGCCGGCCTGCACGAGGTCGGCCTCCGACAGCCCGAGCTCCGCGTACGACGCCTGCAGGCCGCGATTGTTCAGCAGCGCGACCTGAACCGCGTCGTCCATCGACAGCGGCTTCGCGAGCAATTCCCGGGTCCGCTGGTCGACCGCTTCGCGGTCGGCATCGGTGCGGACGACGACGGCGTCTTTTCCGACCCGTTCCGACGCGGTGGACGACACGGCGCCGAAGCCGCCGTCCTTCGAAAACGTCGTGCAGCCCGCGAGGAATGCCAGCGCGACCGCAGCCGCGACGATTCGCGGCGATATCGACAGGTTCTTCATCGCGCGGCCCCTCCATGCATCGAATGGGCGCCGCCGTTGCCCGCCGGGTCGCCGGGCTTCGCGGCGCCGGTCGTGCGCCCCTTCGCGGGCCGCTCCATTACGTCCCGGTTCAGCTGCTTCCAGCCCGGGCCTTCGTCGTCGCGATACGGCCGGTAGCCGTCGAACGCGGACGTCACGGTGACGTCCGGCACCGTCGCGGCGGCGTCCGCCGGATCGGGAAGCGGGGGTTGCGCAGGCGCGAGCGACGGCACGATGGCCGCCGCGCTCAACAGCGCCGCAGTGATCAATCGCATGAATGAGTCTCGTCGTGAGTCGTCCGGCGGCTGGCGTGCAGCCGGCGGAATGGATTGCGGGTCGCGGCCGGTCGGCCGCGGGCAGGGACTAGACGGGAGTCCGGCGAGGCGGCCGCTCGATGCCGCCGGTCAGGAACGACACGACGACGGCCGAAGGCGGATACGACGCGATCGCGATCCTGGCGTCCGCCGCAGCCGGCACCGCTCGCACACCCGACATGCCCGTGCCGAAGCAGCAGGACACACAGGCGGCACACGACGCCGCGTGGCTTTCGTGATCCCCGTGGTTCCCCCGCGCGCCCTGCTCGGTCGACATCGTGTGCGGCGCCTCTTCCGCATGCGGCACCGCAGCGCCCGCGCACTGCATCGAAACAGTCGCGAACGACTGGATCGGCAGGCTCAACGCCAGCAGCACGACGAGGATGAATTTGCGCCAGTACGACATGGAAACGGAATCAGGCAGGCAACGATCGGATCGGCCGGCGCAGCGCCGCGACGGCGCGCTCCGGGGACAACACGGCTGCAGCTTATCGCCGCCGCCGTGACGACGACATGGTCGAAACATGACAGGATTTTCATGAAACGCGGGCGAAGCGGCGAGTAAGCACTTCATGAAATTTCCGTCATCCGGCGGTCATCTTTCGCGCACGCTCGGCGCCGTAAGCTCAGGCGTTACACTGACCGGCTGGAACCACGGACAGCCTGCCTCACCATGCGGATACTGATAGTCGAAGACGAACCCAAGATGGCGTCGTACCTCCGGAAAGGGCTGATGGAGGCGAGCTACACGGTCGACATCGCGGAGAACGGCAAGGACGGGCTGTTCCTCGCGCTGCACGAGGATTTCGATCTCGTCGTGCTCGACGTGATGCTGCCGGAGATGGACGGCTTCGAAGTGCTTCGGCGGCTGCGCGCGCAAAAGCAGACGCCCGTGCTGCTGCTCACGGCCCGCGAGGCGATCGAGGACAAGGTCGCCGGCCTCGAACTGGGCGCCGACGACTACCTGCTCAAGCCGTTCGCGTATGCCGAGTTCCTCGCACGCATCCGCTCGCTGCTGCGCCGCGCGCCGCGCAACGTGCGCGACATCCTGAATGTGGCCGATCTCGAAGTCGACCTGATCAAGCGTCGCGTGCGGCGCGCCGACCACCGCATCGACCTGACCGCGCAGGAATTCGCGCTGCTGCAACTGCTCGCGGAACGCGAGGGCGAAGTCCTGACGCGCACCTTCATCACGTCGCAGATCTGGGACATGAATTTCGACAGCGACACGAACGTCGTCGATGCGGCGATCAAGCGGCTGCGCGCGAAGATCGACAATGCTTACGACAAGAAGCTGATCCATACGATCCGCGGCATGGGTTACGTGCTCGAGGATCGTCCGTGACCGCGAGCCCGGCTTCGTATTCGCTGCTGCGGCGCCTGACGCTCGCGTTCGCCGTCGTCGCAGCGCTCGTGTTCGCGCTGACCGGCGCGTACCTCTATCGTTCTTTGTCCGCCGAACTGACGCGGCGCGACGACATCGAGATCTCCGGCAAGCTCAACCAGTTCCTGCAGCTCGCGCACGCGAGCGGATCGACAGCCGCGCTGCGCGCCGATCCGGCCGTGTTCCACGAGGTGCTGCTGTCGCATCCGGGCGTCTATCTCGGCATCTACGACGGGCAGAACCGTCCGCTCGTCGAGCACACCGACGAAGCCGGCAATACGCTCGCCACGGTGATCGCCGCGCCGCATACGGCCAGCGGAACCGGTAAACCCGGCGACCCGTTCACCTGCTCGCCGCCCGGCATCGGTGCGTCGCGCTGCGTCTATGCACGCGCCACGCTGCCGTCCGGCGAGGCGATCCAGGTCGCGCTCGCACGCACGGCGACGGATCGCCAGTCACTGCTCGAAAGCTATCGCGTCGACATCTGGCTCGCGGCCGCCGTCGGCGCGCTGCTGGTCGGCGCGCTCGGTTATGCGGTCGCGTCGCGCGGCCTGCGCCCGGTCGAGAGCCTCGGCCGGCAGACGTCGCTCATCGAGGCGCACAACCTTAACGCGCGCCTCGACGCGCGCGGCGGCCCGGTCGAGCTGCGCGAGCTCGCGACCTCGGTCAACCGGATGCTCGACCGTCTCGAACGCGCGTTCGTGCGACTGTCGCAGTTCTCGTCCGATCTCGCGCACGACATGCGCACGCCGCTCGCCAACGTGATCAGCTCGTCGCAGATCACGCTGTCGCGCGCACGCACGACCGAAGAATACGAAGCGCTGATCGATTCGAATATCGAGGAATGCGAACGGCTGCAGCGGATGATCGAGAACATGCTGTTTCTCGCGCGCACCGACAATGCGCGGCAGCACCTGAAAACCGCAGAACTCGACGCGGGCAGCGAACTGCGCAGGCTCGCGTCGTATTTCCAGGCACTGGCCGACGAGGCCGGCGTGCGCATCGACGTGCGCGGCAATGCGCCGGTCGTTGCTGACGCAACGCTATTCCGGCGTGCGGTCAGCAACCTCGCGTCGAACGCGCTCGAACATGCGCAAGCCGCGTCGACGATCGAGCTGGCCGTTTCCGTGCAGGCCGGTTACGCGGTCGTCGAGGTCACGAATCGCGGTGCCGCGATTCCGCCCGAACAGGTCGACCGGATCTTCGAGCGCTTCTACCGCATCGATTCGTCGCGGCACGGTGCGGCGCGAAACGCGGGGCTCGGGCTCGCGATCGTCAAGTCGATCATGGAACTGCATCGCGGCAAGGTCGAGGTCGCAAGCAGCGACGGACGCACGACGTTCGCGCTTTACTTTCCGCGCGGCACCGATAGTTAGTTTGGCCGTTCGCTGCCGGCTCGCAATCACCGGGCCTGCGCGGCGCCGAACGATCCGCGCAGGCACACGAGCAGCACGATGGTCGCCGCGCTGAACACCGCCCCCGCGTAGAACGTGGCTGCGGCGCCCACGCTGTCCCACAGGATGCCGGCGACGACGCTCGATGCGAGCGTCACGACGCCGCTGAGCAGATTGAAAACGCCGAACGCCGTGCCTCTCAATTCGGACGGCGCGGCTTGCGCGACCATCGTGGCGAGCAACCCTTGCGTCATCCCCATATGGAGCCCCCACAGCGCCACGCCGACGAGTACGGTTCCCCAGTGCGTGCCGTGCGCGAGCACGAGATCGGCTGCGACCAGCATGACGAGTCCGGCCACCATCAGCTTCGTGTGGCTCGTCGTGTCGGCGAGCTTGCCGAACGGATAGGCCGACAACGCGTACACGACGTTCATCGCCACCATCACGAGCGGAACGAGCGCGACGGGTACACCGCTGCCCATCGCTCGCAGCACCAGGAAAGCCTCGCTGAAGCGGGCCAGCGCGAACACGGCACCGACGGCGACGACCCACCAGTAGCGCCCGCCGAGTTGCTTCACGACGTCGCGGCGGATCGGGTTGACGCGCTTGTCGCCCGGTGCGCGCGCCGGCTCTTCGATACCGAACGCGAGCAGCGCCACGGCCAGCATGCCCGGGATCACGGCCAGCCAGAAGGCTAGGCGGAAGTCGTCGCGCCACATCAGCATGATGGCAACGGCCAGCAGCGGCCCGAGAAACGCACCCACCGTGTCGAGCGCCTGTCGCAGCCCGTACGCGGCGCCGCGCAGGTGGACCGGCGTGACGTCGGCCACGAGCGCGTCGCGCGGAGCACCCCGGATTCCCTTGCCGATCCGGTCGACGATCCGCGCCGTCACCACGACGCCGATCGTCGGCGCGATGGCGAACAGCGGCTTGCTGAGCGCGCCGAGCCCGTATCCGGCGACCGCCAGCCACTTGCGATTGCGCAGATAGTCGCTCAACGTGCCGGAGAACACCTTGACGACCGGCGCCGTCGCCTCGGCGATCCCCTCGATGACACCGATCGCGGTCGCGCTCGCGCCGAGCCCCGCCATCAGGAACATCGGCAACAGGCTGTGGATGATCTCCGACGATACGTCCATCAACAGGCTGACGCAGCCCAGCACCCAGACGCTGCGCGGAATTTGACGAAGAATGCCGGTCGACGATTCGGTCTGCATGGGTCGCTCTCGATTCGGGAATCCTGACACGGGACACCCCCGATACTACTGCGGGCCGGTGACGCACGGCACACGGACGCGTCGACGTTAATAGAGAGTCAGAGGCTTCGCTTGGTTTTCGGATCAGCCACCTGGCCCGGCATTGTTGCGCACGGCCGCCAGTAAACACCCCAAGGTGGGGGTTCGTCATCAGGTTGAATTGAATGACGCATTTTGAGGGTTATACGACCTTTGAGCCATTCGAGTCGGGTTCCATAATTTGCACAGGTATCAAGCCGGAACACGAGCATAAGCGCGATTGCGCGTTGTGCGTCCGGTTTGGCCAATCTCGAGCAAAGAAAGGAACGGAAGATGAGGCTCAAGAACAAGTCAGCTTTGATTACGGGCGGTACCAGCGGCATCGGTCTCGCGACCGCCAGGCTTTTCATTGCAGAAGGCGCCCGAGTTGCGGTTACCGGTCGCGACGATGCAGTGTTCGAGCGCGTGAAGGCCGAGCTTGGCGAGAATGCGTTGGTTCTCAAGGGCGATGTACGTTCGATCGAGGACATGCGAGCGATTGCCGCAGAGGTAAAAGAGCAGTTCGGCGGGCTGGATGTCGTGTTCGCCAACGCTGGTTGGGCTTTCCCGTCCGCGGTCAACGACATCGACGACCACCTCTACAGCGAGATCATGGACATCAACGTCAAGGGCGTGGTGTTCACGCTTCAAGCGGTGCTGCCGGACTTGCGAGAGGGTTCCTCAGTCATCCTCAACACGTCGTTCGTCGCCCAGACCGGCAAGCATGGCATCTCGTTGACCGCGGCGGCGAAGGCCGCCGTGCGATCGCTTGCCCGTAGCTGGTCCTACGAGTTTCTCGATCGCAAGATCCGGTTCAACGCGATCGCGCCTGGCGGCACGGACACGCCCCTGCTCAGCAAGTGGGGGATGTCGGACGAGGATGTCCGCAACTTCAAAAGCGAGTTCGCGAAGACCATACCGGTCGGCCATCTGGGAAAGGCAGAGGACATTGCCTACGCGGCGCTCTATCTCGCCAGCGACGAATCCTCCTACGTTGTCGGCAGCGAGCTGGTTGTCGATGGCGGCGCCTCGCAGCTTTAAGCCTGCGCTTTCTGATTCAAGAGCCCTGCACGTTCTTCCGGCTCGTCCACACCTTGATCACACGTCCACCCGCATGCGTGTCGTGGTGGTTTTCAATCCGGCCCCAACCCTGTTGCGCACGGAGGGGCCGAAGCGCAAGGAGAAATGATCTTGACCGACAGTAGCGAAAAGAATGCCTACGGAAAGGCACTCACCGGAGCAGGCCGCTCGCGCCGCGATATTCTCAAGCTCGGCAGCATCGCCACGCTGGGCGCCGTGCTGGGTGGCGGAGCCCTGCTTGGCCACACCACGCCTGCTCTCGCGCGGGCCGCCAGCAACGGAGAACTTGCTCCGGATGACCCGCTCAACATTTTGATTGTCAATTACGACGGCGGGACGCTTCTCGACTTCGCCGGCCCCAGCGAAATTTTCCACCGGCTGCCGAACACGAACGTTCGCTATGCGAGCCTCAATGGGGGTAACGTGACCCTCGAATTCGGGGTCGTGTATGGCAAGACCGAACGACTGGCCGATATCGAAAAGACGGACCTGATTCTGGTGCCCGGCGGGTCCGATTTGACGGCGCCGATGCGGCCCGAGTATCAAGCGCAGATCCGGCGTCTGGCGGAAAGCGCCAAACATGTAACGTCGGTTTGCAACGGATCGCTGGTGCTTGCTGCGACGGGCATTCTCAAGGGCAAGCGAAGCGCCTGCCATTGGGCCTTCGTCAACAAGCTGTCCGAATATGGCGCGATCCCCGTGCCGGATCGGTTCGTGGAAGACGACAACGGCCGCTTCATGAGCGGCGGCGGCGTGACGGCGGGCATCGATTTCGCCCTTCGCGTCGCAGAGAAGCTGCGCGGTCGGCAGGCCGCCGAATTCACGCAACTCGTGATCGAATACGATCCCGCTCCGCCGTTCCATTCCGGTCATCCCAGAGACGCACGGCCGGAACTCATCGCGATGGTCGACAAGGAACTGCCTGGTGCATCCAGGGGGCTCGCACGAATCCCTGGCGTTCGCTGAGATGCACGCGGTCAATGTCTGCGAGGACTTGCACGCGTTTCGATGAAGCCGCGGCCGACATCGCTTGCCTCACCTGCCCAAGCTGGCGCAGGCCCTTCGATTCAAACCCTGATCGGAAATCCTGAAATGCAACAGATTCGTCGTTTTACTGCAGCCCTTGCAGCCTGCTCTACCTTTTTCGCGTTTGCGGCGCCAGCCATTGCCGGCGGCCCGCAACCTCAAACCGAAGCGGCCATCAAAGCCGAGAACGCGCGATGGGCGGATGCCTTTGCGCGAGGGGACTACGACGCGATAGGCCGTCTGTATACGAAAGACGGCGCACTCCTGCCGCCCGGCGGCGACAGGGTGACGGGGGGCAGCGCGATTGCCGCGCACTTCGCCAACGGGTATGCCGGGGCAAAACCCGACACCGTATCGTTCAGCAATTACGAGTTCTACGGTAACGACCGGACCGTGACGGAGGTTTCGGATGCGGAAATCCGCGACCATGTTGGAAACCTCAAATACCGCGGTAAGCAGGTCCTCCTCTTTCTGAAGGAGGGCGGCGCGTGGAAATTGCATCGCGACATCTGGAATGATTACGCTGCCCGGAAGTCCGATGGCCATTGAGCGCCCCGCGATCCAGGTAGTCACGTACCGCGAGCGCCAATAGCCCGGCGCTCGATCAGCGCGCACTGTTCAATCTGCTCTCGCGCCGGATCGCCTGTGGAGGGTGGCCATACAGTTTGATAAAGGCCCTCCGCATGCGTTCCGGATCAGTGAATCCCACGGCCAGAGCAATTTGTTCGATGGGTTCACTACCGTCCTGCAGGCGCAGCCTCGCAGCTTCGACGCGCAAACGTTCGACCGCCTTGGCGGGCGTTTCCCCGGTTTCCCGACGAAACGCTCGTCCGAACTGCCTCGGACTCAATCTTGCCGCATCGGCGAGTCGTTCCACGGGTAGCGCTTCGGCCAGATGTTCTCTCGCGAAGTTCAGCGCGATGCGGATACGATCCGATTCAGGCTCCATTTGCGACATGGCGGAGAATTGGGACTGCCCGCCCGGTCGACGGTACGGAACAACCAGAAGCCTGGAAACAGCGCGCGCGACTTCCGCACCCATATCTCTTTCGATCAAGCCGAGCGCCAGGTCAATTCCGGAGGCAATGCCCGCCGACGTCCAGATGCGGCCGTCTACGATATAGATGCTATCGCCCTCGACCCGGGCGCGAGGGAAGCGGGACTGCAACAGCGCAGCGTACCGCCAGTGCGTGGTTGCTCTCAAGCCGTCCAGCAAGCCGGTTTCCGCAAGCAGAAACGCTCCCGTACACACGCTCGCCACCCGCGACGCCCTGGCGCACAATTTCCTGGCAGCGGCGATGTTCCCCGGTGTCTGCATCGGGCTGATATCGCCGCCCACGAAAACGACCGTGTCAAACATGCGCCTTCCGACCGGCTTGGTCTCGATCGAAAGACCGGTATTGCCACGTACCGGGCCTCCAGACTCCGAGATGACATGAAGATCGTACGGAGTATGGCCGGCGGCTGTGGCCACCTGATTAAAAGCCGACAGTGGCCCCCCAAGATCGAGAGCGTCGTAGCCACTGCAAACAAAAAACCCGATTCGATGCATGACGGAGTCGTTGGCCGAATACCCTGAGAAGGCGTATTTTACGGACATCCCTCAAATCGCGCCATGCAGGCGGAAATGACGGAAAAACGTCATTTGCCCCTCACCCACCAGCTGAAGTGTCATTGGAACGGTAACGACTTCGATCGATTACGCGCCGCGGCACGCCCCGCGACCGGCTCACTCTGCCAGCAATTCAGCACCGCGGCGCGACGAGATGCCGGCCAGCTGGTCGGCGGGCTGCGGCCGTGCGAACAGGAAACCCTGTCCCTGGTGGCAACCGATCTCCTGCAGGAAGGCCAGCTGCTTTGCCGTCTCGACGCCCTCCATCACGACATCGAGCCCCAGCGCGCGCCCCATCGCAACGATCGCTCGCACGATCGCGTCGTCCGTGCTGCCCGAACCGCAGTCCGCGAGGAACGACTGATCGATCTTCAGCGTATCGACGGGCAGATCCTTCAGATACACCAGCGACGAATAGCCCGTACCGAAATCGTCGATCGCCAGGCTGATCCCCCGCGTCGCCAGTTCGCGCAGCAGGATGCCCATTTCCTCGCGAGTGTTCATCGCCATGCTTTCGAGCAACTCGAGCTGCAGGCATTCGGCCGGCAATGCGGTTTCGCTGAGAATGGTCGTCAGGTCGCTGAGGAAGTGGTCGGTAAAACACTGCCGTGCCGACACGTTCACCGACACACGCCCGAACTCGAAGCCTTCGTCGAGCCAGCGGCGCGCCTGCCGGCAGGCTTCGTGCAGCACCCACCTGCCGATCGGGACGATCAGCGCGGACCGCTCCGCCAGCCCGATGAAATCGCCCGGCGGCACGAGGCCCCTGCGTGGATGCAACCAGCGCAGCAGCGCCTCCACGCCGACGATCCGGCCGCTGGCCAGATCGTATTGCGGCTGGTAGAACAGGCGGAATTCATTCTGCTCGAGCGCGCGGTGCAACTCGCCGAGCGTCTCCAGCTGCTCGATCGCCGACGACGTCATCTTGCTCTCGAAGAACTGGAACACGTTCCTGCCACGGCTCTTCGCGCCGTACATCGCCTGGTCCGCGAGCAGGATCAAGTCCTCCGCCTCGGTGCCGTCGTCCGGATAGATGCTGATGCCGATGCTCGGCGTCACGAAGATCTCGCGATCGCCGATATCGATCGCCCGCCCCACTTCGTCCAGCAGCTTGCGCGCAACTCGCCCGACGTCGCGGACATCGTCGACCTCCTCGAGCACGAGCGCGAATTCGTCACCGCCCATGCGCGCCACCGTGTCGTTCGCGCGCACTTTCGCGACGATGCGCTCCGCGACCATCTTCAGCACCTCGTCGCCGGCGTTGTGGCCGAGCGTATCGTTGACCAGCTTGAAGCGGTCGAGATCGAGGTACATCACCGCGACCTTGCGACCGAGACGCTTCGCGTGGACGATCGCGTGCGAGAGCCGCTCCTCGAACAGCATCCGGTTCGCGAGATTGGTGAGCACGTCGTGCGTGGCGAGATAGCCCAGCCGCTCCTCCGCCTGGCGCCGCTGCGTGATGTCGGAAAAGATCGCCGCGTAGTGGGAGATCTCGCCTTCGCTGTCGCGAATGCTGGTGATCGTCAGGTATTCGAGAAACAGCTCGCCGGTCTTGCGGCGATTCCAGATTTCGCCTTGCCAGTGGCCATCGGTCGTCAGCGAATGCCACAGCTGCTTGTAGAAATCGGGCGTCTGGCGCCCGGAACTCAGCAAGCCCGGGTTGCGCCCGATCACTTCGTCCTCGGTGTACCCGGTCAGGCGCGTGAAGGCCTGGTTGACGCGCTCGATCTTCGCGTGCCGGTCGGTCACCATGATGCCTTCGAGTGCCGATTCGAACACGCGGTCCGCCATGCGCAGGTTGAAGCGCGCGAGGCCAAGCGCTTCGTCGCGCTCGCGCAAGGCGCTGCGCAGCTCGTTCGCGTATTCGTGCTCGATGCTCTGCAGCACGTCCGCGAAACAGAGCAGCCCGGTCAGCCTGCCATCGTCATCCTGGATGCCGACATGCCGCATATTGTGCTCGGTCATGAAGCGCTGCGCCGCATACAGGCTCTGCTTGGCGGTCAGCATCTGCAGCGGCTTGCTCGCATAGGCCCCGACCACGCCTTGGGCCCCGCCGTCTGCCAAGAGCCGGACGATGTCCCGTTCGGTCAGGATGCCATGCTCGCCGTCGTCGTAGCCGACGAGGATCGCATCGAGCCGTTGCGCGCGCATCCGCGCAATGACTTCGTGCAGTGCGACCTGCTCGGGCACCACAACGGGCGGATGGACGCAGATCGATTCGATCGGCTTCAGGTGCAGGAAAAATTCCGGCCCCTGGTTCACGACGACGTCGGTCTGCGTCAGCACGCCGATCGCGGCGCCATCCCGGACCACCACGAAGTGCCGCACGCCCGACTGCTTGAACTTCATCGCGGCTTCACCCAGCGGCGTATCGGCCTCGAGCGTCAGTACCGGACGACTCATCACCTCGCAGACCGGCCTATCGAGTTCGCGCGGATCGTCGCCGGCCGACAGTGCATCATGCTCGGTCCAGATCCCGACGACCTGTTCATCCTGCATCACGACGATCGAGCTGCAACGTTCGGCGAACATGCGTCGCGCGACCTCCCGCACCGGCGTGGCGGGCGCGCAGGACAGAATCTGACGCGCGACGAGGCGCGCAATCGGAACATCGTAGCTGTTCGGATACATTCTCTAACCAAGACGAAAAATCCTCGCCGGCGCACGTCGATCCGGCAACCTTCGGGCTCGCCCGCGGCGGCAGGCAAGTTACGACCTCACTTGCCTCGAATGGTTGCGTACTCATCGAACTCGCAAACGGGGAATTGACCCATCGCTTGAGGCGTCGTGGCGACGAGCGCGGCACTTTGACCCCGAGACCACGGTCGACGCCCCCTTGTCCGGCGAATCCACACGCCGGAGCACTGCCCTCCGCCCTGAGTTAACGGCAGATTCGGACAAGAGTTGAGTGCCACGACGACATCCGGGTCGCGCGGCGGCAAGTCGAGCGGCTGCGTGCAGGGTGAGATCGACGGTGCGGCCATCGCCCCCCTTATTGCGAGGCTCGCTGCGGGCGGTGTGCGGGCAGCCCACGCACCTGATCGTCGTACCAGGCAGCGGCAGCAAGCCAGAGCATGGTCAGGTCGTTGGGGGTGAAGATCGGCAATTCATTGCACGCTGCGCGGATTGCGTTGAACTCCCCCGATTCGGCTGCCTCACTGGCGTTCAATAGCAGACCCAGCTCGCCATGCCGTTCGAGCAGTGCCCGCCGGATATCGGCGTGAATCGGCGTCGTAGTCACGACGTCCTCGATCGTGCTGCCGAACAGCACATGAACCAGTGAGAACACGCCCGCAATGAACGCGGTCTCGGCAAACCGATCGTCATCGGGCCGCAGCCGGCCAGCGGCAAGTTCCATGAATCGCGCACGCGTGCCGCACAGCTGCGCCAGCGGATCGGAGCGCAGCGCGTCCAGACGTTCGTCTGCAAACAGGAGCAACTGTGCCCAGCGCGCGATTTGCCGCGTGCCGACCAGCATGATCGCCTCACGCAGCGATGAAACTGCCTGGCTAAGCCCGACCGCGCTCGAATTGAGCAGCATCAGAAGTTGAATGACGAGGTTCGGAATCCGCTTGAGTTCGGCTTCGAGTTCGACAATCTCCGGTTCGCCGCCCAGAAGCACGAGCAGCCGCAGCAGCGCGTCGCGCGATGGTTTGATGCGCCGCGATGTCAGCACCTGCGGCTTCGCAAAGTAGTAGCCCTGAAACAGTTCGAAGCCGGCGCGCATGGCGGCACCATGGTCCTCCGGTGTCTCGACTTTCTCGGCGATCGAAACCTTCCCGTGCTGCCTGACGGCGTCGATCAGCTCGGCAAGGTGTTCGCGCGGGCATGCGAGAAAATCGATCTTGACGATATCGACGTAAGGCAGAAACTCGAACAGGCGCGGGGAAACCCGAGAAACATCATCCAGCGCGAGCCGGTAGCCCGCGCGCCGCAGTTCGTTACAGCGCCTGCAGAGCGCCTCGTCGAACGTCACGGTTTCGAGGATTTCGAGCACGAAGCGTTCACGCGGCAACAACCGGACGATGTCGGACATCAGCACCGTCCGGTCGACGTTCACATAGCCGGTGCGATCGCCCAGTGCAGTGTTGAGGCCAATATCGCCGATGAGTCTCTCGATGACCTGCGCAGTGGCAGCAGCGTCATCCGTGATTCGGGCGAAATTGGCTGTCCCGGAGCGGAACAGCAGTTCGAATGCGTTCAATACTCCGCTGCGGTCCAGAATCGGCTGCCGCCCGAGGTAGACGTATTCCGGTGTGGCGGCTTTGCTGTCCGACGTCGGTTGATCGTCGGCGGGGCCGGGCAACGGTGCTCTTGTATTCAATCTTGAACGATTCCCTTTGAGTTGAGGTCTCGCGGATGCCAAGCGGGTATCCGTCGCATCCGGGGAGTTCGTTGCGCTGATGACTGGCGTCGTCTCCGGCATCTTCAACGCTCACGAAGACGCATGATAACCGTCCGAGCCGGCGCCGACCCGCGCGGTTTGCTCTGCCTGTCAGTCACTCGTGACGCGGATGGCCGCCTAAAAGCTGTCCCATTCTCCAGCCGCGGCGGTTTGCGCTGCCAGAACGGGCGGTGGTGCGGGCCGATCCGGGGCTGACCTGGCTGGGGTTCTGGTGCGCGTCGGAGTCGGAGCCGCAGTCGTTTGCGTTTGCGTGACAGGGCGGCTGACTTCGGCGTCGCGCGAGGCGTTCAGTCTGAACATTGAAACGGACGCTTTCAGATCGTCCGCCTGCGACTCGAGCGAGCTGGCGGCGGCCGCCGCCTGTTCGACCAGCGCCGCGTTCTGCTGCGTGACTTCGTCCATCTGCGTGACGGCCTGGTTGACCTGGCCGATACCCTTGCTCTGTTCCTGCGATGCGGCTGTGATTTCCCCCATGATGTCCGTCACGCGCCTGATCTCGTACGTAATCTCGCGCATCTTCGCACCCGCTTCCCGTACATGGCCGGCACCTGCCTGCACGCGCTCCACGGAATCGTGGATCAGCTCCTTGATTTCCTTGGACGCCGCCGAGGAGCGTTGTGCCAGCGAGCGTACTTCCGAGGCGACCACCGCGAAACCCCGTCCCTGCTCACCCGCCCGCGCCGCTTCGACAGCCGCATTCAGCGCGAGGATATTGGTCTGGAACGCGATGCTCTCGATGATACCGACAATGTTGGCGATCTTGTCCGAGCTGGCGTTGATGCCATCCATGGTTTCCACCACGCGTGACACGACAGTGCCGCCCTGCTCCGCCACCTGGGCAGCCTGCGCGGCGAGTTGGCTGGCCTGACTGGCATTGTCGGCATTCTGGGTGACGGTAGAGGTCAATTGCTCCATGCTGGCCGCCGTTTCCTCGAGCGAGGCGGCCTGCTCTTCGGTGCGCTGCGACAGGTCCTGGTTGCCCGCCGCAATCTGGTGCGTGGCGGTAGCGATCGAATCGGCCGAAACCTTGATCGTACCGATCGTCTGCGTGAGCTGCTCCTGCATGCACTTCATCGAAAAAAGCAGGCTCGATCGGTCGTCCGGTGCGGTCTTCACCACGGCGGTCAGATCGTTGCCGGCGATCCGGTTTGCAATCTCGGCGGCATAGGACGGCTCACCGCCCAGTGAGCGCAAGATGCCGCGGTTGAACAGCAACACGACAACCGACAGGGCGCCGGCCAATACCACCAGAATCCCGAGGCTCTGGTACAGCGTCGAGCGGAATGCAGCATCGAGGTCGTCGACATAAAGCCCCGTCATGAGAATCCAGTCCCACGGCTGATAGGTCACGTTGTAGACGATTTTCGGAGAGGCTTCGGTTCTCCCCAGTTTCGGAAAGGAATACGCGGTAAAACCCCGACCGGCGTGCTTGATGACGGCGACCGTGTCCCTGAAGAAGTAGACGCCGTTCGGATCCTTGAAATCGCCGACGTCCTTGCCTTCCAGTTCCGGTTTTGCAGGGTTCATCAGTGCCGTCGGCTGCGAATTGAGGATCACGAAGTAACCGTCTTCGCCGTACCGCATATTCCGGACGCTGTCCAAGGCCCGCTTCTGGGCTTCCGCCACCGGCATGGCGCCGGCGGCAGCCTGATCGCCAAAGGTCTTGACCACGCTCAGCGCGATCTCCGCTGCATGTTTCAGGTCTGCCTTGCGCTCCTCCAGCCGCATTTCTCGAGTCTGGTAAGCGTTATAGATCGATATTCCGGCGAGACACAGCAGGCTCAGGATGAGTGGCAACCAGAGTTTCTGCGCAAATGACAGCTTCATGTGCTTACCGACCTTGCAGATTGACCAACGGGTAGGGGAAGGTGCGAAGCTGCACTCTGCAGAGTGCAGCTTCGACGGAATACTTGCAGATAACGGCCCGAGATCGATCGCGATTAGCAGTCGATTCAGGAGCAGTCCCTTGCAGAACTTGCCAAAATGCTGGCTGCCGATATGTGATAAATGCACGCGCGGGCGCCACGGGAGAAAAACGCCGGACGCCGGAACGGGGGCTCGAGGGAGCGGACAAGAGACGATCAGCGCCTGGTGGATTCCGGCACATTCAGGGCGACCAATCAATGCGCCAAGGACCAGGAGGCGTGTCAACGGACGTTCACGATCAGGTAACGGTCATACACGATAGTTGGCATGAAGGGCGGCTCGAGGTCGGACAGCGACATCCACGGAAATCCGCGAAGAAGCATTTTTTCGAAACGAAGGCTTGTCGAAAGAAATCCGCTCCGCTAGACTGCCCTCCGTCTTTGGGGAGTAGCCTGCTTTCCGTCCCCGGAAAGCGAACGCGTCAACACACTCGGCTTTCGGCCGTGGCGCGTTCGGCCGATTCGGTCTGGCGAGACCATGGGCGCATCGCGTCGTTCCTGGTCGGACGTCGGCGGATGTGCCATGGTTCGTCAGCGTCCGACCACGGAGTTCCCATGTTCCTCCCAGCCGTTCCCCCACGCCCCATCGCCCGCTACGCACCAGCCTGCGGAGGTGCCGCATGACGTTCATGTTCGTCGAACTGGCGTTCATGCTGCTCGTGATCCTCGTGGCCGCCGAACTCTTCACCAATGCGCTCGAACATCTCGGCGAACGCCTGAAGATTTCCGAAGGCGTGACCGGTTCGCTGTTCGCGGCCGTCGGCACCGCGCTGCCCGAAACGATGGTGCCGCTGCTCGCGCTGGCCGGCGGCACGGCGAACCAGGCGGTGAACGAGGAAATCGGCGTCGGCGCGATTCTCGGCGCGCCGCTGATGCTCGCGACGCTCACCACGTTCCTGATGACGCTCGCCGTGATCCGCTCGCGCGGGCTGCGCGGCACGATCGCGCCCGAACGCACGGGTTTCGTGCGCGACATGAACTACTTCCTGGCCGCGTTCTCGCTGGCGACCGCGGCGATGTTCGTCCCGCATCACAACTGGGCCGTGCGCGCGCTGCTTTCCGCGATGCTGGTCGGCATCTATGCGATGTACGTCGTGATGACGTTCCGCGCGTCGAACCAGCTCGTCGATGCCGGGCACGGCACCGAGGCGCCGCACACGATGTTCCTGGCGCGCACGGGCCTGCCGACCAACCTGGCGACCATCGCGCTGCAGTTGCTGCTCGGCGTCGCGCTGCTGGTCGGCGGTGCGAAGGGCTTCATTCACGGCGTGGAGGGCGCGTCGCACGTGCTCGGCATATCGGCGCTGCTGCTGTCGCTGATCATCGTGCCGATTGCCACGGAATTGCCGGAGAAGGTCAACAGCGTGCTGTGGATCCACCGCAAGAAGGATACGCTCGCGTTCGGCAACATCACCGGCGCGATGGTGTTCCAGGGCACGCTGCTGCCGGCGATCGGCATCATGCTGACGCCATGGGAGCCGCGCCTCGAAGTGCTGACCGGCGTGATCATTACGCTCGCGGCGGCGGCGTGGCTGCGCGTCAATGCCCGGCCGCGCGGGCTCGCGATCTGGGCGTTGCTGGCGAACGGCGCGGGTTATGTGGTGTATCTGTTCCTGACGCTGGCGCGCTGACGCCGGAATCGGGCGCATTGCCCTACACGCACACGCGCGTGGACGCGGCAACGTCCGCCGCGTCCGCGCGATGCGCTTCACTGCATTGACGCGGGCGAAAGCAACACCCGCATCCGGACGATCAGGATGCCTTCACCAGCTTGACGATCGTCATCGTGCCGTTGACGTTCTCGATCCGGACCTTGACCTTGTCGCCCACATGCACCTGCGCGAGCATGGCCGCGTCCTTCGCCTTGAACGCCATCGTCATCGGCGGCATTCCGACGTTGTCGAGCGCGCCGTGCTTCAGCGTGACCTTGCCGGTCGCGGCATCGACCTTCTTCACTTCGGCATCGGTCAGCGCGGCATTCGACTCGGCCGAGCCATCGGACGACATCTTCATGCCGGACATGTCCATGCCCGACATGTCGCCGGCGGCAAAGGCCGGCGTTGCAAGAGCGCCGATCGCGAGAACGGCAGCGGTGGCAGCAATCAGTTTCTTCATCGTGATTCTCCGGTTTGGGTGGACGGCACGTTCATGCCGTGAGGAACTGCATCGGAATGCCGCGCATCGCTCGCGCGTCGCACACGGCGGCGCTGAAGCAGAAGCCACGCGGCGGGAATGACAAACATCGACAGCAGCGGCGCGGTGACCATGCCGCCGACCATCGGCGCGGCGATGCGCTGCATGACTTCGGAGCCGGCGCCGTGCCCGACCATGATCGGCACGAGGCCGGCGAGCACGACGGCAACCGTCATCGCCTTGGGCCGCACGCGCAGCACCGCGCCTTCGCGAATCGAGTCGAGCAGCAACGCATCGGTCAGCGGTTCGCCGGTGTCGAGCCGGCGCGTCAGCGCGCCTTTCAGGTACAGCAGCATCACGACGCCGAATTCGGCGGCCACGCCCGCGAGCGCGATAAAACCGACCGACGTCGCAACGGACACCGCATGGCCGAGCCCCCACACGAGCCAGAAGCCGCCGACCAGCGCGAACGGCACCGTCGACATCAGCAGCAGCGCATCGGCCGCCGAGCCGAACGTGAGGAACAGCAGCAGAAAGATCACGACGAGCGTCACCGGCACGACGGTGCGCAGCGTCGCTGCCGCGCGTTCGAGATACTCGAACTGCCCGGACCACGCGATCGAATAGCCGGGCGGCAATGCGACCTGTTGCGCGACGGCCTGCTGCATCGCGCGAACCGCCATGCTCAGATCCGTGCCGCGAAGGTCGACATACACGTAGCCGGACAGCCGCGCGTTTTCGCTGCGGATCATCGGCGGACCATCGGCGATCGCGATGCGCGCGACGTCGCCGAGGCGGATCTGCGCGCCGCGTGCCGTGACGACCGGCAGTTGCCGCAGGTTCTCGAGCGAATCGCGGATCTCGCGCGGATAGCGGATATTGATCGGGAAACGCTCGCGCCCCGCGATCACTTCGCCGACGTCCTCGCCGCCGACCGCCGACGACACGACCGACTGGATATCGGCGACCGACAGCCCGTAGCGCGCGGCGGCGAGCCGGTCGATGTCGACGTCGATGTAACGGCCGCCGTTCAGCCGCTCCGCGAGCGCGGACGTGACGCCCGGCACGTGCTTCACCGCCGCCTCGACCTGCGTCGCGATCGCGTCGATCCCCGTCAGGTCCGGCCCGGAGATCTTCACGCCGACCGGCGTCTTGATGCCGGTGGACAGCATGTCGAGCCGGTTGCGGATCGGCGGCACCCACACGTTCGACAGGCCCGGCACCTTCACCGTGCGATCGAGTTCGTCGACGAGCTTCTCCGGCGTCATGCCGGGCCGCCATGCGCTGCGCGGCTTGAAGCGGATCGTCGTCTCGAACATCTCGAGCGGCGCCGGGTCGGTCGCGGTATCCGCGCGTCCCGATTTGCCGAACACGGTGTCGACCTCGGGCACGGTCTTGATCAGCCGGTCGGTCTGCTGCAGCAGCTCACTCGCCTTGTCGGCCGAGATGCCGGGCAGCGCGGTCGGCATGTACAGCAAGTCGCCTTCGTCGAGCGGCGGCATGAATTCGCCGCCGAGCCGCGACAACGGCACGGCCGTCAGCACGAGCGCGACGATGGCGACGCCGATCGCGAACCACGGGCGCCGCAGCGTCGCTTCGAGCAGCGGGCGGTAGAGGCGGATCAGCACGCGGTTGATCGGATTCGCGTTCTCGCGCGGAATGCGGCCGCGCACGAGATAGCCCATCAGCACGGGCACCAGCGTGACCGACAGCCCGGCGGCCGCGGCGATCGTGTAGGTCTTCGTGAACGCCAGCGGCGCGAACAGCTTGCCCTCCTGCCCTTCCAGCGAAAACACCGGAATGAACGACAGCGTGATGATCAGCAGCGAGAAGAACAGTGCCGGCCCGACTTCCGCCGCCGACGCCGCGACGAGTTCCCAACGGCGCGCGGCCGTGATCGGCTCGCCGGGATGCGCGTGGTCGTATGCTTCCAGATGCTTGTGCGCGTTCTCGATCATCACGATCGCCGCATCGATCATCGCGCCGATCGCGATCGCGATCCCGCCGAGCGACATCAGGTTCGCGTTCACGCCCTGGTAGCGCATCACGATGAACGCGGCCAACACGCCGAGCGGCAGCGACAGGATCGCGACGAACGCGCTGCGCAGATGAAACAGGAACACCGCGCAGACGATGCCGACGATCACGAATTCCTCGATCAGCTTGTCCTTCAGGTTGCCCACCGCGCGCTCGATCAGTTGCGATCGATCGTAGGTCGTGACGATCTCGACGCCGGGCGGCAGCGAACGCTTCAGGTCGGCGAGCTTCGTCTTCACCGCGTCGATCGTCGTGAGCGCGTTCTTGCCCGAGCGCATCACGATCACGCCGCCCGTCACCTCGCCCTGCCCGTTCAGCTCCGCAATCCCGCGCCGCATCGCCGGGCCGACCTGGATCCGCGCGACGTCGCCGAGCAGCGCCGGTGTGCCCGCGTCGTCGGTGCGCAGCACGACGTGCCGGAAATCGTCGAGCGCGCGCAGGTAGCCGGACGAACGCACCATGTACTCCGACTCGGCCAGCTCGACGACCGATCCGCCGGACTCCTGATTGGCCTGGCGAAGCGCGTCCGCAACCGCCGCCTGCGTGATCCCGTACGCGCGCAGCTTGTCGGGATCGAGCACGACCTGATACTGGCGCACCATGCCGCCGATGCTCGCGACTTCGGATACGTCCGGCACCGCCTTCAGCTCGAACTTCAGGAACCAGTCGTTGAGCGCGCGCAGTTGCCCGAGATCGTGATGGCCGGTTCGGTCGACTAGCGCGTACTCGTACACCCAGCCGACACCGGTCGCATCCGGCCCGAGCGACACGGTCGCGCCCGCCGGCAGCCGGCTCTGCACCTGGCTCAGGTATTCGAGCACGCGCGAACGCGCCCAGTACGGGTCGGTGCGATCGTCGAACAGTACATAGACGAACGCGTCGCCGAACGACGAGTACGCGCGGACGGTTTTCGCGCCGGGCACGCCGAGCAGCGTCGTCGTCAGCGGATAGGTCACCTGATCCTCGACGACCTGCGGCGCCTTGCCCGGATACGACGCCTTCACGATTACCTGTGTGTCCGACAGGTCGGGCAACGCATCGAGCGGCGTCTGCCGCAGCGAATGAACGCCCCATGCGGCGATCAGCACCGTAGCGAGCAGCACCAGGAAGCGATTCCGGACGGACCAGCGAATGATGCGCGCGATCATCGTTCACCTCCTTGCGGCTCGACCTTCGTCAGCCGGTAGCCGTCGTCGGTCTGCGTGAACGCGAAGCGCACCGTCTGGCCCGGCTTCACGTCCGGGAACGCTTGTGCCGACGGCTTGCCGAACGCCATCGTCATCGCGCCCCAGCCGAGCGCCGGAACCGGCTGATGCGAGAACGTGATGTCGTCGGCCGTGACCTTCTCGACCTTGCCGGTGGTTTCGTAGATCGGCGCCGCTGCTGCTGCGGACGATGCCGGCGCGCTTGCTCCCGCGGCCCGCTCCAGCTTCGGCAGCACGCTTTTCAGGCTGGCCTCGGAATCGATCAGGAACTGCCCCGATGCGACGACCGTATCGCCTTCGTTCAACCCGTCGAGCACTTCCGTGTCGCCGCCGACGTCGTTGCCCACCGTCACCGACACCGGCTGAAGCCTGCCGTCGCCGTTCTTCACGATGACGATCGTACGCTTGCCGGTCGCGATCACCGCTTCGGACGGCACGAGCAGGCGCGAAGCCGACTCCTTCGCGGCGACGCGCACGCGCATCAGCATGCCGGGCGTGAGCTTCAGCGCTGCGTTGTCGATCTCCACGCGCGCCTGCAGCGTGCGGCTGCCCGTGCTGATGCCGGGCAGCACTTCGCGGATGCGCCCGGTGAAGTGCCGCGCCGGATCGCCCGCGAACGTCGCGTCGACCGACATCCCCGGCTGCACGTTCAACGCGAGCGCTTCCGGCACCTCGACGATGAGCCACAGCGTCGACAGCCCGGCGATCTTCGCGAGCGTCTGCCCGGGCGCGACCATCGCGCCGTCGCGCACGTTCAACTCGCTGACGACACCGGTTTCCGGCGCGCTCAGCACGACGTGCGTCTGCGCGCGGCCGGTGCGATCGAGATTCGCAATCATGCCGTCGGGAATCGACAGCGCCCGCATGCGCGCACGCGACGCATCGAGCAGGCTGCCGTCCATCCCGCCGCGCTTGAGCGCGAGATATTCCTCCTGCGGCGCGAGCCAGTCCGGCACGAACAGCGACGCGACCGGCTCGCCCTTCGCGATGCGCTGCATCGGCGCGCGTGCATAGAGACGGTCGATGTAGCCGGTGACGCGCGACTGGACGACGTCCGCGCGCGATTCGTCGAACTGCGTGGTGCCCACCGCGTCGAATCCGGCCGCCGTCTGCTGGCGTCGGACGGTCGCATAGCGAATGCCGAGGTTCTGCTGCAGGCCCGGATCGATCCGGATTCCCGACGAACCTCCGCCGTCGTCCGCGTAGACGGGCTGCAACTGCATGTCCATGAACGGCGATTTGCCCGGCTTGTCGAAGTGCTGGTTCGGCACCATCGGGTCGTGCCAGTACAGCACCTTGCGTCCCGCCTTCGGATCGGTCTCGCCGGCTGGTGCGACAGCGGGCGCCGCGACCGCCCCCGTGCCGCCCGCCGCATGGCGGACGCCCGCGAAATAGCCGGCGCCGAGCAGCGCCGCGGCAGCGAACGTCAATAGCGCCGCACGCGCCAGTGATTGCTTCGTCATGAGGTTCTCCTTCACTGCGCGGCAGCCAGCGTCGCCGGCACGACCTGATATTCGAGCTGCGCCCAGGTCTGCGACACGTCGCGCCTGAGATCGAGCACCTGCAACTGCGCTTCCAGTTGCGCGCGCCGCGCGGCGAACGTATCGGCAAGCGACCCCGTGCCGGCCCGGTAGGCGGCATTGGCGAGCAGCACGCGCTGATCGGCGGCAGGCAGTAGCGCCGCGCTCAGGTTCGCGATGCGTTCGCGGCCGCTCGCCAGCGTTTCGGACTGCGTGCGAATATCGGCCTGCACCTGACGCAGCGTGTCCTCGTACATCAGCCGCGCCTTCGTCGCGAGCGCTGCCTTCTCGGCGACGTCGCGGTTCTGGCGATTCTTGCGGTTGATCGGCAACGGAATCGAGACGCCGACCGACACCATGTTCGAATACGCGCCACCGCGCTGCTGGTACGCGATTTCCCACGTCCAGTTCGGGCTGCGCTCGCTGTTCGCGACCGCGGTGTCAGCTTCGGCGACCGCGATGTCGCCTGCGGCGGCGACGAGCGCCGGTTGCGACAGACGCAGTTCGTCAGGCGGCAGCGAAGACACGAAGGATTCGGGCGCGGGCGGTGTGCCCGTCACGTCCGCAACCGGCGTGGCCGTCCAGCGGGCAAGCGCGATGAGTGCGGTGCGATACGCCTGCTGCGCCTTGAGCACCTGATCCTGCGTTTGCGCGAGCATCGCACGGGCCTGCACGACGTCGCCCGCGCTCGCCTTCGCGCCGCGATACGACGCCTGCGTCGCGTCGAGTTCATGGTTCATGTGCGCGAGCAGCGCCTGCTGGAGCCCGAGCACCTGCTTTGCGAAGACGGCGTCGAGCCAGGCCGTCGCGGTCTGCCGGCGCACGGCGGCGAGCTGCACGAGATAGCCCGCGCGTTCGCGGCCGACCTGCTCGTCGGCCAGCGCCGAGCGCAGCCGCCGCTTGTCGCCGGACACCCATTCCTGCTCGATGCCGATGCGACGCATCGTCATGAAGTCCTGGCCGACGGTGAAGCGTTGCCCGCCGTTGACCGGCAGGTTGTCGATGCCGGCCTTGAGCATCGGGTCCGGCAACTGGCCGGCCTTGACGGCCGCTTCCGAACTCGCGCGCACCGAAGCCTGCGCGGCCTGCATCGAAGCGGAATGATCGGTGGCGGACTGCAGCGCGGCGTCCAGCGTGAACGGCGACTGCTGCGCGTGAACGGCGCCCGCCGCCAGCAGCGCGGCCCACAGCACGGGCGCGCGCCGACACGCACGCCGCATGCGCGGCGTGCCGAAATCGAATGACATGGTCTAACCCCAACGTCGGAACCCAAAGGGATTCCACGTCCTGAGCACAGGACGAACCTCACCGCCTGGGCGGTGAACCGGTCGGACGGGATCAGCTAATGCGTGGAGGGCGCCACAACCCGCTCGGGTCGCGGACCGGGACGGACTGCGTGTAGTGGAAGACGATCGTGCTGGCGAATGCAGCGGGACGGGTGACGTCGACGCGGACGGCAGGGTGATAGAGACTGCCGAACTGGCATTGGGCCGTCACCTTGCAGGCCATGCCCTTGGCTTTGGCCTTCGCTTTCGCGCTGTCGGCGGCGGGCGACTTCATCGAATCGCAATCGCTCATGTCGGCGGACATCTTCATGCCGGTATCCGCTTCCATCGACATCGTGTGCTGCATCGGACATTCACCGGTCAGACCGCTGGCTGCCAGCCCGCTGATGGGCAGCACCGCGCAAAGCAGCAGCAGGATGAAGGTCCGAAGCAGTTTCATGGCGGCGATTATAGCGCGGCATTTTTGCTGCGTGGCGGTGCGTCGATATGAAGGAACGGTCGCGGTACGGCGGGATGACGCACCGTATCCGCGACCGTCTCTGCGCGCTACCGCGACAGGCCGTCCGCCGCCAGCACGGCCTGCACCGCCGGCCGCTCGCGAACGCGCTCGTACCACGCGCGCAGATGCGCATACCGGCTCAGGTCGATATCCGCGTTGTACACCGAGCGCATCCAGTCGGCCTTGCCCCAGCCGGTCAGCGCGAACAGGTACGCATCGGCGACGTTGAACGTGTCGCCCGTGACGAACGCCTTGCCGTCGAGCTGACGGTCGATCCATGCAAAGCGGCTGTCGAGCTTCTGCCGCGCGGGCTCGACGTACTTCCCCGCCTGCACCGCGTACAGCAGCGGGATGAAACCCTTGTGGATCTCGGTGCCGAGGAAGTTGAGCCACTCCATCAGCCGGTAGCGCGCGAGCGTGCCGTACGCGGGCGCGAGCGCGGCTTCCGGGCGCAGATCCGCGAGATACTGCGCGATCACCGGCCCTTCGCGCAGCATCGTGCCGTCGTCGAGTTCGAGCAGCGGCACGTAGCCGAGTTCGGTCACGTCATAGTAGTTGCATCCGCCTTCGACGACATGCTTGCGCGCGTCGACGTTGACGATCTGCGCGTCGATGTCGCCTTCGTGCAGCACGATGCGGATCGCCTGCGAACAGCTTCCGGGAGCGTGATAGAGCTTCATGCGTTTCCTTCGTTGGTTGTCCGTGTATCGATTCGCCGCGACGCGGGCGCTAATATCTCGCATCGGCGCACGGCCGGGAAGACGGCAGTCGTTTGTGCCGTAGTCACAAAAAATTTACCGACCAGGGGTCAGCAGGATGAAAACGAGTGCGACAGGATGTTCCGTTGAAGAAGCGATGCGCCTGCTCGGCGGCCGCTGGCGGCTGCTGCTGGTGTCGTATCTGCTCGACGGGCCGCGGCGCTTCAGCGACCTGCGCCGCGACATGCCGGGCATCTCGCAGCGCATGCTGACGCTCGACCTGCGCGCGCTCGAAGACGCGGGCCTCGTGCGGCGGACCGTCTATCCTGAAGTGCCGGTGCGCGTCGAGTACGATCTGACCACGGACGGCGACCGGCTGCGGCCAGTCGTCGAAGTGATGCGCGAATTCGGGCTGTGGCTGAAGGCGCGCGATGCCGATGCGTCGTGCGATACCGGCGCGACGCCCGAAGCCGCGGCTGCGATCGAAACTGCAAGCCGCTCCCCCCGATAACCTATTACGCAGGAACCTACGTTCATGGACCTTCACGCTACCGTTGGCGCGGCAACGTCCGACCTCGACGACGACGAAAGCTTCGCCAACATCTACTGTCACGACGCGGAGCAGGATTATTGCTTCGCGCTGTCGCGCTTTCCGGACGACACGCTGATCGAAGTGATGGTGCGCGACCAGATCAACCTGCGCGTCAAGGATTTGTCGGTGCGCCTGACGGACGACTCGATCGACGTCGAGATCGAACCGGGCATCGCCGCGCGTCTCGACGGTCAAACGCGTTACGTGATCCATCTCGCGCCAGGCCAATATGATCCGGTTGCGCTGCGTGCGGCGCTGAAGGAGATCTTCGTCGGCAAGAGCGGCTATCGCGACGAAAGCACACGCGGCTAACCGGTCGCATGCACGCCCATTTTCGACCTTCTTTCCGACACCCGCTCATGACGCGATCCCTGCGATTCCGACCGTTTCCGCGCGTCGCCGCGCTGCTGCTCGTTGCGTGCGCAACGATGCCGGCCGCCGCACACGCGGCCAAACCGCTGCTCGCGTTCAAGGTCGACGACACCGTCACGGCGCGCGTCGAGCGCGCCGACAGCGCGCACATCACGGTCCGCTTCCTGCCGGGCGGGAAAACCCAGATGCTCGACGTCACCGCCACCGACGAGGAAGGCCGCTACCGCCTCGCATCGGACGACTACAACTTCGACGGCCACCGCGATCTCGCGGCGCACGCGCTGCTCGGCATGGTCAACGAAAACTACGGCATCTACCTGTACGACGCCGCGCGCCAGCAGTTCGAGCCGCTGCAAATGCCGGCGAGCGACATGCCTCACGGCAACTGCGACGGCCTGATCAACGTCGAAGCGAAGCCGAAGGAGCGCACGCTTTACAACTCGTGCCGCGGCGGCCCGAGCTGGTACACCGATGCATACCGCTTCGACGCCGGCGGCAGGATGTATCTGTACCAGTCCAGCGAGGCGACGCCGGACGACCTGCGCGACCTGCTCGACGGCGATTCGGGCCCGTCGTCGATGCTGCTGACCTACGACGAGCACGGCAAGCGCGTGTCGCGCCGCCCGCAGGCCTACGGCGGTGGCAAGGTCACGTTCAAGGTGCGCGCGTCGCGCGTGCCGCTGCACGAGGCCATGAACGATGCGCCGACGCGGCGCTACGTCGTCGCGGGCGATACGCTCGAACTGGTCGACGCGACTGCCGACTTCAAGTGGCTGAAGGTCGTCTATCGCAATCCGCGCGTAGGCGCCGTGACGGGCTGGATCAGCGCGAAGGACGCCATGCCCGCGGGCGGCTGACACGCACCGCATCCGGCCTGCCCGCCTCGCGCGGCTTTCCCACATATTGAACGCGCAACTTCACATTAATATGGATGCCTGCTCAAATATTCACGCACTTCGCATCACGGCTCTAACGTTCGCCCCAACGCCATTCGCCCTGCGTGTCGGAACGGCTGAAACCCGTCGAGCGCGAGGTCGTACGGATTGCCGGCCACGTCGAGCAAGTAATTCGCATGTAGCAGCCGGCAGGCATCGTCGGCGCACCGCGTTCGGCAGCCCGTGCATCACCGACGTCGAAGTGATCCGGCCGCGCCGGGACGGGAACAGCTTCGCATGTTGACCATCTGAATCTTTCGTCTCTCGATTGAAAAAAGCAGAGACAGCAGTGACTCATTTACACTGCCCCGGTATGTCTTCCTCCAGGGGGAAAAGCGATGTTTGACGCAGACGGGCAGGCCGACAGGACGCCCGCCGGTGTTTCCCCTTAATGACGTTTTTCACCGCAATCGCTACAATCCCGCCGCCTCTCACCGGGGAACCGCATGCTGCCGAACGTGAACCCCTTCCACCGCGACAATGACCGATTCAACGTGTCGTTCAAGGCGCTGGGCGAGCTGATCGAGACGGTCGGCACGCCGCACTTTGTGCCGCGCCTCACGCAACTGCTGAACGACGTGGTGCCGCTCGACGTCGCGCACGTCGAACGCTCGCGCGTCGACCGCACGATGCCCACCGGCTACCGATGCGAATGGATCGGCAGCAGCGGCATCGGCACCGCGACGTCGGACATCTCGGACGTGATGACGCTCTACTACGAGCGCTTTCTCGACAGCGACCCGCTGTTCGCGGGGCTGCGCGGCAAGACGGGCACGATGCTCGTCGTGCGCGACATCGCGGCGATCCCGCCCGGCGAATTCCGCCAGCGGCTGTTCGACGACGTGCATATCGGGCACGAATGCGTGCTCGCGCGCGGCACGCGCTATTCGCAGCATTCGATCGCGCTGGAGCGCGGCCGCGACCGGCCGCCGTTCACGCTCGCCGAGATGAACCGCTTCCGCAGTATCAGCGACATGCTGTTCCCGCTGCTCGAACTGCATGCGTCGACCACGGCCGTGCGGCGCGTCGCGCATCCGATGCCCGAAGTCCATCCGCTCGCGCAGTTCGATGCGCGGATCGCGGCCGACGGCGTGAAGCTGTCGAAGCGCGAATACGAAACCTGCAAGCACCTGATCTCCGGCAAGACCGTACCGGAAACCGCCGGGATTCTCGGTGTGCGCGTCGCGTCGGCCGAGTCGTACGTGAAGCGCGCGTTCGCGAAGCTCGGTGTACGCACGAAACGCGAACTCGCCGCGTGGGGGTCGGCCACCACCGCATTCCCTTCCGCCGGATCGCAGGACGGCGCCGTGCCGCCCGCAAACGCGCACTGACTGCGCGGCCGCCTTCGGTTGCGCCGCGTCGATGTGCCGGCGCCACTCGCATCAAGCCCCGTCGATGTCAACGGTGCAACGTCAAAATCTTCGCGCGGGCGGCTGGAATATTCGCACCGGGTTCCCGGACAGCCGGCGCACGAGCAACGCCGTCACTGCCGATGTGCCGCCGCTTCCGCCTCGGTATCGTGATACTCGGCAAACGCCGTGATCTTTCCGTTTTCGATCGTAAACAGATGCACCCACTCGTCCTCGTACGTGCGCCCGGTCGAATGGACATACCAGCGTTGTGTGCCGAGCACGACGACCCTGTTGCCGCTGGCGATGAACTCGAGCGGCTCGAACCGTTCCGCGGTCTGCGTCGATGCAAGCACCCCGAAGAACGCCGCGACCTCCTGAGGTCCATGTCTTCTGCCGGCGAACGGAATCATGCCAATCGGCCCCGGTATGAACCAGTCGACGCTTTCGGAGAGCGTCTGCAGGATGCCGTCGATATCGGCCCTGCCGAACGCCGCGTACGCCTGTTGCACCAGTTGAACGTTGCTTTGCTCGATCATCGTGCCCTCCCGTCATCGCCGCTCGCAGCATCGAGGCGCGAAGCCCGGGCTGCCGTCAATTCAGCATAGTCGAACCGCAGGACGACACACCTAGGGTTGGCGAGCAATCGAGCGACGCCGATTTGATATAAGCAATCCGGGACGCCGCCATCCTGCCGCCACGACGACATGCACCTGAATCTTGCCGGCCACCGGCGACCATCTGCGATGGTGGTCGCGCACGCCGACGCAAAGTCGGCTCGATACGGGATAGGCCTTGAAACCGGCGCACGGCACGGGCGTCGGACGCATGCCGAAAGCCGCCGTTTCCGCGGCGGAAACGAACGAAGGCAACGGGTCGATCAGCGACATTCACAGAGATCCTCGAAGTGCCGTTTTGCGCGCTCGATATATCCCATAGAATATATCGACATCTGCACCACCGGAGACACGCCATGCCCCGCACGCCGACGGATCGCGCACCGCTGCGCGCCGCACGCGACCAGACGCCGATACTGACGTGCAAAATTAGCGCGCTCAGGCCGTTGCCGAGCGACGGGCGCGCGCAGCAGGTCACGGACGTCGTCGATGCGTTCCGGCGCCTGCGCGGCAGCGTCGCACGCTTCATCCGGCTATTCTCGACTGCCACGGACGAAACGCTGTCCGCGATGAGCCTGCGCGAGCTGCTGTTGGCGCTCGAGCGCGCCGCGCGCTTCACGCGCCTGCCCGACCTCGAATATGCAATCGGGCAGGCGCGCGGCCTCGAACGCACGCGCGACGACGTGTTCTCCGACGCGTTCAGCAACGACCCGGCCGCGATGCGCGACGCGGTCACCGCGCTGGAGCGCGTCGACGTGCTGCTGGTCGGGCTGTGTGTCGAGTACGTGATGGCGTGCCACGCGCCGGCATCGCTCCCGTCTCGACCGCGCTCTCCCGGCCGTACGACCTCAAACCGACCGCTCCGCCGCGCTCTGCTGACCGGCGCACCCCGTATTTCCTGGTGATTTCCCCGGAATTTCCCTCGTTATATTCCGTGGTATATTTCGAAAATCTTTCGCGCATCCGTCTCCGGTCCGACAGTGCCGGATAGAGGTCAACATGCACGCCCCGCCCTTTCGCCTTGCCCGCACGGCCGGCCTTTCGTCGTCCGGCGGCCATCCGTCCGCGGCAACCGGCGCGCGGATCGACGCATGCTGCGCGCCGTCGCGTGCGCAACTGGCCGAGCTGACCCGCCGCGCGCGCCTGTCCGAACTCGATGCGAATCTGCACTGCTCGATCATCGGCACCTGCTTGACCACGCACGAACTGCGCCGGCTCGTGCCGAAATTCACCGATCTCGACCGGCAGCACGCCACCGACCTCGAGATCCATCACGCGGCCGTCGAGCTCGCGATCGACGGCACGGCCGGCGCCAAGGCGTTGCACAAGGCGCTCGACGAGCGCTATGCCGGTGCGATACGCGCGTTCGACAACGCGAAGGACGCCGACGAACTCCTCGCACGCTGGAAAGAAGCACTCAAGAGCGGCGACATTCCGTCCGCGTACTGGGCGCTGATGACGCATCCGCGCACGACGATGGGCGTGCGCCAGGCCGCGTTCGGCGACCTGCACATGCTGTCGCACCTGGTCGGCGCGGCCAATCGCGCCGATATCCGGCGGCTGGTCGCGCTGGAGGAAGAGAATGCGGCGCTGCAGGCAAAGATCGAGCGGCAGCAGGCACGCCTGAACGAGATAAGCACGCAGCGCGACGCGGCGCTGAAGGAACTGGAGGCGATCAACGCGCGCCGGAGCGCGCAGCCGCCGGCTGCCGAAACCGCGTTGCGCGACGAAGTGCACGCACTACGCGAAGCGCTGGCCTCGCGCGACGAACGGCTCGCGCTGCATACGAGCCGCCGCGAGGCGGTCGAACAGCGTATCGCCGCGGAACAGGCGAGCGCCCGCGCGATGCGCGCGCGGCTCGACGACCTGATGGCGATGGTGAAGACGCTGCGCGCCGAGGCGAGCGCGATCGAACGGGCGGTGCAGGCGTCGACGGACGATCCGGCCGAGCAGACGGTGGACACGCTGTCGATACTTCGGCACAGGCGCGTCGTCTATGTCGGCGGGCGGCCCGGTTCGAACCGGGCGATCCGGCGGATCGTCGAGACTGCAGGCGGCGAAGTGACGATGCACGACGGCGGCATCGAGGATCGCAAGGGCCTGCTGGCCACGGCGTTACCGGGCGCGCACATGGTCGTGTTCCCGGTCGACTGCATCGATCACGATTCGATGAACCTGCTCAAGCGCATCTGCGAACGCCATCACATCGCGTACTACCCGCTGCGGACCGCGAGCGTCGCCAGCTTCGTCGAATTGATCGGGCGGCTCGATGCGCAGGCACGCGATGTCATCGCGCCGGACGCAGCCGCGGGCGACATGCCGCGTTTTTGCCTGCGGCACGGCTAGGCAACCCGGCGGCGGCGCAATATCCCTTCAGCGGCGCACCATTTTCGTGAGCGCGGCGATTTCGTCCGCGCAGGCGGCGTATGCGCGCTCCTCGATCCCCCGATAGAGGCGGATGATCTCCTCGCCGACCGGCGTCAGCACGCTGCCGCCGCCGCTCTGCCCGCCGTGCTCGGACACCGTCGCCGGCGATTTCAGCGAGCGGTTCAGTTCATCCATCAGCAGCCACGCGCGCCGGTACGACATCTTCAAACTGCGCGCCGCCGCCGAAATCGAACCATGCTCGCGCACGGCCTCCAGCAGCGCGACCTTGCCCGGGCCGAGCGCGATCGTATCGGCCTGCTGGATGCGCATCCTGAACCGCACCTCTGGCTTGGGGTGTGCCGAAGTCTTCATGTTGTTTGCCGTTAGAACGATGCGGGCAAGCATACACGATGGCCGGCGCGGCAAACGCCGGCGGCACACGTGCCGCGCTCGGATCGCGAGCACGCGCGCGACGATGCCGGCCGGCCGCGTCACGTGGTGCAGGCAGGAGGCCGGCGCCCGGGAACAGCAGCGGCGCGCATGCATCTCGCGCGCCGCCGGGCGCCACGCTTACACGAGCAGGTCTTCGTGGAACGCGCCGAACGGCCGCGTCGGATGCGCGATCTGAATCTCGAGGATCCACAGGCCGGCGGCCGGCGCGCCGTCGAAATCGCCGAGATTGCCGGCCTTGTAGATCGCGTGCGGGAAATCGCTGACGCGATGCCCCTTGATGTCGACATTCAGCCGGAAGCCGTGCGCGTCGGCGCGTTGCGCCGCGAATTCGTACAGCGCGATGCCCGCGCATCCGGTGGTCCGCCAGTGATGCTCGACTTCGCCGTAGATGACGCCCGCCGCGCGCGCACACGCACGCATGTCCGGATCGTCGCCGCACACGAACGTCGCACCGGCGTCGCCCTCGTGCTTCGCCCAGACTGCGCCGAGATCGATGAAGAAGATGTCGTCGTCGGCGAGAACGGGGTCCGCCACCGAACGCTCCTTGAACGTGCGCAACGTGTTTTCCCCGAAGCGGACGAGGATCGGATGCCAGATTCGGTCCATCCCAAGATCGTTGAGCACGCTCAGCCCCAGCGCATTGGCCTCCGATTCGCGCATGCCGGGGCGAATGCCCGCGGCGATCGCGTCGACGGCCTGCCACGTCATGGTTCTCGCATGCTGCATCGCGTCGAGCGAAAAGGCTTCGCCGACGGCTTCGCGGTGCGTCGAATTCAAAATGGTGCTCCCGTGCTTGGTGAATGTGGGGCGATACGGTTGATTGTCACTTCGATATGTACAGGAGAATATATCGAATTCCGGACCGATGCTTTGTCGCGTTTCGTCGCGCGCCGATGCCCGCACCGGACCGACATCGAAATCCAGCTGGTACAAGGACCTGCGCGACGGGCAGACCGCATGGAGCCGCACGGTCGACCCGGAATCGGTGCGGCAGGTGCGCTGACGCGGCGCCGCCCGCCACGTCATTACCGCCTTATTTCCGTGTCGCCACGATGAACAGGCGCGGGAACGGCAGCAGCACGGTGCCGTCGTCGAGTGCCGGATAGCCGTTCGGCCCGGCAAGCACCTCGCGATAGCGCGCGAGGAACGCTCGCTGTTCGCCGTCATCGAGCGCCGCGAGGAACGGCCGCAGCGCACTGCCCTTGAACCATTCGACGACCGCGTCCGCGCCCCCGCGCAGCGGGTGGTAGTAGGTCGTGCGCCACACGTCCACGCGCGAACACAGCGGCGACAGCAGCGCGTAGTAGTAACGCGCGTCGAACCGTTCGGTGCGCGCCGCGCCTTTCAGCTTGTCGGCCCACGGCCCGGCCGCGGCGACTTCGCGCATCAGCCGGTGCGCGGGTTCGTCGAGATTGTCGGGCATCTGCACCGCGAGATGGCCGCCCGGCGCGAGCCGGCCGACGAGCATCGGAAACAGCGTGTCGTGCGCAGGCACCCATTGCAGCACCGCGTTCGACAGGATCAGGTCGTAGCAGCCCGGATCGTCCCACGCGGCTACATCGGCGATATCGAAACGTAGTGCCGGCAGGCGCTTGCGTGCGGCCGCTATCATGTCCGCCGATGCGTCGATCCCGTGGATCGTCGCGTCGGGTGCGCGTGCGATCAGCGCTTCCGTCGAATTGCCGGGCCCGCAGCCGATGTCGATCGCCGTGCGGATCGGCGTGCGCGGCACGGCGGCCAGCAGGTTGCGCACCGGCCGCGTACGTTCGTCCTCGAATTGCACGTACTGGCTCGCGTATTGATCGAGTGGGGTCGTCACGATGGTTCTCCTTGTCGGCATGGTCGGCGTCGCCGAATTCGGGTGCGGGATGCATGCGGCCGCCGATGCAGCGCATTCTGCGACTGGCGCAGCGCTTCAGTAAAATGAATTTAATATCGTTATTGATTCAAATTTCTGATGAAGATCGATACGCTCGGTGTCCAGGCTTTCGTCGCGATCGCCGACGGCGGCAGCTTCCGGCAGGCGGCCGACACGCTGCACGTGACGCAGACGGCAATCACGCAGCGGCTGCGCAAGCTCGAGTCGTTTCTCGGCGTCGCGCTGATCGAACGCACGACGCGCCGCACCACGCTGACCGAGATCGGCCGGCGGTTCCTGCCGCAAGCGCGGCGGCTGCTGAACGAACTTTCCGATGCGCTGACCGAAATCCGCGAGACGGGCCTGAGCCAGCGCGGCGACGTCACGATCGCGTGCGTGCCGACGGTCGGCGTGCAATACCTGCCGCGCATCCTGCGCGCGTTCTCCGGACACCGGCCGCACGATCGCGTGAAGATCCTCGATCACGCGTCGGCATCGGTGCTGCAGGCCGTGCTGCGGCGCGAAGCCGAATTCGGCATCAGCATCGCCGGCGACCAGCACCCCGAACTCGTCAGTGTGCCGCTCACGCACGACCCGTATGTGCTTGTCTGCCGCGACGATCATCCGCTCGCGAAGCGGCGACGCATCCGCTGGGCGGCGCTGCAGCCGCATCCGCTGATCTTCGCCGGCGAAGTGAGCGGCAATCGCGGGCTGCTCGAAGGCGCGCTGAAGACCAGCGGCGTGTCGCTGCATTCGTTCTACGAAGTGCAGCGCAGCTCGACCGCGCTCGGGCTCGTCGCCGAAGGGCTCGGTGCGGCCGTGGTGCCGAAACTCGCGATCCAGAAGAACGCGTATCCGATGATCCGCACGATCGAGCTCGTCGAGCCGTCGGTGTCGCGCACGCTCGTGCTCGTCACGCGCAAGAGCGCGCAACTGTCGCCCGCTGCGCGGGCGCTCTACGACATGATCGTCGAACGCGCGACGCCTGGGCGGTGATTCGCGAGCGGGATGGGCATTGCGCTTGCCGCCACCCGCTTGCGATGTCGGCGGATGTCAGGAACAGGCCCGTAGCCGCGACAACGCGCTCACAATATCTTGACCATGAACACGCGTGCGGCCCCTTCCGGCTCGCACGGCACTTCGCCGAAGGTCTCGTAACCCTGCTTCCGGTAGAAGTCAGGCGCCTGGAACGAGATCGTGTACAGCACCGCGCGTGCGCACCCGCGCCGTTTCGCTTCCGCTTCGGCCTCGCGCAGCAGCCGGCTGCCGAATCCACCGCCGCGCAGCGATTCGGGCAGGTAGAACAGATCGATGAAGAACAGGCCGAGCGAAGTCCGGCCGGTGAGGCCGCCCAATACCTCGCCGGTCGCGGGATCGGTCACGTAGACGTCGAGCGCGGCCGCATCGGCGCGCCCCGTCATCGCGTGGTTGAATTCGCCGAGCTTGCGGCTGATGAAGTCTCGTGCGGCCGGCTGCTCGGTGTCGGTCAATTGAAGGGTAACGTCGGGATGGGCTGTCATCAGGCGAACGCGTGCGTGAAAAGGCCGCCGGGCGTGCAGCACCCTGCGGGCGTCGCACGACTATAGCGCGTCGCCCGCGCATCGGCATGCGGCCGAATCGAGTGCAACCGGCGCTGCCGCTGCAAAAGCACAAACGGCGGGCGCATCGCGCGCCCGCCGCTTTGTTGCACGTTGTCGCGTTGCGTCGGCACACACCACCGCGAACGCCGCCTTCATGTCGATCACGCTGCGCCGCTCGCGCACGACATACCCGGCGGCATGAAAGCCGCCGGGCGAACCGAAGGATGGGGAAAACGCGCAGCCGAGGCGGCTACGCCGTGCGACCTGTGCGTCGCGCGGATCACGTCACTTCGCGTTCAGTTCCTGCCAGCGCCGGTAGACGCCGATCGCGTCGCCGTGCTTCTGCTGCACCATCGGCAGCCGCCGCTCGCCGATCGGCTTCGCATATTCGGCATAAAACGTGTCGAGCTCGAAGTACTTGCGGTCGTCGCGGTAGAACGGCGCGTAGTCCTCGCGCGTCGTGATGTAGATCACGCGCTTCGGGCTGCAGTAGTACAGCGATCCGAGGCACATCGGGCACGGACTCGCGAGGATGTAGATCTCGCAGTCGGTCAGGTGTTCGGTGCCGAGCTTGCGGCACGCATCGCGCACCGCGAGAATCTCGGCATGCGCGGTCGGGTCGCTGGTCTGCGCGACGAGGTTCGGGCTCTCCGCGACGATCTCGCCGTCGCGGACGATCACCGTCGCGAACGGGCGTCCGCCCTCTTCCACGTTCTTCATCGCGAGATCGATCGTGCGTTTCACAAAATCCATGACTGTGTCCTCATTGAAACGGAATGGCGGGAACGTGCGCCGGCCGATCGCCAACTCACGTCGGGCGAACCTGCGCGGCGGCGCTGGTCCGCGACGCCGCGCAGGCGTCTGAACAGTCAGAACGGCTTGGTCGGCAGGTACTTGCCGTCGAGCGTGATCACCGCGCGCGAACCGCC
The DNA here is from genome assembly GCF_047978125.1 of Burkholderia sp. LFS061. Lineage (NCBI taxonomy): Bacteria > Pseudomonadati > Pseudomonadota > Betaproteobacteria > Burkholderiales > Burkholderiaceae > Burkholderia > Burkholderia sp. LFS061. Next base: position 49,579 of record NZ_JBFPFS010000023.1, on the reverse strand, counting down.
TTCGGGATCGTCGACCTTCTTCACGTCGAGCCGGAAATTGATCGCGCTGATGATGCCGTCGCCGAACTTCTCGTGAACCAGCGCCTTCAGCGTCGTGCCGTATACCTGCAGCATTTCGTAGAAGCGGTAAATGGTCGGGTCGGTCGGCACGCGATCGTCGATGCTGCCGCGCAGCGGGATCGTCTGCAGCAGCAGCACCGCGTCGTCGTCGAGGCCGAGCTTGTCGGCAACGACGCGCGCGGCGCCAGCCGGCAGCGCGTGCTGGCCGAGCAGCGCGGCCGTGACGAACGCTTCGCTCAGGCCCGTGCCTTCGGTGAGCTGCGCGAACGACAGGTTCTTGCGCGCCTTCGCGAGAACGACGGTCTCCGCAAGCGCGTGGCGGGCGGTCTGACTGTGCTGTGACTGAATCATGGCAATACCTCGTGGTTGGGTAGGAACGGTTCAGGCCGCGACGGGAAGCGTCGCGGGTGTGGCGCGGACGTCGGGATGGTCCGCCAGGGAGACGAACCGGCCGGTCGCGCCGTCGTGGGCGTCGATGCAGCCGGATTCGATGTCGTAGACCCAGCCGTGCAGCGCGAGACGCCCTTCTTCCAGCGCGAGCCGCACGGCAGGGTGCGTCTTCAGGTTCGCGAGTTGCGCGACGACGTTCTCGCGCACCATCGAGTCGATCCGCTCGCGTTCGCTGCGATGCATGCGCGCCTCGTTCACGACGCGCGCCGAATCGGCGTAGCGCAGCCAGTGGCCGACGGCCGGCATATGGTCCATGCACTGGCAGGTCGCGATTGCGGTCATCGCACCGCAATCGGAATGCCCGCAGATCACGACGTCGGTCACGCGCAGCGCGGTCACCGCGTATTCGACCGAGGCCGACACGCCGCCCGGCTCGGGGCCGTACGACGGCACGATATTTCCGGCGTTTCGGATCACGAACAGATCGCCCGGTTCGCGCTGCGTGACGAGCTCGGGCACGAGCCGGCTGTCCGAGCACGAGATGAACAGCGCGCGCGGGTTCTGGCACCGCGCGAGATCGCGGAACAGCGCGGCGCGCTCCGGATAGGCGTCGCGCTGGAACTTCAGAAAGCCTTCGATGATGTCCTTCATCGCGTGTCCTCCGGTGTGGGTGAAATCGATGAAGGGCAGGTTACGCCGGACTTCCAATAACGTAAAAGACTGATTTATGATCAACCGGATAAGCACGACTTATAGGAATCGCCATGCTGCTGCGCCATATCAACTACTTCCTGGCCGTCGCCGAACACCGCAGCTTCACGCGCGCGGCCGCCGCGCTGCATGTTTCCCAGCCCGCGCTGTCTCAGCAGATCCGCCAGCTCGAGGAGACGCTCGGCGCGCAGTTGTTCGACCGCACCGGGCGTGTCACGCGATTGACGGACGCCGGCGACGTGTATTTCCGCTATGCGCGGCAGGCGCTGCACGATCTCGCGGAAGGCCGGCGTGCCATTCACGACGTGCAGGATCTCAGCCGCGGCTCGCTGCGGATCGCGGTCACGCCGACCTTCACGAGCTATCTCGTCGGGCCGCTCGTCGAGGCGTTTCACGGCCGCTATCCGGAAGTGTCGCTGTCGGTGCGCGAGATGTCGCAGGAGCGCATCGAGGCGCTGCTCGTCGACGACGAGCTCGATGTCGGCATCGCGTTCGAGGAGGTGCGGACGGCGGATATCGAAGCTAAGACGCTGCTGGTCGAGACGCTTGCGCTCGTCGTGAACCGTCGGCACGCGCTTGCCGGGAAACGCAAGGCCGGCCTGCGCGTGCTGCACGACGCGCCGCTCGTGCTGCTCACGGCCGAGTTCGCGACGCGCGTGCAGATCGACCGTTATTTCCGCGAGCACGACGTGCGGCCGCGTGTGCTGATGGAAGCGAATTCGCTCGGTGCGGTGATCGAGATCGTGCGCCGCACGAATCTCGCGACGCTGCTGCCCGCGACGATCGCGACCGGGCACGACGATCTCGTCGCCGTCGCGCTCGATCCGACCGTGCTGCGGCGCACGGCCGTACTGCTGCAGCGCAAGGGGGCGTACCGGAGCGCGGCCGCGCGCGCGTTCGTCGAGTTGGCGCTCGCGCTAGGGGCGGGAAAGGGAAAGCGGGAAGGCGATTCACGCCCGGCGCGCCAAAGGGCGGCCGGCAAATGAACGCCAGAATTACATCGAATCGACGCGAAGAAACGCGTCAGTTGTAGCCAAGAATCGCCACCGCCGCGACGTCCGGCCGATCGTGCGTATTCCCGACGAGCGACGTCATCGGCTCCTGCAGCACGGCCTGATACGACGTCACGCGCGCCTCTTCCGGGACGCCCGCGTCTTCCGGTGCCGGTTCGTCGAATGCGTCGAAACCGCTGAAGAACCCCGACTGCTTCTGCGAAAAAGTCATCTCCACTCCTTTGATATGTCGTTGATGTTCTAACTGGCCTGCTTCAACTCCGCCGCATGCGCGGGCGCGCCGTCATGCGCGGCCTCCGATCGCGCAAGCTGCGCGCGCGTGCGCCGCGTGATGTGAATCACCGCGAACACGACCGGCGCGATCAGCAGGCCTTCCGCCAGCTCCGGATCGACCGGCAGGTTCATCACGTGCAACGCCTTGAACGCCGCCGTCGCGAGCGACAGCACGTAGTACGAAATGGCCGCCACCGACAGCCCTTCGACCGCGTGCTGCAGATGAAGCTGATTGCGCGCGGTGCGCTCCATTCCAGCCAGCAGGCGCGTCACGTCCTTTTCCTGCGCGAGGTTCACGCGCGTGCGCAACAGGTCGACCGCACGTGCGATCCGCGCGGCGATCTGCTCGTGGCGCGCCCACACGCTGCGGCACGTCTCCATCGCCGGCGCAAAACGCCGCTCCATGAATTCGGCGATCGTCGGCATTCCTTCGATACGCTCCTCGCGCAATTCCTGGATGCGCGCCAGCACGAGCTTCTCGTAAGCGCGCGATGCACTGAAACGCGCGCCCGAACCCGACAGCGATTCGACCCGCACCGCGAGATGGGTAAGCTTGACGAGCAGCGCAGCGTCGTCGCCGTCGGCACCGCTCGCGTCCATCCGCTGCATCAGCGCATGCAGTGCCGCGTGGATCTCGTCGAGTTCGCGGCTCATCCGCCGCGCGACGGGCAGCGCGAGCAGCGCCATCATCCGGTACGTTTCGATTTCGTACAGACGCTGCAGCAGGCGGCCGCCCTGCTCCTCGCGGAAATCCTCGTCGACGACGAGAAAACGCATGAAGCCGTCGTCACGCACATGCCAGTCGCAGAACACCTTGCCGCCACCGAGCACGTTGCTGCCGACGAGCGCGGGCCCGTCGATCCAGCGGCGCAGGTCGCCGCAGACGAGCCGCGCGGCATCGCCCGACAGCAGTTCCATCCGCACCGCGACGAAGCGGATGCCGGCCAGCCGTGCGAACCACGCGGCCGGAATGCCTTCGATCGCGAGATCGTCGAAATAGCCGGTGTCGCGACGCGGCGCGACGAACGTAAAGGTCGAGAATTCGGTGTGACGTTCCCACTTCAGGTGCCAGCCGCACGGCGACTGCACTGCGTAGTGCGTCGCGCCTTCGTGCGGCGCGGCAATGCCGGTGTCGCGGCACAGCGCGTGCAGCAGCGTTTCGTGGATGTCGGGCTGGCCGTCCGCATAGATCGCGTAATGCGTGAGCGACACGGCTTCGGCAAGCCGCAGGAACGGCCGCGCATGCAATTCCGCGGCCAGTGCGGCGCGCAACGGATGGTCCATCATCGATACACCACTCTTCCCTGTTCAAGCTTGCGTGCCGGGCAAAACGCCAGCGTGATCGCACTATGGCAGACACATAGCAACAATAAAAACGCATAATGCTGATCGTTACGTTCAGTTTTCCTGATACCCATGAAGATGCTCGATCACGACGTGCTGGCCACCGTCGTCGCCGTCGCGGAGACCGGCAACATGACCCGCGCCGCCGAAGCCGTGAACCGCTCGCAGTCGGCCGTGAGCATGCAGATCAAGAGCCTGGAAGACGCGATCGGCCGGCCGCTGTTCGTGCGCAAGCCGCGCAGCATCGTGCTGACGCGCGAGGGCGAGGTGCTGCTGGGATTCGCCAGACGAATGCTGGCGCTGCGCGACGAGGCGTGGGCGGCCGTGGTCCGGCCGGAAGTGACCGGCAAGGTCGTGATCGGCGTGCCGGACGACTATGCGTCGTCGCTGCTGCCGTCGGTCCTGAAGAAATTCTCGGCGACCTACCCGAAGGTCGAGATCCAGGTGATGGGGCTGCCGAGCAGCGCGCTCGCGCCGCTGATCAAGGACGGCACCGTCGATCTCGTGTGCGGCACGCGCATCAAGGGGCTGACCGGCGACTTCATCCGCCACGAGCCGATGGCGTGGGCCGCGATGACGAACGGGCCGCGCGTGTGGGAAGAGCGGCCGCTGCCGATCGCGGTGTTCATGCCGGGCAGCGTCGCGCGCGAGAACGCGATCCGCAGCCTCGAACGCGCGAAGGTGCCGTATCGCACCTCGTATGAAAGCCCGAGCCTGCTCGGGCTGCTCAGCATGGTCGAGGCCGGCCTCGCGGTCGCGCCGCTCGCGCGCTGCGCGATTCCCGCGCAACTGTCGATGCTTGGCCGCTCGCACGGGCTGCCCGACCTGCCGCCGCTCGAACTGATTCTCGCGCGCAGCACGAAATCGAAGCGGCCGCCGTGCGACTTTCTCGCGGAACAGTTGATGGAAGACCTTCAGCGGCAGACCGGGCAAACCGGCGATGCGTGATCAGCGCGTCGCGCCGAACCCCGCCGCGGCCAGCGCCGCATTGACGTTCGCCGCGACCGTATCGACGAGTGCCTCGAGCGTATCGCCGTGCACGTGCGCATGTTCCGGCGCGACATGCTCCGCACGTTGCCAGCCCCACTGCGCGCCCGACGCGACCGACAGCGTCGCGCCGAACCGCTTGCCGTGACGGCGGCCGAAGATGCTCACGCGCCGCTCGTCCAGATACGCCTGCTCGGGCAGACAAAGGCCGATCTCGATCGCGACCTGATCGGGGTCGTTGACCCGTGCGGCCGGATTGACCGCCGGCGCGAACACCTTGCCGATCCGCAACGTCACGCAGGTCTCCCAGGCCGCGAGCGGTCCGCCGGCCGCGTCGACGCGCTCGGTGTCGACCGACCACTGATGCCCGTCGGGCACGACGATCGCCTGATGCAGCAACATTTCGGCCACGCGCACCGTCGCCACGAGCTGCCGCGCGAGCTGCCGGCCCGACGGCAGCGACGCCGTCCGCGCGCGGCGGCTTGCAGGCCGCGCGGTACGTACTTCTTCGGTGAGGTACATGAACCCTCCGTATTCAGGATCGCCGCCGCGCACGACGCGGCGCACGAACATCCGCCGCCGGCGGGCGGACAGCACCGCGACCGGCGATCCGGCGGCGAATCAAACGAGCAACAAGCAACGAACGCGCAATAATCGTTCCCCGGTTCACCGGGACTTCGGCCCGACGCGCAGCCGGCGCGCGACGGGCCCGATCACGGCGTCGGCCTGCTGCGCGATCAGCATGTGCAGCGTGAAATCCAGATCCTCCGGCGCGATCTCGAAGTGAACATGGATCACGTCGCGCACGGTGCGCGCGCTGACGACATACACGCCGAGCGGCGAATGCAGCAGCGCCGCGAGGCGGGCGCGCGCGAGTTCGCCGGAGTCGGCCGTCAGCGTGACGGGCAACTGCAGGCGCGGGCACGGCGGCGGGAACGGAAGGACGTTGTTGCGTGCGCCGGCGCGCATCTGGCGGCCGGCGACATCGAAGGCGGGAACGGGATGGATGAAGGTCATGGAGCGGACGGAAGCCGTCTCGGCTGTTCGACACATGCCCAGCTTAGAAGACCGCGCATAAACGCCGTGCAAAAAAACGGCGCGGCGCTGCAAAAAACGGCATGCGGGTTGCAGCCCGCGTCATCGTCACCTTCGCTCTGCCCATCCTCGCCGCCACCGCCGACGACCACGCGTCCCGTCAACCATGACAGGTCGACAACCGCCCCGCCTTCGATACACTCACTGTGCGCGGCCGCGACAGTCGGCTCCGGCAATCGCCGTCGCCCCGGCCCCTGCCCCATTGAGCTCGCCCCCGGCGACACGATCCGCCGGCTGGCCCGCACGGCGCACTTCCCGATCACGATCCGATGGAGTCCCGCTTGAAAACCTGGCGCCGCACGCTGCTTGTCTTTGCCGCCGGCCTCGTCGCCGCTGCCTCCACATCCGCCCGTCCTGTCTGCACCGTCGTCGCCGATGCCGCCACCGGCCGGATGCTTGTCCAGCAAGGCGATTGCGCGACGCGCGTCACACCGGCGTCGACCTTCAAGGTGGCGATCAGCCTGATGGGCTTCGACGCCGGCTTCCTGAAGGACGAACACACGCCGACACTCGACTTCCACGCAGACTATCCCGATTGGGGCGGCGCCCCGTGGCGCGAGCCGACCGACCCGGCGCGCTGGATCAAGCTGTCGATCTTCTGGTACTCGGAACAGGTCGCACAAGCGCTCGGGCCGGCGCGCTTCCAGCAGTACACGAACGCATTCGGTTACGGCAATGCGGACGTGACCGGCAAGCAGGGCGAACTCAGCGGCGTGATGGGCGCATGGGTCAATTCATCGCTGCGAATTTCGCCGCTCGAACAGGTCGCGTTCATGCGCAAGATCGTGCACCGGACGCTGCCCGTCAGCGCGCACGCGTACGACATGACCGAGCGCATCACGCTGATCGACGCGCAGCCGGGCGGCTGGACCGTGCACGGCAAGACGGGCACGGGCTCGCCGGGCTTCAAGTACGACGCCGCGCACGCGTACGGCTGGTTCGTCGGCTGGGCGACGAAGGGGCCGCGCACGCTCGTGTTCGCGAACCTGATCCAGGACGACAAACGGCAGACGCCGAATGCGGGCCTGCGCTCGCGCGATACGTTCCTGGCCGCGCTGCCGGCGCTCGCCGAACCGGCCCGGCCGCAATGAGCGCCGGCCCGCGCAACGCACGGATCGACCTGCTGCGCGGCGTGTCGATCATGCTCGTCCTGCTGCATCACTTCAACATCGCATATCCGCTGCGCGATACGGCGCTCGCGCGCGTGCTCGGCTGGGACACGGTCCATGCGATCGTGCGCAACGGCAACTACGGCGTGACGATGTTCTTCGCGATCTCGGGCTACCTGATCACGTCGAATGCGCGCCGCCGCTGGGGCAGCCTCGGCGCGCTCGACGTGCGCGCGTTCTACATGTCGCGCATCGCGCGCATCGTCCCGTGCCTGCTCCTGCTGCTCGCGCTCGTCAACGGCCTCGCGGCGGCCGGCGTGCCGATCTTCGCGAACCATGCGCCGCAGGGCATCACCGTGTCGTTCTGGCTCGTGAATCTCGCGTCGCTCACATTCTGGATGAACGTGCTGATCGGCGCGTACGGATGGGTCAACTACGCGCTCGGCGTGCTGTGGTCGCTGTCGGTCGAGGAAGTGTTCTACCTGTCGTTTCCGCGGCTGTGCATCGCGCTGCGCCGCGATTCGCGGCTGTTCGCGTTCTGGCTGATGATTGCCGCGATCGGCCCCGTGTACCGCTTCGCGCATCCGGGCGACGAAGGCGGATTCCTCTATGCATACTTCGCGTGCTTCGACGGCATCGCGATCGGCTGCTGCACCGCGTTGCTCGCCGAACGCGCGCGCTGGCAGGTACTCGCGGCGGCGCCCGTGCAATGGCTCGCGGTAGCGGCGATGACGGCGCTCTATCTCGCGTGGCCGATCGCGCAAAGCCATGTGATCGGGGTATCCGCGATGGCGCTCGGCACGGCCGTGCTGCTGATCGGCGCGCATGCGGAACGCGAACGCACGCATGGCAGCGTGCTCGCGCCGCTGCGCTGGAGCGGCCGGCTCAGCTACGAGCTGTATCTGTTCCACCTGATCGTGCTCGGCGCGCTGCGCACGTTCTGGCCGCCGTCCGCCACGCATGGCGACGGCAAGCTGGCGTTGCTCGTCGCGTATCTGGTGCTGTCGGCCGGCTTGAGCGCGGTCATCGCGCGCGGCTATGCGACGCCGCTCGACCGCTTCATCAAGCGGGTCGCGTCGCGGCCCGCGGCGCGCGTGCCGGACGGCGCGCGCTTCTAGCACGGCATCGGCAATCCCTGCCGGGTGGCGGCGGGACAAAAAACCGGCCAGAGCCCGGCCGTATCGCGACGATACCGGCCGACCTGACCGCAAGCCCCGCTTACGAAACGTCGATCGGCCGCGCAACCGCGTCATCGGTCGCGCGCCGGTCAATCCAGATAGTCCGCGTATTCCTTGTGCGCGTAGCCGGCGAGCGCCTGCCAAGGCAACGGCTCGCGCCGCGCGGCCGGCACCTGCGTGAGCGTCAGCTTGCGCACGACACGGCCGTCGGCACTCCGGTATTCGACCGACAGCGGCGCCTGCAACCGTTCGCTCCACAGGATCCGGTTCACGCCGCGCGCGCCGGGCGTGTCGACCGCCTGCTCGTACCAGCGGGTGCCGGGCGCATCGCCGGGCTTCGCCGCCGCGAGCCGCTTCAATTGCGACGGCGGCGTCACGTAGTACGCGTTGTCCCACGAGCCGTCGAAGCCCGTGGTTTCGTACTCGGCCGGCGGCACGCTGACGACCGTCCGGGTCGCCGCGTCCACATACTCGATGCGCGCCGTCTTGCCGTCGTACGTGACGTGACGTGCGGCTGCCTGGAAGTTGAAATGCTTGTGGCCGGCATGGGCGGCGGCCGGTTGCATGCCGGCGCGCGGCGGATCCTGGCGCACACGGCCCGCGTCGTGGTCATGGTCGTGATCGTCGTCATGCCCACCGCCCGCCGCCCCGACGGGCAGCACGCGCTCGACCCACACGTGCCCGTCGCGCCGAACCATCCGTTCGCGATACATCGTCGTGCGCGTCACGCCGTCGGCCGTGACCGTGCGGCTTTCGTGCAGCAGCACGGCGTCGAGATCCGCCGCCGCAAAGGCCGGGAGCGCGGTCAACCCGCAAGCGAGCACACAGAGAAGCTGGCGTTTCATCGGGTGTTCCCGTTCATCATGAAGCAGCCGGCCTCAGAAACCGAACGCCGATCGCACGAGGCCGAACACCTTCGTGTTGTCGATCGTGCCCTTGAACGCCTTCGCATCCGCGCCGTCGGCAAACAGCATCACATCGCCGCCGCCGTGCGTCTCCGAGCCCGCACTGCCCATCCGCACGCCGACTTCCTGCAGGTACGCGTCGTTCATCGCCGTGGCCGAATCGACCGATGCGCGCACGTTCGGCCGGTTCGCGCCATTGCCGAACACCAGCGTCGTGTAGGTATTGCCGTCGGCATCCTTGCTCGGCTGGCCGTCGCGATAGTTGCGGCTGATGTCGAGAATCGGATTGCCGCGCTTCGAATAGCCGTTGATCGTCATCGTGTGGTCGTGGTCGGCCGTCACGACGATCAGCGTATTCGACAGGTCGACCTTCGACAGCGCGACGCGGATCGCCTCGTCGAATGCCGCCGTATCCTCGAGCGCGCGCTTCGCGTTGGTGCCGTGCAGCGCATGATCGATCCGGCCGCCTTCGACCATCAGGAAATAGCCGTTCGAGTTCTTCGACAGCACGTCGATCGCTTTCGACGTCATGTCCGCGAGGCTCGGCTGCGTCGGCCCTTCGCCCTTGCCGGCCACGCGGTCCAGTTCGTACTCGAGATGGCTCGTCGAACTGAACAGGCCGACCAGCTTGCCGTTGCCGGCCTGCGCGAGCTGGTCCTTGGTAGCCACGACCGTATAGCCCTTCGTCTTCATCTCGTCGAGCAGGTTGCGCCCGTCCGCGCGCCCACGCTTGTTCGCGACCGGATCGAACGGCGTCCAGTGATTTCGGCCGCCGCCCATCAGCACGTCCACGCCGTCGCCAAGCGCCGCGTTGTAGCCGGCACCGCCCGGCGCCGCCTGCGCGGCGATGTCGTACTGCGCGTCGCGATGGCAGATGTGCGAATAGGTCGCGGCGGGCGTCGCATGCGTGAGCTCGGTCGTCGTGATCGCGCCGACCGCCTTGCCGCGCGCCTTCGCCAGCTCCAGCAGCGTCGCGACCGGCTGGCCGTTGCCCGGCGCGCAGTTGTTGACGGTCTTGTTGCCGTTGACGTCGCTGCCCGGCGCGACCGCGCGCGTGTCGGACGACATCGACAGCACCTCGTTGTTCATCTTCACGCCGGTCATGTACGCGGCCATCGACGGTGCGCTGTCGGTGGTCTGCGCGTCGTTCGAGAAGGTCTTGACGCGCGCGGTGCGGGCCAGCTTCTCCATCGTCAGTTGTCCCGACTCGCCGACCTTGTAGATCCGGCTCGCCGTCACGGTCGTCGGCCCCATGCCGTCGCCGAGAAAGAAAATCACGTTCTTCGCCTGGCCGGCGGCCTGCGCCGCGCCGCATGCGAAACCCACGACGGCCAACGCCGCCGCGATGCACTTGATGGTCGACATCCTGTATTCCCCTGTACCCGTGTTGTCGGCGCTCAAAGCTGCACCGCGTTGCGCACCAGCTCGAAGACCCGGTTGTTCTCGATCACGCCGTGGAACGCATCCGCGCCGCGGCCGATCGCACCGAGGAACACATCCGTGCCGCCGTGCGTCTCGCTGCCCTTGTCCATCCGCACGGCCGCCTCCTGGCGATAATCGTCGGCACCCGTCACCGCGTCGGTGAGCGCGGTCCCCGCGCGGCTGCCCTGCACGCGGTTCTCGCCGTTGCCGAAGCCGATGATCGTGTACGGCGCGCCGTCCGCGTCCTTCGCGACCGCGCCGGTCTGATAGCTGCGCAGCACGCCCAGCACGCCTGGCTTGCCCAATTCGGTCTTGCCGGTGCGCGCCGCATAACCGTTCAGCACCAGCGTGTGATCGTGATCGGCCGTGACGACGATCAGCGTGTTCTTCAGGTCGGGATCGGTCTTGCGCACCTTGTCGAGCGCCGCCTTGATCGCGTTGTCGAACGCGACCGTGTCCTGCAGCGCGCGCTTCGCGTTGGTGTCGTGCAGCGCGTGATCGATCCGGCCGCCCTCGACCATCAGGAAATAGCCGTTCGGGTTGTTCTGCAGCACGTCGAGCGCGCGCGTCGCCATGTCGGCAAGGCTCGGTTCCTTGGTCGCGCCGCGATCGAGGTCGTAGCTCATGTGGCTCGACGAAAACAGGCCGACCAGCTTGCCGCTCTTCGTCGCATCGGCGGCCAGCAGGTCGTCGCGGTTCTGCGCGAACGCGTAGCCCTTGGCCTTCAGTTCGTTGACCAGGTTGCGTCCGTCGGTGCGCTTGCCGCCGCCGTCCTTCGGTACGAAGAATTGCGTGCCGCCGCCGAGCACGACGTCGACGCCGTCGCCGAGCGCGCCGTTGTAGCCCGCGCCGCCCGGCACGAGCTGGGCCGCGATGTCGTTCTCGGCATCGCGATGGCACACGTGCGCATAGGTCGCGGCGGGCGTCGCGTGCGTGACGCGCGTGGTCGTCACGACACCGGTGGCCATCCCTTTCGCCTTCGCGATCTCGAGCAGAGTCGACTCCGATTTGCCGTTGTTTGCGCCGCAGTTGCCGGTGAGGCCGGCGGTCGGCTCGATCGCCTTCGTGTCGGGCGACATCGAAATCACTTCGTTGTTGGTCTTGACGCCGGTCATGTACGCCGACATCGACGGCGCGCTGTCCGTCACCTGCGCATCGTTCGAATAGGTCTTCACGAACGCGGATTCGGGCAGCGTATCGATCGTGAGCGCGCCGTCTTCACCGACCGCATAGATGCGCGCGGCCGTCAGCGTCGTCATCCCCATGCCGTCGCCGAGGAAAAAGATCACGTTGCGCGCCGCCGCCTGCACGGGCGCGGGCGTCGAGCTGGTCGGGCCGTCGTCGCTGTTGCATCCGGCAAGCGCAAAGGCGCCGGCACACAGCAGCGCCGCCATTTTGATTCGATTCATGTTGCCGGTTCCCCCCGGTGTTGCGGCTTTCGAAATGAAAGGCAATGGTAGGAACCTGATGTGACGGCGAGATGAATGGAAATTGGAAGGATCGGTATGACTTATGAAAGCAACCGGCGCGGCGCCGTGTCCGGGCGCCTTGCGCGCGGCCGCGTCAACCGGCGTGTTCGGTGGCGGCGCCGCGCACGGTCACGATGCGCGCAGGTGGAATATTTGCCCAGACGATACGGCTGCCGCAGGCAACAAATGCCGAATCTCCCAGCGGATGACGGCCGGGCGAGCGCAAGTCGTACGTGAATTGAATCATCACGCCGTCGGCCGACAGCACGCGATGGCATTGCTCGACGATGGCCGTCACGTCCTCGCGCGGCAGCGTGCGCAACGGCAGGCACGACACGATCGCATCGACCCGCGCGGCGGGCGGCAGCAGCCGCTCGAGCTGCCGCGCATCGCCCCATACGATCGACACATCCGGAAAGCGTCGCCGCAGGTGCTGCACGAACGCCGGTGAACGCTCGACCACGACGAGGCGCCGTGGCGCGACGCCGCGTTCGAGCAACGCCGCGGTGATCGCACCGGTGCCGCCGCCGAGTTCGACGACCAGCCCGTCGCCGTCCGGCACCGCACCAGCCATCTCGCGCGCCAGATGCCGCGAACTCGGACACAACGCGCCCACCGCGGCCGGGCGGCCGACCCACTCGCGCACGAACAGTGCCGAGACACGCCACGCGTTCGGCCAGATCATTGGCCGGCCTCGATCTGTTTTGCCTTCAGCCTTGACGTGCCGATGACTTCGCGAGGCAGGGCAACGGCGACACGGGGCTTTTGCATGGGCATCCTCCTGGACGATCCGGTCCGCCGCAGGAAGAGCGACGATCAAATCGATTCTAGGAAACGAAAACTTAAGGCGACGTGAAGATTGTCCCTAATATCCCGCGCCGCCGCATCCGTGAGTGGGCCGCCGACAGGAGCGACGCAGCGTGACCGATCGGGAACGAACGGCACGCCGCACCGCGCGCGGCACCGCCTCACCTCAGGTTGGTTCTCGCCAGCTCGACGATCTCGTCGCCGCGCCCGCTCAGGATCGCGCGCAGCATGAACAGACTGAAGCCCTTCGCATGCGCGATCTCGATCTTCGGCGGCATCGCGAGCTCGTATTTCGACGTGACGACGTCGACCACCGCCGGCCCGTCGTGCGCGAACGCAGTGCGCAATGCCTGCTCGACGTTCTCCGAATGCTCGACGCGTACGCTGAAGATACCCGCGCCCTTCGCGATCGCCGCGAAATCGGTCGGGCTCAGGTCGACGTTGGTATCGAGATAGCCGGCCGCCTTCAGCTCCATCGACACGAAGCCGAGCAGGCTGTTGTTGTACACGACGATCTTGATCGGCAGGTTGAGCTGCCGCGCGCTCAGCAGATCGCCGAGCAGCATCGACAGCCCGCCGTCGCCCGACAGCGACACCACCTGCCGCCCCGGATGCGCACCCTGCGCGCCGAGCGCCTGCGGCATCGCGTTCGCCATCGACCCGTGGTTGAACGAGCCGTGCAGTTGCCGCTTGCCGTTCATCGTCAGGTAGCGCGCGGCCCACAGCGTCGGCGTGCCGACGTCGGCCGTGAAGATCGCATCGTCGGCCGCAACTTCGTCGACGATCTTCGTCAGGTATTGCGGATGGATCGCGCGGCCCGGCGGCTCGGCCACCGCGAGATCGTCGAGCCCCTTGCGCGCGGCCGCGTAATGCTTCAGCGCATTCTCGAGGAAGCGCCGCTGCGTCTTGCGCGTCAGGCGCGGCAGCAGCGCGGCGATGGTTTCCTTCACGGTGCCGACGAGGCCGAGCGCGAGCGGCGCGCGGTGGCCGAGCTGCGAGCCCTTCCAGTCGATCTGCGCGATCTTCGCGTTCGACGGATAGAACGGCCGGTACGGGAAATCCGTACCGAGCATCAGCAGCGTGTCGCACGATTCCATCGCGTGATAGCCGGAGCTGAAGCCGATCAGCCCGGTCATCCCGACGTCGAACGGGTTGTCCCACTCGACGAACTGCTTGCCGCGCAGCGCGTGCACGACCGGCGCGCCGAGCGTGTCGGCCAGCGCGACCACTTCGTCGTGCGCACCCTGCGTGCCGCTGCCGCACAGCAGCGTGACCGCGTCGGAGCCGTTCAGCAATGCCGCGAGCCGGTCGAGATCGGCATCGGCCGGCAGGATCGACGGCGGCGCCGATTCGCTCCACGCCGGCGCCTCTTCCGGGCCGTCGCCGAGCGCGATGTCGCCCGGCAGCACGATCACCGCGACGCCGCGTTCCTCGATCGCGGTGCGCATCGCGCGCGCGAGCACACGCGGGAACTGCGACGCGTTGGTCACGAGCTCCGCGAAGTGGCTGCACTCGCGGAACAGTTCCTGCGGATGGGTTTCCTGGAAGTAGCCGAGCCCGATTTCGGTCGACGGGATGTGCGCGGCGATCGCGAGCACCGGCTGGTGATTGCGGTGGCAGTCGTACAACCCGTTGATCAGGTGCAGGTTGCCGGGGCCGCAGCTGCCCGCACACACCGCGAGCCGCCCGGTCGACGCGGCATCCGCGCCGGCCGCGAACGCGGCGCTTTCCTCGTGCCGCGTGTGCATCCAGCGGATCGAGCCGATCTGGGCCAGGCTGAACGACAGGCCGTTCAGGCTGTCGCCCGTCACGCCCCAGATGCGCTCGACGCCTGCCGCCGCCAGCGTCTTCGCCAGGTATTCCGCCATCGTCTGTCTTGCCATCGCGCCCTCACTCGTTGATTGATCGAGACATGCATGAACCGGCCGTGCGCTCGCACGTTTCGCCGACCGGACGAGCATACGCGCCTGGCCCGCGCCGCGTCGCGACGGTGCAATCGGGCCGACTGCCGTATGAGGCGCACGCACGCGATTGGTTCGATCCGGCACCTCGCCGCACGGCCGGCGTCATCGTTTCGTCACCATCGCGCAGGCGAACGGACAGGCTGGCAGGTGCCGCGCTCAACCCCAGTCGGACGCCGACTCGTCCGGATCGACGAGCGTGAGCCCCGCCGCCGGCAGCGGCAGCGCGGTCTTGTAGCGCACCTGCTTCAGCGCGAAGCTCGACCGGATGTTCGACACGCCGGGAATCGTCGTCAGCCGCTCGATGATGAAACGCTCGAGCGTGCGCATGTCGGGCATCACGACGCGCAGCAGGTAGTCGGCGTCGCCCGACATCAAATAGCACTCCATCACCTCGGGCCGCTGCGAGATCGCTTCCTCGAAACGCTGCAGCGCGTCCTCGACCTGCTTCTCGAGGCTGACCTGGATGAACACGTTGATCCGCAGCCCGAGCGGCTCGGGATCGAGCAGCGTGACCTGCTGCCGGAACAGCCCGAGCTTCTCCAGCGCGCGCACGCGGTTGAAGCACGGCGTGGTCGACAGGTTCACCGCGCGCGCCAGTTCCGCGTTCGTGATCCGCGCGTTCTGCTGAAGCTGGTTCAGGATGCCGATGTCGATGCGGTCGAGCCGCTTGGGGGAGGTGCTCATGGTTTGAATATTCCTTCTCTCGCGATGATTCCGGAATATTTACACTATCCAGAGGCAAATTCCCAATGAAATCAGACGCATATTCTGTGAATCGACGCGTAGCATGAGTCCCATTGATGCGTGCCGCTGCCGGCGCGTGGGAGACTCATATGACGGATCTGTCGAACGGTATCGAACACGCGCAGCGCGCGGCCCACGCGCGCACCGATGCGGACCCGGAAGAAACCGCCGAATGGCTCGAGGCGCTCGACGCGGTGGCCGCGCACGTCGGCCGCGACCGCGCGCAATATCTGTTCGACCGGCTCGCCGAGCATGCGCGCGCAACCGGCCTCGCGTCGCCGCGCACGCCCGTCACGCGCTACCTGAACACGATTCCGCCCGCCGAGCAGCCGCCGTATCCGGGCGACCTCGACCTCGAGGACCGGCTGTCGGCCGCGCTGCGCTGGAACGCGCTCGCGATGGTCGTGCGCGCGAACCGCGCGTACGGCGAACTCGGCGGCCACATCGCGAGCTATGCGTCGGCGTCCGACCTGTTCGAGACCGGCTTCAACCACTTCTTCCGCGCGGCGTCGCCCGCGACCGGCGACGCACCCGGCACGGCCGGCGGCGATCTCGTGTACTTCCAGCCGCATTCGTCGCCGGGCGTCTATGCGCGCGCGTATCTCGAAGGCTTCCTCACCGAGGATCACCTGAAGCATTACCGCCGCGAAATCGCCGGCCCGGGCCTGTGCTCGTATCCGCATCCGTGGCTGATGCCCGATTTCTGGCAGTTCCCGACCGGCTCGATGGGGATCGGCCCGATCAATGCGATCTACCAGGCGCGCTTCATGCGCTACCTGCAGCATCGCGGCCTCGCGAACACCGCGGGCCGCACCGTGTGGGGCTTCTTCGGCGACGGCGAGATGGACGAACCCGAATCGCTCGGCGCGCTGTCGCTCGCCGCGCGCGAGGGGCTCGACAATCTCGTGTTCGTGATCAACTGCAACCTGCAGCGGCTCGACGGCCCGGTGCGCGGCAACGGCCGCGTGATCGACGAACTCGAAGCGCAGTTCGCGGGCGCCGGCTGGAACACGATCAAGGTGCTGTGGGGCTCCGACTGGGATCCGCTGTTCGCGCGCGATCACGCGGGTGCGCTCGCGCGCGCGTTCGCCGATACGGTCGACGGGCAGTTCCAGACCTTCTCCGCGAACGACGGCGCATACAACCGCGCGCGCTTTTTCAGCCAGGACCCCGCGCTCGACGCGCTCGCCGCACAGCTCACCGATGCGGAGATCGACCGCCTGCGGCGCGGCGGCCACGACGCGCGCAAGCTGCACGCCGCGTATGCGCGCGCGCTCGCGCACCGCGGCCAGCCGACCGTGATCCTCGCGAAGACGATGAAGGGTTATGGGATGGGCGCGGCCGGCCAGGGCCGGATGACGACCCATCAGCAGAAGAAGCTCGACGTCGACGATCTGAAGGCGTTCCGCGACCGTTTCCGGTTGCCGCTGTCAGACAGCGACGTCGAACGGTTGAAGTTTTACAAGCCAGCGGAAGACAGCCCGGAAATGCGTTACCTGCATGCCCGCCGGGCTGCCCTGGGAGGCTATCTGCCCAGAAGGCGGATAGCGGCATCGAAGGGGCTGACCGTCCCTTCGATGCCGGCCTGGGGAGCGTTCGCGCTGGATACGGCCGGCCGCGAGATGTCGACGACGATGGCGCTCGTGCGCATGCTCGCCGCGTTGATCAAGGATCGCGACATCGGCTCGCGCGTCGTGCCGATCGTGGCCGACGAAGCGCGCACGTTCGGCATGGCCAGCCTGTTCCGGCAGGTCGGCATCTACTCGCCGCTCGGCCAGCGCTACGAGCCCGAGGATCTCGGCTCGATGCTCTACTACCGCGAGGACACGCGCGGCCAGATCCTCGAGGAAGGCATTTCGGAAGCGGGCGCGATCTCGTCGTGGATCGCCGCCGCGACGTCGTACAGCGTGCACGACCTGCCGATGCTGCCGTTCTACATCTACTACTCGATGTTCGGCTTCCAGCGCATCGGCGACCTGATCTGGGCCGCCGCCGACCAGCGCTCGCGCGGCTTCCTGATCGGCGCGACGTCCGGGCGAACGACACTCGGCGGCGAGGGCCTGCAGCACCAGGACGGCAGCAGCCACCTCGCCGCGTCGACGATCCCGAACTGCCGCGCGTACGATCCGGCGTTCGCGTACGAAGTCGCGACGATCGTCGATGCGGGCATGCGCGAAATGGTCGAGCAGCAGCGCGACGTGTTCTATTACGTGACCGTCATGAACGAGAACTACGCGCAGCCGTCGATGCCCGACGACGATCCGGCCGCGCGGCGCGATGGCATCCTGAAGGGCATGCACCGGCTGCCGTCCGGTTCGAACGCGACGGCACGCATGCAATTGCTCGGCTCGGGCGCGATCCTCGGCGAAGTACTCGCCGCGCAGCGGATGCTGAAGGACGACTGGGGCATCGACGCGGCCGTATGGAGCGTCACGAGCTTCAGTGAACTGCAGCGTGACGGGATGGAAGCCGAGCGTCGCGCGCGGCTCGACGACGACACGCACTCGACGCCGTACGTCACCGCCGCGCTCGCCGCGACGCGCGGGCCCGTGATCGCTGCAACCGACTACGTGCGCGCGGTGCCCGAGCTGATCCGCGCGTACGTGCCGCGCCGCTACGTGACGCTCGGCACCGACGGTTTCGGCCGCAGCGACACGCGCGACGCGCTGCGCGCGTTCTTCGAGGTCGATCGCGCGAGCATCGTGCTCGCGGCGCTGAAGGCGCTGGCGGATGATGGAGAACTCGATGCGACTATCGTGCGCGACGCGCGAGAGCGTCTCGGCAAGTCGGCATATCCAGGCGTCGCGCCATGGCAGCGCTGACCGGACGACGCGACCGCGCAGCAGCCGACGATGATTCGTCGACCAAAACAATACGGCCGACTAGCCGAAGAGGCGTGGATCCAGCGCGAACGCTTCCTTGCCGATCACTTTCACACTCGAAGCAAAATCCGCATGCAGCGGGTTCAGCAGCAAGTTGAAGTCGGTCGGGCAGACGACTGACGGTACGCGCATCGCCAACTGATCGCCCGCTTCAAGCCAGACGCGCCCGATCCGGGCAGTCGACTCCGGATCCTGCGACAGTACCGCCCAATCGTCCGGCAGGTCCGGCTGGTACGCATTGTCATGGACGGTGTCGGGCACTTCCAGCGTCACTAAAAAAAATCCGCCAGCGGGAAGCAAGCCGGACATATGGACGAGTGACTCGAGCAACGACGTCGACGCATGGCAGCAGGTGTACAGCACGCGCATGCCGCGAGGATTCCAGCGGCCACCGGCGATCGCCGCGCCGTTCCCGCTCAGGTCGTCGGCCAGGTAGTGCCCCTTTCGTTCTTTCGCGAGACGATACAACCTCACGCGCCGACCCCGAACTGGGCACGGTTCAGAATGTCGCGCACCCGGTCGTAGCCGGGCTGTACGTCGAGCACTTCGAGCGGCTTCAAACCGTCGAGCTCTGCGTTCGCCCGGCTCATCCACGCCCCTGCGCGCTCGCTGTCCTCAAACAGATCGGTGGCGAGATCCAGTACGTAGAGCACGCGCGCAACGCGATCGGACTCGCCTTGCGACAACCGGTCGTGCTTGGCAATTTTCCGCAGAATGGTCGAGCTGGGCAGGCTCAGCGCGCTCAAGAGGGACTGAACCGGCACGCCGAGCAACTCGCGCGCGACGCGCTCGATGATGACCGCGTCGAAACCCTCCGCGATCGCGCGCCGCTGCGACATCGGCGCCATCCGGCCAAAGGTGTCGAAATCGCCCTTGCCGGCGCCCAAGGCGTTCGAGCTACCCGCCGGCGTCGCGACACGAGATGCGGCAGCCCGCTTGGCAGGCTGACGGGCCGCAGGTGTGGTTGCTGTCATTGCGATTCCCAAATGGGCTAATTTGAATTCTCATTGTATACACCCAAACGGGAATTTTCAATTAGCCAAACGGCATAGCCTAGGCCGATGGGAATCGACGACGCTCCGCGCTACACCGGCAGCGCATGCGTCGACAGGATCTCCTTGAGCACCATGAACGAGCGCACCTGCCGCACGCCGGGCAGGTAGATCAGTTGTTCCGCATGCAGCCGGTTGAAACTCTCGTTGTCGCGTGTGCGCACCAGCATGAAATAGTCGAACTCGCCCGTTACGACGTGACATTCGACACACCCAGAAACCTTCTGCGCGGCCTTCTCGAACGCGGCGAACGCTTCCGGCGTCGAGCGGTCGAGCACGAAGCCGATCACGACCAGCATGCCGGCCCCGAGCGGCTTCGGGTCGAGCAGCGCGACGATCCCGCGAATCATCCCCATTTCCTTGAGCCGTTCGACGCGCCGCAGGCACGCCGGCGCGCTCAGCTTCACCTTCGCGGCGAGGCTCACGTTCGAGATCGACGCGTCCTGCTGAAGCTGCCTGAGGATCGCGCGATCGATGCGATCGAGCGCGGGCACGGCATCGGCCGGCGTCGCCGGTCTTCCAGTTAATTTCATTGCGTCTTCCTCGATCTTTTCGAACTCGAATTGCTTGATCAGCACTCGATTCGTTATCAACGTAGGCCGACGATATTTATTTCGCAAGCTCATTTCGCGCGTGCTTGCCTATCATTTTTCCATCGGGACACGGCGTGCCGGCCCCTCCCGAACGCACCGATGCCCGCGCCAACCCCACCTTTCCGGAGACAAAAGTCGATGAACCTGCAACGCTTCCCCCGTTATCCGCTGACGTTCGGCCCCACACCCATCCAGCCACTCAAGCGCCTGAGCGCGCACCTCGGCGGCAAGGTCGAGCTGTATGCGAAGCGCGAGGACTGCAACAGCGGCCTCGCGTTCGGCGGCAACAAGACGCGCAAGCTCGAATACCTGATCCCCGACGCGCTCGCGCAGGGCGCGGACACGCTCGTGTCGATCGGCGGCGTCCAGTCGAACCAGACGCGTCAGGTCGCGGCCGTTGCAGCGCATCTCGGGATGAAATGCGTGCTCGTGCAGGAGCACTGGGTCAACTACGACGATCCCGTCTACGACCGCGTCGGCAATATCCAGCTATCGCGGATGATGGGCGCCGACGTGCGGCTCGTTGCCGACGGCTTCGACATCGGCATCCGCCGTAGCTGGGAAGAAGCGATGGAGAGCGTGCGACAGGCAGGCGGCAAGCCGTATCCGGTTCCGGCCGGCTGTTCCGAGCATCCGCTCGGCGGGCTCGGGTTCGTCGGCTTCGCGGAAGAAGTACGTGCGCAGGAAGCGGAACTCGGATTCAGGTTCGACTACATCGTCGTGTGCTCGGTGACGGGCAGCACGCAGGCCGGGATGGTCGTCGGCTTCGCGGCCGACGGGCGCGCGGATCGCGTGATCGGGATCGACGCGTCGGCGACGCCGGAGAAAACGCATGCGCAGATCACGCGCATCGCGCGGCATACGGCTGAAATCGTCGAGCTCGGGCGTCGCATCGACGAGCAGGACGTCGTGCTCGACACGCGCTACGCGGGCCCCGAATACGGGCTGCCGAACGACGGCACGCTCGAGGCGATCCGGCTATGCGCGCGGCTCGAAGGCGTGCTGACCGATCCCGTCTATGAAGGCAAGTCGATGCACGGGATGATCGACAAGGTGCGGCGCGGGGAATTCGAGCCGGGCTCGAAGGTGCTGTATGCGCACCTGGGCGGCGTGCCGGCGTTGAGCGCGTATGCGGAGATTTTCCGACAGGGGTGATGCGGGCCGGGCGGAGGCGCGGCGTGCGCAGTTAGCGCCAGTTTCGAGCCTCCGCCGAACGGGTGCCAGACGGCGCGGTTCGTCGATGCCTCGCGCGTCATCTGCTCGTTAAAAGCACGTGTCGTCGGACGAACCGCTCTGCGGACCCGCGTGACAGACCGTTGCAACGAGCATGTGGGCGGCAAAAACACATCTAATGCGCATCGACCTCTCCCTTGCGCCGAAACAACCGCGACACATACGCGCCTGTCAGCATCACGAGGAACCGGCTGTTGGTCGACAGATAGCGCTTCCACATCCGCCCCGGTTCCTGGATGACGCGGAATGCCCACTCCAGGCCACTGCGCTGCATCCACAGCGGCGCACGCTTCACCTTGCCCGCCACCACGTCGAACGTCCCGCCTACGCCCATTACGAAATCGACGCCCAATTGGGATTTCCAGCGATTGATGAAGTTTTCCTTGCGCGGCGACGTAATCGCAACGAACAGGAGCTTCGCGCCCGACGCACGAATCTGGTCGACGACGGTACGCTCGTCATCCCAGAAGTAGCCATGGTGAATACCGGCAATCCGCAACATCGGGTACTTTGCCGAGACTGCGCAGGCCGCCTTTTGCACAACGACCTCGGAGCCGCCCAGCATGAAAACCGGCAGGCCGTCCTGCTGGGCCATGTCGAGCAAGCGCTCGAACAGGTCGACGCCGGCGACGCGCTCCGAAACGTCATGGCCAAGCAGGCGGGCGCCCCACACGACACCCATCCCGTCGATGTTGACGATATCGCAGGCATGCACCGAGGCGGCCAGCTCCGGATCGGCCTGCATATTGACCAGCTTGGCGACGTTGACGACCACGTGCTGCGTGAATTGCGAGCGCGCAATGCGATCGCGGATCAGCTCGACGGTTTGGGTCATGGTACCGACGTCCATCGGACAGCCGAACAGTTCAATGCGATTCATGCGAATTCTCTCCGAGACAGGGAATGGGACGACAGAGCGTCGGGCTGGAAGTGGTTCGCAAGAAGGCCGATCGAATAGAACGCCCACGCTTGCGTCCATCGCAGGTAGTCAACGCGATTGACTGAACGGGCAGTGCGCTGATAGGCGAAGCGGCGTTCGGCAGGCAGGTAGAGCGTCTGCATCGCGCGATCGAATACACGCTGCGCCAGCGGGCGGTCGGACTCCACCGGCGACACCGTCAGCAGCGTGATCAGCGCTTGCGCGAACGAATGCATGTCGAGAGGCCAGATCCGGTCGGCGTAGTATTTCGCAGTGCCGTCGGGCGTGAAGAACGTGTTCCGGTAGTACTTGAGGCCCCGATCGATCGCGTCGTCGAAGTACCGCGTGCCCGCGGCCTGTCGCAGGCAGTGCAGCGCCTCGAGGTTGTAGCCAGTGTGGAAGCCGTCGACGAACGCGTGATGACTACGCAGGCCGTAAGCCCATGCGCCGTCGTCGCGCTGCATCGACACGCTGAGCATCGCAGCACACAGCGCGCGTTCGCACATCGCGGAATCGCCGGTTCGGCGAGCCGTCTCTGCAACGAATGCGGTCACCCACAGGTTCGCGTTGTGGACGAACGCTGATTCGCCCGGGATGTATGCGTAGTATCCGGAACCGTCGTGTTCCGTATAAAGCGAATCCAGGAAGTATCCGGCATCGACAGCCGTGTCGATGAAACGGGAATCTCCGGTCGCGTCGCCAAGCGCGTACAGCGCCCGCGCGGCGTAGCACGTCGTGATTGCGTTCGGTGTGCCGACCGGTACAAAGAAAGCGCGCGCCGCCCAGTCGAAGTGATAACCCCATGCACTATGGCGCCACAGCCGCCGATCAACGCGTTGCTCCAGCAGCCAGTTGCCTAGCACGCGCGCTTCCGCAACGCTCGTTCCGTCGCCGATCCGACGTTCACGTTCAAGCAAACCGAGAATGATCAGCGCGATACCCTTCGGATTCCGCTTGCGTGGGACGCCGGCCAGACCGCGCAGATTGATCGGGCTGCGCTTGTGAAATTGAAGCCATGCGATGCGCGCGAGCGGCAAGCACGACAGGCCGGAATAACGAAACAGGCGGCTGTTCAGGCCATCGAACGGATCGTGGCCGGCGTAGTCGTGGCGCTGGCAATGCGCGAGCAGGCCGTCGGCGACGGCGGCGGGATCGGGAAATTCAGTCATCAATCGTTTCTCTTGACATCCACGGAGACAGCGCCGAAATACACGGCGAGTGCATCGACGTCAGTGGGATAGGTTTGCCAACTCGGCTTGTAGATGCCGAACTTGAGATAGCTGTGCCGATCGCCGACATACGCGTTCGGTATGCCATTCGCATCGAAAACGGCGAGCTTGTCCTTCCACACCTGCGTAATAGCCTGGCGACCCGATGAATCGGGCGCATAGCGGATCGTCCAGTCAACCCATCTTCCCCGGTCATTCGCGGCGCAGCAGAGATGCCTTTGCGTGTCTTGCGTCGTATCGTGGCCGCCGCGGACGGATATGATGTATTCCGATCCAAACAGTTTCAGCATGACCGGGGGCGAGCCGCTATGCTCACCCTGGTGAATTTGAGTGAGGATTGCGAATTGCTTGCTATCGAATCTGAGATCGCTCGGAAGATAGGTGCGCCACCGGATCAGATATTCATGTCCGGGAGCAAGCTGGATGTCGCGCGGCAAGAGAAATTCTGCCCTCGGCAACCGATTGATCAGATGGGAAAAATCCTGACTCTTTCGAAGTTCGACTCGAATCGCGCGACGGTCAGAGGCAACCGGATCGTCAACCAGCGTGATATTCGTCGGCGTGGTTTGCTGGAACGTCAGGCCGTTCAGACCGTTATGCCACGAGTTCGAATAAACAGATTGGTAATCGGCAGACTCCACGCGAACTGCCGTCGTCGTTGCACAAGCCACGACCAGTATTGATCCGAGCCCTACCACAATTAGCACAATGCCGGACGTGACGGGCTTGCCGAATTTCATACGGCGACTCCGTTCGTGATGTCGCGATAGCAATGAACATACCGCTCCGAAATCGCCTCGGCGACGTAGTTCTGTTTTGCCCGCGACAGTGCGGCGGCTTTCATGCGTGTCGCGAGAGCCGGATTTTCGAGTAGTTGACGAACACGGCCGGCAAGTGCCTCGGCGTCATTGGGTGGGACGAGATACCCGGTCACACCTTCGCTCACCAGATCTTCCAGCCCGCCAACCCGTGTGGCAACGACAGGCACGCCGCAGAACATGGCTTCCAGTGCTGCGATACCGAATGCCTCGAACTGGCTAGGCAGACAGAACACGAATGCGTTTCGATAGAACGAGAGCTTGTCGTCGCGCTCGAGCCATCCCTCGAAATGGACTCGATCGATCACGTCATGAGCGTTTGCAACGCCACGCCATCGCTCCGTATCACCTTCGCCGGCCAGCCTCAGCGCGATATCGAATCCCTGCCTCGTGAGCAGGCCGAGAGCCTCGATCAGCACGTCGACGCCTTTCTGGGTCGACAAGCGACCGGCAAATGCGATATAGGGTTGAACGCAGGCCTGCGGGCGATCATGTGAACCGCCGTGCATTGCATCATGTTCCGCATCCGTCGCGAAATTGGCAACGACGCTTGTATCGTCAGCGTTTCTCCGAAACTGATTCAACAGCCGTGCCGACGCAGAAGACGCGCCGATTACCGCATCAGCGCCTCCAATGAACTGACGTATTGCCGCACGCGTCACGCCGTCGGCACGCGCGACAAAGCGGTCGAAATTGCCCGAATGCAAATGGAACACCACCCGTCGTCGCATCGCTTTCGCGATCATATAGAGGGCGAACTTTCGGTAGAAGGAACCACGCTCCGAAACGTGGAAATGCACAACGTCGGCCCCCCTTGCGGCAAAGATGAATTTCGGCATGTCCGACGAAAAGAATCGCAGTGATGAACCGGTGTTCTGGAAGCCATGTGTTTCGAAGATCGTCGTTCCGATGTCGGCACGCTCGAAGCTGGCCCGCCGGGCGGCCAGTTCCCCGAGTACCGAAGCAATACCGCCGCGTTGACCATATCCGGGACCGACGTGCAATACGTTGATCCGGTTCGCGTTGGGAATCCCTGCATCATTCGCCTCATATCTCATTCGATTCCCCCCTCGATGACCTGGTATGCGCGGATAGCACATACATCATCAGCAACGCTGAAAACACATAGGATGGCGATAGAAATGCCATCGAGAACAGATTGTCGAAACAAAACGCAAGAACGACATACATCCAGATCATGTTTTTCCTCCTGGATTGCCCATAGAAAAGCATGAATGCGAGCCAGAGAATCGCGCCAAACAAGCCCATTTCGACAAACAAATGCGGGTAGAACGTATCGGTGGTCTTCAACACACCGTCGAGCCCATACCAGTTGAAGTGATAGGTCTGATATAGCGGCGAGTTGTACTTCACCGACGCGGGGCCGCCGAAACTCCCGAGGCCCTCGCCGAGCAAATTGCCGTTCAGCAGAGACTCGAACATCACCCGATAGGATTCCGCTCGCGCCGAGTTACCGGAGAGGATGTAGAACGACAGTTTCGCCATCGCGACCCGAACGAACGAATCGAATAATCCGATCAGCAGAAACAGAGTTCCGGCCAGCATCGCGAGAAGCGACACCGCCCAGACTCGAATATCCCGCCAGCCAAGAAATACCGGGTAAAGAATGACCGCGACGTACATCTTGAAAGAAAATCCGAGCAGCGAGAACAGCAGGAATACCCACGACCATTTCAGCCTGGACGAATTTTGAAAATGGAAGCGGCACAGCAAAAAAGCACAAAAGTTGATGAAGCTGAACTCCGAAAAGAATCCCATCCACCCCTGCGCACGCAGGAACAATCCCGAGTCGATCCGCACCGGCATGAACAGCGGCAGCCCAACCGCATACGACACGTAGAAATACAGCTGGAACAGGTCGTTGCTCACGACCACGCCGATGAACGTCTTGACCAGCACGTCGAGCCGGTCGCGGTACGGGAAGATCGCCACCGTGATCGCGACCGGAAAGAGGAAGCGGACGAGTTCCTCGATCCCGGCATGGACGTTGAACGACAGCAGCATCCCGATGCAGAGCGACACGGCGATGGGCAGCGCGAGAACGGCCAGCCGGTGAAATCGCGGACGCAACAGGATCGCCGCGAACACGAGGCCGAACGCGCCGATCTTTACGACCTGCGAACGATCGTCGTCGAGCGTGAGCAGCGTGTCGCTGACGCAGAAGACGAAGTAAGCGAGCGCCAGCAGGCCGGCGCCCAGGTCGGCCACGCGCGATCGACGATACGGCACGATCGTCGGGAATCGGGCGGCCGCGTTCATGGACGCGCTCCCGACGCCGCCGGCATCGCTTTCATATCGGCGACGCCCAACGCGCTGATCGATTCCGTATAGGCCGCGCATACCCGCCGTGCATGCATCACGACGATCGCGTTCCGGATCAGCGTCACGACCACCGCGGATGCCAGCATGCAGAAGAACCCGATTTCGCCGCCGATGGCGACGCAGCCACCGAGCAAAACGACGAACAGTGCCGAGGTACCGATGTTGATCCGCGCGGTGGCCGCGCTCTGCTCGAACGCCATCATCACGTTGCTGCCGACGACGCCAAGGACGCCGGCCGCACACTGGATCGCCAGCAGCACGCCGCCCGCGAGCACCATGTACACGCCGTTGCCATCGAGCCCGTAGCGCCAGGTCAGCCCCGCCACCATCGCAAGGTTCGCGACAAGTACGACCAGGTTCGACAGGTCAATATTGCGCCGCATCGCCCCCAGCGTCGCATCGAGCGACGCCTTGTCCTTCTTCCGCTTCACGAGGTCCGGCAATTGCGCGATCGAAATGGCGCGCGGCAGCAGGTTGCCGATCGCGGTCACCGAGGAAAACAACGACAGCATCCCCGCGAACGACGCACCGCACATCGCGTTCGCCGCCGGCACGGTCACCAGCGCGATGCCGCCGGACAGGAAATTGGTCAGCCCGAACTGCAGCCCCTTCACGTCGATGCGCAGCGAGAACGCGCGACGATCGGGCATGCCGATCGCGGCGAACATCGCGACGGCCACCACGACCAGCGCAACGGCGAGGCACAGCGACGCGGAATAGCCGTGGCGCGTGCCGATCCACAGCATCGCGCACGAGCCCGCGATCAGCAGGCAGTCGAACGCGATCGTGATCCGGTAGCGGCGGTACGACACGAAGAAATGCCGCGCGAGCTGATACACGGTCCAGCCCCACATCAGCGCGACCACGCCGCCGAGATCGAACGCGACGAAGCCGGACGCGGACACCAGCACGCATGCGATCGTGGCGGCCACGGCGGTCCATCCCGCCATCGACACCAGCGAGTAGAACGCGCCGCGCGCCGCCTGCTTCCCGTCGCTCGCCGGTACGCGTACCAGAATCAGCGTCGCCCAGCCGATGGCCGTGAAGAAACCGATCATCTGTGCGATCGACAGGTTGGACGCCGCAGCCCCAAGCTCGTCCAGCGAATAGATCCGCTGGACGAGCCAGAACGTCAGCACGCGATAGAGGCCGGGCGCGCCGGTACAGACAAGCGCCTCGACACGGCCCAGCAGATTTTTGGCGTCGGCATTCCGCAGCATGATTTTTGTGCGCCCGTCCGTTACCCGCGCGCCAGCACGCCGCGCGTGTCGATCACGACCTTGGTCTGCAGCCGCACTGGGTCCATGCGACGGAACGGGGCGTGATCGACGAGGATCACGATCACGTCGGCTTCGGCCAGCGCTATGTTCAGATCGCACAGCCGGGTCGTTGCTTCCAACGCTGCCGGCAACGCGGCGATGTTGGGTTCGACGACCAGCAGCGTCGCGCCGGCGTTCGCCGCCAGCGCTTCGACGATCTCCATCGCCGGGCTCTCGCGCAGATCGTCGATATCCGCCTTGAACGCAAGCCCGAGACACGCGATCACCGGCTCGCGGAACCGGCTCGCCGCCTGCCGCACACGCTCGTAGACGAAATGCGGCTTGTCGTCGTTCACGTTGCGCGCGGTGCGGATCAAACGCGCGTGCTCCGGCGCGGAATCGACGATGAACCACGGATCGACCGCGATGCAATGACCGCCCACGCCCGGCCCAGGCTGCAGCACGCTGACGCGCGGATGGCGGTTCGCCAGCCGGATCAGTTCCCATACGTTGATGTCCAGCTGGTCGCAAATCACCGACAGTTCGTTCGCGAACGCGATGTTCACGTCGCGAAACGCGTTCTCGGTCAGCTTGCACATTTCGGCAGTGCGCGCATCGGTCAGGATGCACTCGCCGCGCACGAACACCTCGTACAGCTCCTGCGCACGCGTGCCGCATTTGCGCGTCATGCCGCCGATCACGCGGTCGTTCTCCACGAGTTCGCGCACGACATGGCCCGGCAGCACGCGCTCGGGGCAATGCGCGATACGGATGTCCGAGCGCTCGCCGGCCTGTTGCGGAAAGCTCAGGTCCGGGCGGTGCGCCGCGAGCCACGCCGCAATTTTTTCGGTCGCGCCGACCGGCGAAGTCGACTCCAGCACCACCAGGTCGCCCTTCTTCAGCACCGGCGCGATCGACCGGCATGCGGCCTCGATATAGGTCAGGTCCGGCTTGTTGCCATCGGCAAACGGTGTCGGCACCGCGATCAGGAACGCATCGGCCGGCTCGGGCGTTGCCGTCGCGCGCAGGTAGCCTTGCGTCACGGCGGCATGCACGAGCATGTCCAGTTCGGGTTCGACGATATGGATCTCGCCGCGATTGATCGTGTCGACCGCATGCTGCGACACGTCGACGCCGACCACGCTTTTACGGCGCGCGGCAAAGGCCGCCGCGGTGGGCAGGCCGATATAGCCCAGCCCGATGACGGAAATGGTTTCGAATGACATGAATGAGGTTCTCCAGACGTCGGGGGATTCAGCAGGGCGAGCCGGCCAGGTATGCCGGCCCCTGCGTCAGGATCGGCGGCGAGACCAGCAGATCCGCAATCCGCTCGCTTGCACGGCCGTCGCCGTACGGGTTGTGCGCGCGGCTCATCGCGCGATAGGCAGCGCCGTCGTCCCACAGCTCGACCACCGCGCCGACCAGCCGCTCGACTTCGGTGCCGACCAGCCTCACCGTGCCGGCCGCGACGGCTTCCGGCCGCTCGGTGGTGTCGCGCATCACGAGCACCGGCTTGCCGAGCGACGGCGCCTCTTCCTGGATCCCGCCGGAGTCGGTCAGGATCAGCCACGCACGGCTCATCAGGTACACGAACGGCAAGTACTCCTGCGGCTCGATCAGCACGACGTTGCCGATGTCGCCGAGCAGCCGCGTGACGGGTTCGCGCACGTTCGGATTCAGGTGCATCGGGTAGACGATGCGGCACTCCGGATAGCGCTTCGCGATGATCGCGATCGCTTCGCAGATCTGCTCGAACCCGTGGCCGAAGTTCTCGCGGCGATGGCCGGTGACGAGGATCATGCGCCGCTCGTCGTCGACGAACGGAAACCGCTCGCGCATCTGCCGCACCAGCGCCCGGTCGTGCTTGAGGCGCTCGGTGATCGTCAGCAATGCATCGATCACGGTGTTGCCGGTCACGTGCACGCGAGCGGCTTCGACGCCTTCGGCCAGCAGGTTCGCCCGTGAGGTTTCGGTGGGCGCGAAGTGATGCAGCGCGAGCGCGCCCGTCACCTTCCGGTTCGCCTCTTCCGGCCACGGTGAATACAGGTTGCCGGTGCGCAACCCGGCTTCCACGTGACCGACCGGAATGCGTCGGTAGTACGCCGCAAGCGTCGCGCCGAGCGTCGTGGTCGTATCGCCGTGCACCAGCACGAGATCGGGCCGGAACGATTCCAGCACCGGGTCGAGCGCATTGAGGATGTGCCCGGTCAGGCTGCCGAGCGTCTGCCCGGCGCGCATCAGGTCGAGATCGAAATCCGGCACGATGCCGAACAGGTCGAGCACCTGGTCGAGCATCTCGCGATGCTGGGCCGTCACGCAGACGCCGCAGCGCACGCCTTCGCGGGCCCGCAGCGCGTGGACGAGCGGCGCCATCTTGATGGCTTCCGGACGGGTGCCGAACGTGACGAGGATGTTTTCGTGGTGATGGGTCATTGGAATCTCCGTCGGCGAATCACGTGCGATCCGCCGCGGTTTGCGAATCGGCGTTGTCATACCCGTACGCGCCGTAGTTGCCGTACCGGGCGGAGCGCAGCCCCGGCCGGAAGCCGTTGAACACGACCGCGGTCGCGCGTGCGCCGGCGCGTTCGATCCGCTTCGCCGCTTCGAGCAGTTCGCCCGAGGTCGTCACGCCGGCACGTGCCGCGAGCAGGATCGTGTCCGCCTGCGCGGCCAGGACGACGGCGTCAGTCACCGGCAACAACGGCGGCGCGTCGAGCAGCACGACGTCGTAATCGCGTGCGACGTGCATCAGCAACGCCGACAGACGATCGGAAGACAGCAGTTCGACGGGCCGATCGGCATACGGGCCGGCCGGCAACAGGTCGACGTTCGGCGCGACGTCGCGCACGATGGCGTCGGCGGCGGTCGCGCCGCCGCGAAGGACGGTCGACAGGCCGATCTCCGGCCGCATGCCGAAGCGCTTGGCCAGCTCGCCGCGACGCAGGTCGCCGTCGATCAGCAGCACACGCTTGTTCGACTGTCCGAGCAGCGCGGCCACGTTGGCCGACACGAACGATTTCCCGACACCCGCGGACGGTCCCGTGATCAGCACACGGTTGCCGTCGGGCTGGTCCATCAACTGGAATCGCAGCGCCGTGCACAGGCTTCGCAGCGCCTCGACCGCGGGTTCGTTCGGTCGCGCCAGCGCCAGGACCGTCGCCCCGCCTGCCGCAGCGTCACGCTGCGCGATCCGGTGTTGCGCAACGCTGTGCGGAATCGTCGCCATCACGTTCAGGTTCGTGTCGCGCTCGATCTCCGCGGGATCGGTCACGCCGCCGAACAGCACCGCGCGGCCGATGACGGCGCACGTGCCGAGCACGAGCCCCATCAGGGCGCCCATCACCGTGACCAGCGCCGGCCTTGGCCGCACGGGCTTGTCAGGCACGATCGCGCGATCGATCACGCGCACGTTGCCGATCTTGCTCGCGGTCGCCAGGCGAAGCTGCTGGACGCTGTTCAGCAAGCCGACATAGATCTCCGTTTGCACGGTCACATCGCGGCGCAGGCGTACGACGTTCTGCTGCGCATCGGGCAAGCGCCGGATCGTGTCGTTGATCGTCCCGACCTGCGCGTTGGCGGCGGCGATCTGCCGGTCGACCGCCGCGAGCTCCGGGTGAGCCGGCGTCAGCGTCGACGCCAACGCCCGCCGCTTCTGTTCGAGCTCGAACAGCGACATCTGCGCGGCGGTCGATTGCGTCAGCATCGCCTTCGCCTGCTCGGTCAGGTCCACGATTTCATGGCGGGCCTGGTATTCATTGAGGCGATCTTCGGCCGCACGCAACTGACGCTCAACGGTCGGGACCTGGTCGCTCAGGAACGCCAGCGACTTCTCGGCGGTGGCAGCCTTGCGGCTTGCGTTCTGCCGCACGTAGTTGTCGGCGATCGCGTTCAGCACGGCAGCCGCGCGCACCGGATCATGGCTTTCGTACGACACGCCGATCACGCCGGACTGATCCTTGCCGCGGTTCGCTATCGTCAGTTTCTTCTGCAGTTCGGCGAGCACGACCTGCCTCGAATCCGCCTTCACGACGAACTGCGCGCCCACTTCGGCTTCGATGCCGGCCACCTGCAGCGTCACGTCTCCGGCGGCCGTCTTCACGTGCAGCGGTTCGCCGATCGCGCCTTCCACATCGCGATCGAGATCGCTGCCGGACAGGCGATAGCGCCCGTCGCCCAGCGACGTGACGATGAACGCATGTTGCTGGAAGTCGCGCGGCACATCGAATGCCGGAACATCGATGCGCTCGTTGCCCCAGACGAACCCGCCGATCCCGAACAAGCCGGGCGTCGACAGCCTGCGATTGAAGCGCGCGACGGCGGAGCCGATCACGGGCACGCGGCGCGGATGCGCTTCGATGTGCAGGCGCTGACCGTCGACGACCGGTTCGGTCACGAGCCGCGAGCGCAGGATTTCCATCTCGCCGTCGTCGGTCGACTTCACGTCGAACAGCGCGCCGAGGCCGCCGACGAGCCCGCCCTCCGCCATGCTGCGCAGGTCCGAGCCGCCGCTTTCCACCTGCACGGCAATGTCTGCCTTGTAGACCGGCTTCACGACGAAGGCATAGCCGGCTCCAAGCGCGGCACACGCAGCCGTGACCGCGACGATGCGGCCTGCGTGCCGGATCAGCACGTCGAGGATGCCGCGCACGTCGAGTTCGTCGGCGTCGTGTAAATGAGGTTGACGTGGGTTCGATGCGTTCATTTGAGGCTCACTGCAAGTGTTCCGGCGCATCCGCGCCGGTATCCGGATGCGGCTGCGGGTTCGATTCGAAGGTGGCGATCCGCGCGGCCCAATCGGCCACGCCGTGCTCGATCAGCTTCATCGCGTAGTCGTAGACGTAGCGGCTTCGGCGGTACGGATCCGGAACGTCGGTCTGGTAGCGCTCGGCGAGGCGATACACACGGCCGCGCGTCATCGGGCAAGTCCGCTCGATCAGGTGGCGATGCGCGACCTCCATCACCAGGATCAGGTCGGCCCACCGGCAGGCCAGGTCATCGAAGCGTCGAGCCCGATGCGCCGACACGTCGAAGCCGCGCTCGATCAACAGTGCATTCATCACCGGGTCGACCGGCGTCCCGCCGATCGCCGCGACGCCGGCCGACTCCACCGTGCGACCGGGCAGCGCACGCGACAACAGCGCCTGCGCGGCCGGACTGCGGCATACATTGCCGGTACACACCACCAGGATCCGTTTCATCATTTCGTGACGATCGCGGCCGTCAGGCCCGCGTTGATGGCCGGAAGCAGTTGCGCGAGCACGCGGCCGAAGCGCGCAAGCTTCGTGCTGTCGACGTACACGACATCGCGCGGCTGCAGCTCGAACTCATTGGCGAGCACCATCGACACCGGCGAGCTGCCATCCAGATGAAACACCTGCGCCTGCCGGTCCGCGCCGGCGCGAATCACGTAGGTTTGCTTCGGATCGGCCGTACCCTGGTTCACGCTGCCGGCCTGCGACAGCGCGTCGGCCAGCGTGAGCCGGCCGTTACGCAGCGGCAGCGCCGTCGTCGGCTTGTTGACTTCGCCCATCACGTACACGCCGAACTGGTCGCGCGCGCCGACCTGCAGCAGGTCGCCGTTGCGCAGCACGATGCGCGACGGATCGACGCGCTCGCGAATCAGGCCCGGCAGGTCGACCGGATAGGCGGCACCGTCGCGCACGAGCGTCATGCGGCTCTGATCGGCGTCGGCCGTGAAGCCGCCCGCGCGCGTGACGGCTTCGAGCAACGTCATCGGCGTGTCGTTGAGCGGGTGCGCGCCCGGCGCACGAACTTCGCCGTCGATGTAGACACGATTCGCGCGATACGACGCGACGCGCACCGTCAACTGCGGCGCGACGAACCATTTCGACAGCCGTGCGCGAAGCGCGGACTGAATCTCGCTCGTGCTCATGCCGGCGACATGCAGTTCGCCCACGTACGGAAAAGTCAGGTTGCCGGCCTGATCGACGACGAAGCCCGCCGGCGGATCGGCAGGGCGCACCTGTTGCGTGCCCGGGTTGCCCTGCGCCGCGGCCAGTTCGGGGTGATCCCACACGGTGATCTGCAGCACGTCGCCCGCGTCGATCGCGTATGGCGCCGGCACCGCAAAGAGCGCCGCGCGCGTGCGTTCATCCTGTGTGCGCGCCTCGCGCCGCTGGGCCGCGATCAACTCGCCGTCGATCGGCCCGATCGGTACCGACGCCGCCGCTTCACGCGAAGCGGGTACGTTTCGCGGCTGGCCGGGCGATGCCGCGACGATGCGATGCATCGACACCGCCAAGCCGCCTTCGTATGCCTGCGTCGCGATCCCGCCATCCCGCGCCGCATCGTGCGCGAGGTTCATATGCATGCCCGGCTCGATCGTGCAAGCGGACAGCAGCACGACGGGCAAGACCGTCATTGCCGATCGCAAGCGTTGCGCCCGTGACCCGGGCCGTTTTCCTGTTTCCATTTCCGTTGTCCAGAGCGTGTGCATCGACGCGTCATTCAATAGGCATTGCGATGCGTGAATCCATACAGGACGGTCGCGGCCACGATCCGCATGTCCATCGCAAACGACCAGTTGTTCAAGTAATAAAGATCGTGTTCGACCCGCTTCTGCATCTTCTCGACGCGATCCGTCTCGCCGCGATGCCCGTTGACCTGGGCCCAGCCGGTGATGCCCGGCTTGATCCGGTAGCGCTGGATATAGCCGTCGACGAGATGCCGGTAGAAGCGGTCGTGCTCCACCGCATGCGGGCGCGGCCCGACCACCGACATGTCGCCCTTCAGCACGTTGAAGAACTGCGGCAGTTCGTCGAGGCTCGTGCGCCGCAGCAGCGCACCGACACGCGTGACGCGCGGGTCGCCTTGCGTCGCCTGCCGGACTTCGCCCGGCTCGCGCGTGTCGGGCACGCGCATCGTCCGGAACTTGTAGATCGTGAAGATGCGCCCGTAAGCACCCCTGCGTTGCTGCCGGAACAGCACCGGCCCCGGCGACGACAACTTCACCGCCAGCGCAACGACGGCCATCAGCGGTGCGATTCCGATCAACGCCAGGCTCGCGAACACGCGGTCGAACATCGCCTTGCCCGCCAGCGCCCGCGCGGACAGCGGCGACGAGACGAGATCGAGCGCATGACCACGAATCGCCCCGTTCGGATGAAGCGGCGTCATGCCGGTGAGGTCAGGCATGAAGCGGATGTCGACCAGATCCTCGGCGAACGCGTGGACGATCTCGCCGACGCGATCGGCCTCCGACAGCGGCAGCACGATCCAGATCTCCCCGACGTGTGCGCGACGCACGTACTCGACGAATTCGTCCAGATCACGATGCACGGCCGGTTCTTCCGGCCCGATCGGCGACGAACCGGACATGTCGAAGATCGCGGCTATCTGGAACGACCGCGCGGTTTCCCGCGCATCGCGCCCAACGAGCGCGCGGCAACGTTCGCGATGCCCGACGAGCGCAACCGGTTTGCGCCGGGCACGCCGCGCCGCCGCGAAAACGCCGAGACACCACCGCGCGGCCTGCGACACGACAAGCGCGACCGCCGACAGCGCGAACCAGCCGGCTAGCCAGTCGAGCGCGACCGGGAATTGCCGGTCGTGCGCCATGACGGAAATCGCGCCGACGCACAACGCAACGGCCAGACAGGCCGGCGCGAGCCACACGCAACGCCACGACAGGCGACGCTCGGGATTGCCGTACAGACCGACCAACGGAAACAGGACCAGCGCGCACACGATCGAAACGGCGATCAGCACGGCATCCGATCCGGCAGACGACGAGCCGCCCAGCCAGCTTCTCGCTGCCCATGCGGTGACGACAAGCAATACGGCATCCAGCAACCAGGACCGTGAAGCTGTTCCGCGAACGGCGGGGGTGTATCTAGTTTGGTTGAACGAAGGCATAACCCTGGGCGATCATCTATCGCGATCGATTGGCGACGGAACGGCGGCGCATCTACACGCAATGCACGCCACGCCGACACGGATCGACTCCCGGACCGACGATCGATTTCATGTGTTGTTTAGCAATGCGAATCTGAATCGATTGAAATGGACCTTTAATCAAACGTCACGGATCGTTAAATTTCGAACCTGGCTGACGTGGCCTAACAACTCCAACGAGACCGACGCCCTCCGCTTACCGCGGGCCCATCGCTTATCGAGACGGTGTGAGACTTGATACTGCCATTACGATCTGTCGTTTTAAATCGGTCATGTCCTAAACTAATTGGCATAGGTATGTTTCTTGTACTATTTGCCAATGACGCCCCTGCCTACAAGGCGTGTCTATTGATGTCAAGTGACCAAGCAAGCCGCGTGATGTGTGCCGGTTCACTTCGCAAGCCGGTGTGGAAGCACCGCCATCCCGCAAACACGATGACCGACGACTGCCACGTGCACCGGCATTGCGACAAGAGGCAGCGTCAATGCGCCGTTGCGCATGAGCGGCGGGTTTTCGCCGCGCGTCCTGGCGAGCAACGTATGCCAGCGCTACCTACGCGCGTCGTCTCAGGTGACAGTCGACTCGGTATCGACGCGCATCGGCGTCGCCTGTTCCGACATGACGTGCCGGCTCGGCGGCGAATTCGAGGATCTCGACTGCAGCAAAAAGGCGAGCGTGTGCCGTGCGCTTGTCACGCCACCGCTCGTGCGCAGCCGTCACGGCAGCGTCAGCGTTCGCTTCGCGTGCGAGAACAGGAAAGTCCGCTTTGAACGTGATCGAAATTTGCCGCGAGATCGCTTGAGGGGCACAACCCGGGCGTAAACGAAATACCGCCGGCAAGCCGGCGGCAAAAGATGCGCCACGGATGACGTGGCGCACCTGAGGCACTCGATTCAGCGAGCGCAGGTCATTCGGCTGTGAATGACTCGTGCGACGCTGCCGCGACGGACGCGCAAAGCGCCGCGGCCAGCGCACCTTGAGTGAGACGACGGGAAAGGTGGGTCTTCATGTCGTTATCGATCGATAGAGTCGTTGTTCGGCTTATGCGTCCGTGCGAACTTCGATAACCCCCCGGCGTGGCGCGATGGTGGTCTCCCCGCTGCCGCCCCCGTTGCTTCCGGCCGGATCTTCAGGACGATCGGAACAACCGGTGTCGTCGCAGGTCCGCACCGTATTGCCGGTCACGGACGGATCCTGTGCGCACACGGCCAACAGCAACAGCAGCCCCGGTGCAAGTAAACGGCGGTACCCGTGGCACCTTCCTCAAGTTATATTTGCGCAGCAATTCTTCGAGCTTTTCACCCCCGCGAGCTCGGCTCGCAACCCGGTCGCGCGCGGCGCGGCGGATACAATCCGCCAACGCCGACACGCTGCCCAAGGCTCTCTCAGGTTCTCTCTTTGAATCGTTCCGTCACTACTTCATGCCGCCGCTTTTCGCTATATCGGCTGTCGCCGGCATCGATCCTCAAACATGACGCGGCAAACAATAGTGACGTGGTGAGCAATAATAATGGAGAAAAATGGCATGTCAAGGTCCTTCGCGTTTTCAAAGTTTGCGTGACGCGTCACTTTTGATATGCTCTTCGTCGCCCAAACCCTCTGGAGACCCCGTCGAGATGTCCAACAGCGAGCAGGCCAACGTCGACCTCATCACCGCCAACAAGGTGCGCGACCTCCTGAACCGGAACGGCATTCCGCCGCGAAGTCACAACACGACGATCGCGAATGTGCTGGGCCTCAGTTTCTCGGTCGTCACGCGCAAGATGAAAGGCCTGATCCCATGGAACCTGTCGCAGTTGCAGGACATCGCGACGCACTTCGGCGTGCCGCCCGCGATCCTGCTCGACGACAAGGGCGCGCAGCCGGCCGCCGCCGAGATGGTCGACGCGACGCTCGTGATCGAGTCGCGGCGCTTTCGCTGCCGGGCCGCCATCTCGACGAAGGCCAGCAGCCAGATCGAAACGGATTTCGTCGCGTTGCAGTGGCAAGGCGAATGGATCGTCACCGAGCGCCAGCACGCGCGCGAAGGGCGCACGTATCCGGTCGATGTCGTCGAGCTACGCTCGAGCCAGCCGAACGTGTACGCGGCACGCATCGCCGTGGTCGACGATTCGCGGGACGTCGCCGAAACGGTATGTGAATATTTCATCGAAAAAGGCGTGAACGCGATCCCGTACTTCGACGGCGCCACGTTCCGCAAGGCGCTGGAGGTCGAGGATTTCGACGGCTACATCCTCGACTGGATGCTCGGCGACCAGACGGCCGCCGATCTCGTGCGCGGCATCCGTTCGAGCGAGAACAGCGGCGCGCCGATCTTCCTGCTGACCGGCAAGATCTCGACCGGGGAAGCCAGCGAGGACGAAATCGCGCACATCGTGTCGCACTACAACGCGCGCTGCGAGGAAAAGCCGGTGCGCCTGCCGATCCTGTTCGCCGAAGTGGCCCGCGAACTGAAGATCGCGCTGCCCGCCGTGGCCACCGCGAGCTGAGGCCGGATCGACAACCCACCACCGCACGACCGAGGGAAAGACATGCGAATTTCGACCATCTGGACCAAGAGCCTGCTGACGGCCTGCCTGCTCGGCATGGCCGCCGCGACATGGGCGGCTTCGTCGTTTACGTTCACCGTCGACGGCAAGATCGACAAGAGCAACCAGCAGGGCAAGACGGCCTACGTGTTTTCCGAGCAGGCGCTGATGGCGCTGCCGCAGCATACGATCGTCACGTCGACGAGCTGGACGCCGAAGGCGACCTTCACCGGCCCGCGCCTGTCCGACGTGCTGAAGACCGTCGGCGCGCACGGCACGCAGATCGAATTCCACTGCATCGACGAATACACGTTCACGATTCCGGTGTCCGATGCGGACAAATACGGCGTGATCCTCGCGCGAACGATGAACGGCAAGGTGCTCGGCAACGACAACTACGGCCCGCTGTGGATCATGTATCCGCGCGACCAGTATCCCGACGAGCTGAAGACGCCGCTCGGCGAAGCCAAGTTCGCATGGCAGATCATCGGCCTGACCGTGAAGTGAAATGACGCGGCCGCGACGGAAAAACAGAAAAATCATTCTGATCCTCGGGTCGCTGTGGATCGCGGGATTCGCCGCGTGGGCGTTCCTGCTGTGGGACCTCCTCGCAACCTCGGTCAACGAGGGCGTGCTCGAAGGGCCGCGCGAAGGCGTGTTCTGGACGGCCGCGCAATACCGGAACGTCTATACGCGGTTCGACCGGCAACTGATCCTCTACGCGACGCACGAGGACGACGATTTCGATCGCGTGCAAATGCAGCTCGACAGCCTGTCGGTATCGTTCGGGTTTCTGCAACGACCGTCCGAAGTATCCCAATACTGGCTGCGCATCCCGCGCGCGCGCAACGAGATCGACGCGCTCGGCGAATTCATGACGCGCCTGAAGCACGACGTGCCGTTGCTGCGCGGTGCGCCGAAGAACGCGCGGCAGGTGATCGACGAGGTCAATGCGTACTGGCCGAAGGTCAACGGCCTCGCGAACTACTTCCGCGCGATCGAGATGGCGCAGCGCGATTTCACGTTCCATCAACTGAAGGAAAAGCAGCGCGCGATCCTGATCCTCGGCATCGTGCTCGGCGTGATCCTGTGCGCGCTGTTTCTGCTGCTGTTCTATACGATGCGCACGCGCGACGACCTGCTCGAACGACAGGACGCGGCGCTCGACGCGGAGCGCAAGGCGTCGGATCGCGCGTTCGAGATGATCGAGGCGAAGAACGCGTTCCTCGGGATGGTCAGCCACGAGTTGCGCACGCCGCTGCAGGCGATCTGCGGGTCGATCGAGATCCTGCTCGCGCGCCCGCAATCCGACGCCAACCTGAAGACGATCCGGCGGCTGCAGAATTCCGCGCTGTCGCTCGAAGCGCTCGTCAAGGACCTGACCGACTACATCAAGCTGCGCTCGACCAAGCGCCTCGCCGAACTGGAAACGGTCGGCATGGCATCGCTGCTCGCCGAAGTCATCGAGCCGCTGCGCGAGAAGATCGCGACCAGACGGATCGCGGTCGCGCAGCAGGTCCAGCCGCACGATCTGTCGATCCGCTCGGACCGCAAGCTGTTGCGGCAGGTGCTGTCGAACCTGGTCGAGAATTCCGTCAAGTACACGCTCGGTGGGTCGATCAACGTATCGATCGCGCTCGCCGACGCGCCGGCCGGCAAGCAACTGACGATCGTCGTGCGCGACACGGGCACCGGCATCGCGAAACAGCATCTGTCTAAGATCTTCGAGCCGTTCTATCGCGCGAACGACGCGGTCGGGCTGCATGTGGACGGGATCGGCATGGGGCTCGCCGTCGTGCGCGAAATCGTCACGACGCTGCGCGGGCATGTGGACGTGCGCAGCGTGGTCGGCGAAGGCAGCGAATTCGTCGTGACGCTGCCCGTCGAAGTGCCCGACTTCATCGAGGCCGCCGGCGAAGCGCCCGCGTGGCCGGCGGCCGCCGCGCATCGCGACCGGCGCGCGCTGGTCGTCGACGACAACGACAACGCACGCGAAACACTGGGCGCGATGCTGTCGGCACTCGGCATCGACGCCGATCTGTGCGCCACCGGCCACGAAGGCGTCGCGCGCTTCGGCGCGGGCCGCTACGACATCGTCGTGCTCGATCTCGAACTGCCGGACCTGAGCGGCTTCGAGGTCGCGCGGCGCATTCGCGCCGTCGCGCAGCCGGACGACGAAGGCCGGCATCCGGCGATCGTCGGCGTCAGCGCGTATGAATCGGCCGCGCTGCACGAGAACAAGCAGGTGTTCGACGAATTCCTGCCGAAGCCCATCCACCTGCGCGAACTCGGCGCCCTGGTCGAGAAGCTGCTCGCCTGAAGCGGTGCGCCGCGTGCAAACGCGCACGGCATCGCGCGCCGGCGCTGCCTCACGCGCTCCCGCTCACGCTCCCGTTTATTCGCCGATCAGATGCAGCACGATGTCGCGCCGGTGTGCCGCGCGACGATGCTCGAACAGGTAGATCCCCTGCCAGGTGCCGAGCACCATGCGCCCGTGCTCGACCGGAATCGACAGCTGCACCTGCGTGAGCGCCGTGCGCAGATGCGCCGGCATGTCGTCGGGGCCTTCGGTGTCGTGCTCGTAGCGGCTTTCGTCCTCGGGCGCGAGCGTCGCGAAGTAGCGTTCGAGATCGCGCCGCACCGACGGATCCGCGTTCTCCTGGATCAGCAGCGAAGCCGACGTATGGCGACAGAACACGGTGAGCAGGCCCGTGCGGATCGACTGCTGATCGACGAACGCGCGCACCTGCGGCGTGAATTCGACGAGGCCGCTGCCGCGCGCGTCGACGGCGACATGCGTGATGGCTTGTTGCATGATCGTAACGTCAGGCCAGCGCGGCGAAGCCGTCGGCTTCGATCTGCTTCGCATCGGCGGGCCGCACGACGCGCGCGACCTCGACGCCGTCGCGCAGGAACACCAGCGTCGGCCACAGCTTGACGTGGAACGAGCGGCCGAGCGGGCGGCCCGGACCGTCCTCGATCTTCAGGTGGCGCACGGCGGGATGCGCGGCGAACGATTCGACGATCGCGGGCTGCGCACCCGCGCAGATGCCGCACCAGTTGGTGCCGAATTCGATGACGGTCGAACCGGCGAGTGCATCGACTTCCTCGCGCGTCGGTGCATTGGCGGTATAGCGTTGCGGCGTGTCCATCGGGGCCCTCATGTGCAATTCCGGATTGTGGCCGCGCGGCGCGCGAGGCGCGGCGGCACGCGGCCTGCGATTTCTTACTGTAGCGGAAAAGCAGGCGCGGTGCCGATGCGCTGATGGCCGTTTGCGCGCCGCATGCTCGCGCCGCATGCTCGCGCCGTTGCCGCACGTTGCAAGCGCTGCTCCGCGAGCAATTTTCGTGCGTCGCCGCATCGCGCCGATCGCCGGATGACACGACAAGAATCGGAGCGCCGCACGGCCACGACAGGATCAGCATTCGAACCGATCCCTCAACGAAGCGAAGGCTCCGACCATGAACGCTCCGCATCGCGTCACCGAACCGAACATCCTCTATTTCGGCACGCCCGTCGTGCTGGTCAGCACGCTGAACCCGGACGGCACAGCAAATCTCGCGCCAATCTCGTCCGCGTTCTGGCTCGGCTGGCGCGGCGTGATCGGCATCGCCGCCAGCTCGCAGACCACCCGCAACCTGACGCGCACCGGCGAATGCGTGCTGAACCTGCCGTCGTCCGCGCAGGCGCACGCGGTCGACCGGATCGCACGGACGACGGGCACGCATCCGGTGCCCGAATCGAAGCGCGTGAGAGGCTACGTGTACGAACCCGACAAGTTCGGGGCGGCGGGGCTCATCGAGGCGGCATCGCACACCGTGTCGCCGCCTCGCGCGCTCGAATGCCCGGTACATCTGGAAGCGGTCGTCGCGGCCACGCATGGCCTCTCCGATGAAACGCCCGACCTGCGCGGGAAAATCACACTGTTCGAGCTGCGCATCCAGCGCGTGCACGTGCATCCGGACCTGCTGATGGATGGCCATCAAGACCGCATCGATCCGGACAAATGGTCGCCGCTGATCATGAGCTTCCAGAGATTCCATGGCCTGGGGCCTCGGCAGGTGCATGCGTCGCGGCTCGCCGAGATTCCCGAGCGCGCGTATCGCAGCCCGGACATCGAGCGCTCGCGGGAAGCGGGCGTGCCGGCTGGCGCCGGGCAGTAATGAAACGCGATGCTGGCGGGCAGCGCCGCGCAGTTCGCGGCGCTCGCGTAGCGCGCGACCGACTCGACCGCGCCGGCCGTTGCGCCGAATCCGATCGGATAAAATACGGCCGGCCACGCTCATTGGCCCATGACCGAACCGACGGAGTGTTTTCAGTGATTCACGCTACCCCAGTATTCAAGGACAACCTCGCGCAATTGCCGGCCATCGACGGCATCGCGCGCATCGATCTCGTCGGCGCGAACGGCGACGTGGTCGCCAGCATCGAAAACCAGCCCGGCAAACAGGGTTCGCTCGCGGTCTACCACTACCTGAAGCAGGCATTCGGCGTGCTCGACGCGAAGGCTGCCGAGCATGGCCTCGCCATGTTCGCGGAGCACACCGCCGACGCACGCAACCGCCCCGGCGCGCACCCGAACGTCGATCGCCTGCTCGCGATCGCGGCCGGCGGCGACGCGCTGCGCATCGACGTCGTCGCGAAGGGTTGAGCGACAGGCGGGACATGGTGCCGCACCTCGATGCGCGGCACGCTCATGCATCTCGTCGACGGGTACCAACGCATGCGAATCATCGATCTTCCAGATCAATTCCCGTGCATTCTGCTTGATGGCGAAGGCCACTTCGGAGTGCCTTCCGCCTGGCACGTCGATGTCGAAAGACCATTTCCCTCCATCGATCATTCGACGCCGATCATGTACCGACTGACATGCAGTTCACCGCCTGATGCTCATACGCTAGCGCCCTGTTCTGCGGTTTCATCGCATGGCCGATCGAGTATTGCTTGTCGCCCCACCGCACATCGATGCCGCGCTGGTCGTCGATGCCGAACACGAGCAGGCGCGATTGGTTGTTCACTATGTCCAGCCGCGAGCCTTCGCATCGTCCGCCTGCGCGCCGGACGGCACGTTGCCGCCTGCGTCCCGGTTCATCTCAAACTGCATGCGCCGGCCCGACTAGACCTCGAATCTAGTCTTGACAAGGGTCCCGCGCGTGGACATCGCCGGCTCCGCGTTGTCGGCAATCTCCGTACGCGTCATCGATCCGAAATCCAGAATGAATCTCACTGATAGCTCATGGTGAACGTGGCAACACCATTCGCCTTGCCGGGAATCACGGTAGCGGACGTTCGCACATAACGGGCTCTGAAAGGAATAGTCACGTCGCCATTGCCGAAGCTTCCAACCGCCCATTGATTGGGATTTCCTGCCTGAGCGGAGTCCGGGCCGTAACTCACCAGCGTGTTGTCCGAACCACGCAATATCTGAATGCCGACACCTTTGGCGGTCGAACCGGACGCGAGAGAGAGCGTATCGGACCGATTACCTGAATTGGCCGAGTCCGTCAGCGTCATGAACATTCTTGTCGACGTGCCTGGATTCCCGCCGGAGCACTTGAGACGCACCTCCATGGGCTTGGGCAATGACGTTGCGCCGACGCTTTTCAGCTCGCCCACCGATACTTTCTCCAGATCGACTGCGATGTTCGGCGTCAACAGATTACAGGTCGGCACTTGTGGACGAATGTTTATCGCGCCATTCGTCACGACTGAACGGATTTTCGTTCCATGATTTAATGCAAAAGTCATTCCAATTTCGCCGCTCAGAACACCCGGCGCCGTAACATCGCCAATTTTCACGAACTCGATCGTAATCTCGGACCCCGCATTGTAATTACTCGACGTGCCGGTGATAGTATCCCATTGGGGCCACCATTGACTCGCATTGATACCCCCTCTTATACGAACTCCCACTCCGGCAACTGGTGTGGAATACGTGTTGAATTTTCCGGGAGCGGAATCTGTCGTTCCGACATAGATAACGTCACCAATCGCCGAAGTGCAATTCAGCATTCCACCCAATCCGCTAGCTGCCCCAGACGACGAGAAAATCACCGTTCCATCCGCGATATTCGGATCGAACGGAGGCGGACTGAATTTCGGAAGAGTAACGATAAGTGACGGCACCATGACACCGTCACTTCTTTTAATCGTGCAAGATGCGTGAGAATAATTTGACAATAAAACCAGAATCAAAATTTGTATGAATTTCATTTTCCTTTTCCTCGATCACCGTCGGTGCCCGCGCTTTGGCAAACAGTCACGGGAAGACTTTCCGGACGCCTGTCACTGGGCGCCGACCACCGTGCCCGTGCGCATGCACATCGCCGCTTGACGCTCGTACGCCAGTTCCTTGTTCAGCGTCGGCAATTGGTAGGACACCTTGCAGCTGTTGTTACCCCACTGCACGTCGATGCTGCCCTTGTCCTCGATGCCGAACACCAGCAGACGCGACTGGTTGTCCACCATGCCGAGCAGCTTGCCCTTCGCGTCGTACGCCTGCGCGCCGAACGGCACCTTGCCGCCTTCGTCCTGGCTCAGCTCGAACTGCACGCGCCGCCCCGACTCCGCTTCGAAGCGGGTCTTCACGATCGCCCCGCGCGTGGGCACCACCATCTTCGCGTTGTCGGCGATCTCCGTATGCGAGCCGATACTCGACGGATCGACGTTCAGCCAGTTCTGACGATACGGCTGCAGATACGGCACGATCGCGTAGCCGCGCCGGTCGGTACGCACCGTCGATGCTCCA
This sequence comes from Burkholderia sp. LFS061, assembly GCF_047978125.1. Classification (NCBI taxonomy): domain Bacteria; kingdom Pseudomonadati; phylum Pseudomonadota; class Betaproteobacteria; order Burkholderiales; family Burkholderiaceae; genus Burkholderia; species Burkholderia sp. LFS061. Next base: position 4,588 of record NZ_JBFPFS010000023.1, on the reverse strand, counting down.
CCGAACGTCACGTCGCGCACCTTCGGCACCTGGACCACCGCGAACGTCTCGCCCACCGGCTGGCCGAGCGTGACACCGCCGCCATGCACGACGACGGAACCCGATGCGCCCGCGTCGAAATGCCGGCCCGAGCGATCCTGCGTGAAGTTGCCGGTCAGCTTCGCGTTCGGCGTATCCCAGCCCGCGCTGACGCCGCCCGAGCCGCCGCCGTCGCGACTGTAGCCGGCCTGCACGCCGTAGTTGACCGTGTTGCTGTCGTTCACGTAACCCGACACGCCGGTCTGCACGTTGAAGTCGCCGCGGGTCGACGACACCGCGTTCGCGGACAGGCGATGCGAACTCGACGCCTTGCCCAGCGGAATGCTCACGGACACGCTGAACTGCGTGTCCGGGCGCCCGAACGGCCCAGACTCCTGGATGTGCGACGCCGACAAGCTGTAACTGATGTTCTTGTAGCTGTTGCTGTAGCCGACCTGCAGGCGCCGGCTGCGTCCTTCGCCGTTCCAGTAGGTCGTGTCGCCTACGCCGGCGAACATCGAGCCGCTTCCGAGCGGCTGGTTGACGCTCACGTCCAGGCGGCTTTTCTGACGCGCGACGCGCGGACCGTACGAACGACCTGTGTCCTCGACATGCTGGCTCAGCGTACGGTAGCCGTCCGTCGAATAACGGTAGCCGACCATCGTGAACGTGGTGTTGGTCGGATACAGCGTCTTCGAATACAGGAACCGCAAGCTCTGCCCTTGCCGGGTACCAGCCGACGTGCGCGACCGGCTCGCCGTGACGTCCAGCGACATGCCGCCGATACGCGTGTTCACGCCGATGCCGAGGGCGGCCGCCACGTAGTTGTCCGCCGCGATAATGCCGCCGTAGCCGGTGAAGTTGTCGGACACGCCGTACACCAGCGTGCCCTGCGTGAACTTCGGGCTCGACTCGCCTTGGACGCGATATTGACCGGCAGCGAATGCGTACCGCAGGCTGCCGCGCCGAACCATCACCGGCAGGTACGAGTACGGCTGGGTGAACCGGCGCACGCGTCCGTCGGCCTCGGTGATCCTGATCTCGAGATCGCCGTTCGAGCCGCTCGGATAGATGTCGGTGATCTCGAACGCACCGGGCGGCACCGGTGTCGAATAGATCACGTAGCCGTTCTGCCGCACTTCCACCACCGCATTGCTCTCGGCAATCCCGCGCACGACCGGCGCGAAGCCGACTTCACTGTCGGGCAGCATACCGAGATCGGTGCCGATCTGCGCGCCGACGAAGCGCACGCTGTCGAAGATGTCGCCCGACGTATACAGCTCGCCGGCCGCCACCTTGCTGCGCAAGCGCCGGATGTCGCGCTCCACGTAGCTGCGGTTGCTGCTAAAGCGGCTGCCCGCACCCGTGGTGCCGGTAAGCGTGGATTCGTTGCGGAAACGCCAGCCTCCGGCATTGAAGCCATTGCGCAAGCCAACGAAGTAATATTCGTTGCTTTGGCCATGGCTATCGTTGCGGCTGTAGCTGACCTGATAGTCGCTGTACAAGGCGGGGACACCATCGTCCCACAGCGACTGATCCACGTAGCCGCGCGAGGTTTGCGACACATACAGTTGTGGGAAACTGATGTTCAGCGACAGCGTATTGGACTCGAACTCCACCGAAGCGCCGTCCGCCACAGTGGGGAGGTCGACGATCGTCGCGTCGTCCGCACCGGCGGCGATGCGCCCGTCCTTCTCGAGCCGCGCGACGTTGACGCCGGCGGTGCGCAACAGCCCGACGGTCATCGCCGGCTTGACGGTACCTTCGGCATCGGCACGAAACGCCACATCCTGACGCTTGACCAGCGTGTGATTCAGGTAGATATCGACGTCATAGCTGCCGGGCAGGACCGAACTGCCCTTCTCGAAATAGCTCAGCTCGACCGGCCCTTCACCCTTGCGCAGGAAGGACTCGTTGAACTCCACCGCGTGCCCGTGCGCCGGCAACATCAGGCCAAGCAACGCAAGGCACGGCATGCCGATCTGCGCGGCCGTCCAGACATCCCGTTCCTTTGTGAAGTTCTCCATACCTTTTCTCTAAGTTGATTCACCTCCCGAGCGGAATCGCATGCACGAACACACCCTCCCCGCGGCGATGCCCCGAGGGATAACGAAGATGAAGAGGAATACGATGTGTCGAACCGGTTACGTCAACCGGTGGTGGTGCCGTCATGCGGCTCGACAGCGCCGTAGTCGTTGATCGACTCGAAGTGGACCTTTATTCCCGCTGAAGCAGCGCCGGCGGGCAGATCCTTGACGGCAAACAGGCGAGTCGAGGACGGCGGCACCATCTCGGCCTCCGCGGCATAGTCCCGACCGCCGCTTCGCACCTTGACCGAAGCCAGCGACACGAAGTAAGCCGACGGATTGCTCACTTCGAGTTGCGCGCGACCGTCGCGCTGAACGAGTCTCCAGCGCAGTTGCGCGGGCGCTTCCTCGACCTTTCCGGACAAGCCGGTGGGCCGGTAGAAGAACTTGATGCGCTGACGCACGGCAATCTGCAGCGTGTTGTCGCCCTTCGCTTTCTGCGGGATCTCCTGCACGTTGAGCCAGAACACCGACTCGCGATCGGCGGGCAGACCCTGGCCGTAGTAGAGGATCCGCAGCGTCTGCTGCTTCTCCCCGCCCAGGCGGTTCAGCGCCGGTGTGATCGCGAACGGCACGTCCGACTTCCCGTCGCTCGCATCCATCCACGTCTGAATCATTACGTCAGCCGGCGCGCGGTTCCGGACCATCACCGACGCCTCTTTGCTCGGCGCGGCCAACACGACGCGCGTTCCGTCGAGCGTGATGCCGGCGAGCGAGACGCCTGAAGACAACAGCAACGAGCTGGCCAGGGCCAGCCCGGCAAAGTGGAATCGTTTCATATTGAAAGGAATGCAGATGAATGGGCGGGGAACGACTCCCCGCCCTGAGGTTGATTACTCGTAGGTCAGCGTGAACGGCAGCGTGCCGTTGGCAGTACCGGCCTCGACGGCGGCGCCGGCCTTTACGTAGCCAGCGCGAAGCCCCAGGTTGGCCGTGTAGGTCGGTGCTTCGGCCGTGCCGCCTTGGACCAGCGGTGCGTCGAACGTCTCGTTGGCGTTCAGGTTCAGCAGCGTGCCTGCGGTGTTGTAGATGCCGATGCCCACGCCCTTGGCCGTGCCGGTGGTCTTCAGCAGTTTGTTGTTGGTGCCGTCCACGCCCGAGCCGCTGGCCGGGTCGAAGCGCACCTTGACCGTGTTCAGGCCCTTGCCGGTTGCACCGCAGTCGAGGTTGAGGTTGATCGCCGTACCGGCCGCGATGCCGCCGCCGGCGGTGTTGTCCAGTGCGTCCACACTGACTTTGCCCATCTTGACGTCGATCGACTGCTCGCCCTTGCCGCCGGTCACGGACGTCCCGTTACCGCCCGCGATGCTGCACGACGCAGCTACGATTTCACCCGTGAAGTTGATCGTGCCATCCGCAGCATGAGCAGCGTTCATCGCCGCGAATACGAGACCAGCAGCCGACATCATCATCGTGATTTTTTTCATTTCCAGTTCACCCAATATCCAATAAATAACTTTTCAGTCACATTTGTCAAAAATGACATCTCAAAAAATACTATTTTCACAACCAATTTCCCTTAAATTTATCAGCCTTTACCCTCCAATAATTTCGAGAAAAATATTTGATCGACACTTCGACCGAGGTTCGAAGATTCGCGAATCCGCAGTCACATTACCCCGACAACTCAAGATGCCATTTCAAACTTAAATCGAGCTTTTTATTAGGACTCGACCTGTGTGATAATGTTATCAACCACCCTCCACCCATCAAATAGGACAAGTCCTATAACTATCAGGCGGGCGTCTGGGACAAGTACGAATTCCTGCATTCCACGGATTCAAGCCATCAATCGTCAAATACATTTGAAAAAATGCGCGACACTCCGGCTGCACCGCGTCGCGTGGATCACATAGGCGCGTATAGTGCGGACCACATCTACTCCCTTGTTCGGGATCTTGTTTTCGGGATTTCAATTACCTCTCCGCCTGCAAGGCGGATATCGGGGCGGAATCAACCGGGTGATGCAACTGATCTTTGGAATCTCGCCGCTGGTGTATCAACGCTCAGGGTCTTTCACGGACGCTCATTGAGCCATCCAGCGAGGCCGTCGAATTCAACCCGCGAATGAACCGAGAGACTGGATCCCGTGAAGGAGTATTGCCTCAATGCCCCATTGATGTTTTCGTTTGAATCGCATTGGTGCGTATCGCGCTCAGGAGGGGAACGGGAATACGCAGGCAGCTGACGGGTTTCAAGCTGCGCCTCAAGACACGTCGGACGACAATGGAAAGTTTGAAGAATCGCTGCAGGAAGGGGACAACGGCGACTGCGAAACGGGGCGCGCGTCAAAACAACCCGACCAAACGGCCATGCAACGGCTCCCGGGAGCCGCACTACACGAATGTTCGCGTAATTCGCCCCCCTGAAGACCCTAGCAGGCTGTTGAAAAACGCCTCGTCTTGATCACGAGGTCGCTGCGCAAAAGGATTTCGTATGCGATTGGCTGCTGAGTTGGCGACGGATCGTCGAAGCTGGACCGC